>JAWKQN010000006.1 GCA_041390125.1 Gemmatimonadota bacterium | reverse complement strand
TCGAGCTGACGTCCGGCGGCACCGCCACCGTGACCGGCACGGTCCGCATGATGTCGGACAGCGTCCTCGACGCCTGGCAGGCCGGCGGATCATTCGCCAACGACGTGAACCGGATCGAAGCCGAGTTCGCGGAGAGCTATATCGACGCCACCCGGGTCACTGCGGGCGCGGCAGCGCCGGCGGACGCCGCGGGGAGCGGAAGCTGAGGAGATCCAGGAGATCATGGCCAGAGTGTGTGCAGTCTGCGGCAAGCGCCCCTCCACCGGGAACAAGGTGAGCCACGCGAACAACAAGTCGCGGCGGCGCTGGCTGCCCAACCTGCAGCCCGTTCGGGTGGTCGGGCCGGATGGTCAGCCTACCCGGGTGCGGGTGTGCACGTCCTGCATCCACGCCGGCAAGATCCAGAAGGCGCCGCGCGGCCAGACCGCCTCGGTCTGAGCGGCGCCGTCGACCTGGGCGGACATCCTCGCCCCCGCGGCCCTCGGGTCGCGGGGGCGACGCCGTTCCAGGTGGCGGGTGTGTGTGGGGCGCGGGCCGTGGCGGCCGAGAGGCGGCGTGGCGTCGACGCTTCAACCGGATCGCGCGGTGGCCTGCATCGGGCGGGACCGGTGCGGGGGCCCGCGAGGTGGACCTCCACGGATTTCCCGCGCGGCCGCGCCCTTTCCGCGGTCGAACCCCGGGGCCTGGGTCCAGAGCCGCGGATCCGGGAACCGCGCCCGGAAGAGCATCGAGCGGCGTGCCCGGTTCTTGCACCACCCTCGCCGCGCCGGGTGCGTGACCGGTCGGCCGTCCCGTCCTCGCGTTGCAGGAGGTCGTGGCGACCGGCCCGGGCCGCGGCGGGAACGCCGCGACGGAAGCCGATTGAACCCCTTCAGGGGAAGCGACAGATTCCGGCCGGTCCCGGCGGACCACACGTGAAATCAGGGCCACTCGAACACAAGGGCTGTCAGTGAACAAGGGTACCGCTCCCGCTGCGGGGACCATGGGCGTCCTCGGTCTCGGCTACGTCGGACTCCCCCTCGCGGTGGAGGCCGCCAGCGCCGGCGTCCGCGTCCTGGGCTTCGACGTCAACCCGCGCGTGGTCGACATCATCAACAGCGGCCGTACGCACATCCAGGATCTCACCGATGCCGATGTGGCCCGGGTGCGCGAACAGGGCCTGCTGGAGGCCACGACCGACATGAGCCGCCTCGCCGAGTGCGAGGCCATCTCCATCTGCGTTCCGACGCCGCTCTCGAAGACCCGGGATCCCGACGTCTCCTTCATCATCGCGGCCACGGAGGCCGTGGCCGGCGCCCTGCGCAAGGGCCAGCTGGTCGTGCTGGAGTCGACGACGTATCCGGGCACGACGCGTGAGGTCCTGCTCCCTGCGCTCGAGCGCGACGGGATGAAGGTGGGCGAGGACTTCTTCCTCTGCTTCTCCCCCGAGCGGGTCGACCCGGGCAACGAGGTCTGGAAGACCAAGAACACGCCCAAGGTGATCGGCGGCATGACGCACGAGTGTGCGCAGCGGGGCGCCGCCTTCTACAGCCGCTTCATCGACAACATGGTCCCGGTGAGCTCCGCCGAGGCCGCCGAGCTGACGAAGCTGCTGGAGAACACCTTCCGCGCGGTGAACATCGGGTTGGTCAACGAGATCGCGTTGATCGCCGACAAGCTGGGCGTGGACGTCTGGGAGGTCATCGACGCCGCCGCGACCAAGCCGTTCGGCTTCATGAAGTTCACACCCGGCCCCGGCCTGGGCGGACACTGCATCCCCATCGATCCGCTCTACCTGTCGTGGAAGATGCGTTCCTTGAACTACACGGCGCGCTTCATCGAGCTGGCATCGCAGATCAACTCGGATATGCCGCTCTTTGTCGTAGGCAAGGTGCGCGAGGCCCTGAACCGCAATCGCAAGGCGGTGAACGGATCCACCGTGCTCGTGCTGGGCGTCGCCTACAAGAAGGACATCGACGATGTCCGTGAATCCCCGGCGCTGGACATCATCCGGCTCCTGGAGAAGGAAGGCGCGCACGTGAAGTACCACGACCCCTACGTGCCCGAGGTGCGGGAGGACGGGGAGCACCACACCTCCGTGCCGCTCACGGACGAAGCGCTCGCGCAGGCCGACGCGGTGGTCATCATCACCGACCACAGCGACTTCGACTATGACCGCATCGTGCGCCTCGCGCCCGTGCTGATCGACACGCGCAACGCCACGTCCAAGGTGGCGGCGTCCTCGGGTCAGCCACAGCGCTGGATCGTGAAGGGCTGAGGATCGCGCAGCGGTCCGAGGGGCCGCGGGTGGACGAGGCACACGGGGGCTCGGGGCGAACGCCCCGGCCCCCGTTCTCGTCGGGCGCCGGGTGCCCGGCGGGGAGGGCGCGCGCCGGTCCCGTCGTGGGACGCCCGCTCTCCTGCGGTCTTTGAGATCGCTCCCCGCGTCGGTATGCTAGCCCATGGCATCTGCAGCGCGATCCGACGGTGGTCGCCCGATCCTGGTCACCGGCGCCGGCGGACTCCTCGGCTCCGAGGTCGTGACGTCCTTCCGGCGCGCCGGGCGTGATGTCGTGGCGGTGGAGCGGGCCACGCTGGACATCACCGACGCGCCGTCGGTGTCCGCCCTCTTCGAGGACGTGCGCCCCGGCGTGGTGGTCAATTGTGCCGCCTACACGCAGGTCGACCGGGCCGAGTCGGAGCCGGAGGCCGCGTACGCCGTCAATCGCGACGGCGCGGGTTCGGTGGCGCGCGCAGCGGCCCGCTGTGGCGCCCGGCTCATCCACATCAGCACCGACTTCGTCTTCGACGGTCGGGCGCGTCGTCCCTACCGGCCGGAGGATCCCACGCGTCCGCTCGGGGTCTACGGTGCCTCGAAGCACGCCGGTGAGGAAGAAGTGCGTCGCGCCGGCGGAGCCTGGGCCATCGTGCGGACGTCGTGGTTGTACGGCCGGGGCGGCCGCAACTTCGTGGACCGGATCCTGGAACGTGCGCGGACCGGCGAGCCCCTGCGGGTGGTCGCCGATCAGCGCGGTCGCCCCACGGCTGCCCCCGGCCTGGCGGACACGCTCCGGGCGTTGGACGACCTCGGAGCCACCGGGATCTGGCATGTGGCCGATGGCGGAGAGGCGACCTGGTTCGAGCTGGCGCGCGAGGCGTGCCGGTTGGCGGGATTGACTCCGGAGCTGACGCCGGTCGCCACGGGCGACTGGCCGGCGCCGGCACCGAGGCCCCCCTACTCGGTGCTGGACCTGGAGCGGACGGAGCGGGCGCTGGGACGTCCGTTCGCGGATTGGCGCAGCGCGCTGGAGGGCTATCTCGCTTCCGGCGCCGACCTCGTGAGTGGAGGCCGTGGATGAGAGGAGTCGTGCTGGCGGGGGGACTGGGCACGCGCCTGCTCCCGATGACGCGGGTCACGAACAAGCACCTGCTGCCGGTCTACGACCGGCCCATGATCTACTACCCCCTGCAGCAGCTCGTGCACGCGGGCATCCGCGACATCCTCGTCGTGACCGGGGGCAGCTCGGCGGGGGACTTCCTCCGCCTGCTGGGGAACGGCCGCGAGTTCGGGCTGAACCGACTGCACTACGCCTACCAGGAGGGGGAAGGCGGCATCGCCGAGGCGTTGGGCCTCGCGGAGCACTTCGCGGAGGGCGAGCCGGTGGTCGTCCTGCTGGGGGACAATCTCTTCGGCGAGTCGTTGGCGCCGGCCGTCGACGCGTTCCGGGCCCGCGGGGCGCGGGCGGGCGCCATGATCCTCCTGAAGGAGGTGGACGACCCGCAGCGCTTCGGGGTCGCGGAGCTGGAGGGCGACCGGGTGGTGCGGATCGTGGAGAAGCCGGCCGAGCCCGCCACCAATCTGGCCGTCACGGGGTGCTACTTCTACGACGCCCGGGTCTTCGAGATCATCCACGGGCTTTCGCCCTCCGAGCGGGGTGAGCTCGAGATCACCGACGTCAACAACCGCTACATCGAGTGGGGCGAACTGCGCTTCCGCACGCTGGAGGGGTGGTGGACCGACGCGGGGACCGTCGGCTCGCTCTACCGCGCCACGCGTCGCGTCGCCGAGTCGGACGAGCCCGTGGTGCGCGGCCCCATCCCCGGTCTGGGGGACCCGTCGTGAGGGTCGTCGTCACCGGGGGCGCCGGCTTCATCGGGTCCAACCTCGTGCGCTGGCTGTTGCGCGAACGACCGGACTGGCAGGTCCGCAATCTGGACGCGCTGACCTACGCCGGGAATCTGGAGAACCTCAAGGGCGTCGACGCCGACCCCCGCTACGCCTTCCTGCACGGGGACGTCGCCGACCCCGATGCGGTCGAGGCCGCGCTGGCCGACGTCGACGCCGTGCTGCACCTCGCCGCCGAGTCGCATGTCGATCGTTCCATCGCGTCGGCCACGGACTTCGTCCGCACCAACGTGGTCGGCACGGAGACCCTCCTGGCCGCCGCCCGCCGCCGCCCCGGCCTGACGGTGGTGGTCGTCTCCACCGACGAGGTCTATGGGGAGCTGCCCTGGCAGGACCCGGAGGCCGAGGGTCCCCGGGAGCGGTTCACGGCCGGCACGCCGGTGGCGCCCCGTTCGCCCTATGCCGCCAGCAAAGCCGCGGGCGACCTCCTGGCGCTGGCCTACCACCGCACCCATGGGGTGGATGTCCGGGTCACACGGGCGTCCAACAACTACGGCCCCTACCAGTTCCCGGAGAAGCTCATCCCGCTGATGATCACGAACGGGATCGAAGGACGGGATCTGCCGGTCTACGGCGATGGCCTCCACATCCGCGACTGGATCCACGTGGACGACCACTGCCGGGGCATCGTCGCCACCCTGGAGCGGGGGCGGGCCGGGGAGGTCTACCTCTTCGGCGGGGACGCGGAACGGACCAACCGGGCGGTCGTCGAGGGGCTGGCCGGGCACCTGGACGTGGGCCCGGAGCGGATCCGGTCCGTCCCGGATCGGCCCGGACACGACCGGCGCTACGCCATCGACTGGAGCGGCTCGGAACGGGCCCTCGGGTGGCGTCCGCTCCGCCGCTTCGACGAGGGCCTGGCCGAGACGGTGGACTGGTACCGGGGCAACGTCGAATGGTGGACCCGGGTCCGGGACGGGCGCTACCAGCGGTACTACGAGGCCCTCTATGGCCCCGGCGGGCGCTCCACCCTGGGCGCCTGAGGGATGGATCCGGGGCGCCGGACCGGCGGGTCCGACGGGGTCTCCCATCGGACGCGGAGGCTGCCCCCGGGAGCCGGGGCTGTTGGATCCATGCGGCACCAAACTTGCCATCCAGCCGATCGTTCCAGCGCTTCGATCTGAGCCGCGAAGGGATTGCACGACATGAACATCGCCGTCATCGGGACCGGGTACGTCGGGCTGGTCGTGGGGGCCTGCCTCGCGGAGACCGGGAACGACGTCATCTGCGCCGATATCGACGACTCCAAGATCGATGCGCTGAAGCGGGGCGAGATCCCCATCTACGAGCCCGGCCTCGACGCGCTGGTCGAGCACAACCTCGCCAGCGGTCGCTTGCGCTTCACCACCGACGTGGCTGCGGCCGTGAAGGCGTCGAGGATCGTGTTCATCGCGGTGGGCACGCCCCCCGGTGAGGACGGCTCCGCCGATCTCCAGCATGTCCTGGCGGTGGCCCGCACGATCGGTCGCGCCATGGAGCACGAGACCGTCGTGATCACCAAGAGCACGGTGCCGGTCGGCACGGCACCCCGGGTCCGCGACGCGATCCAGGCCGAGACCGACATCCCGGTGCACGTGTGCTCCAATCCCGAGTTCCTGAAGGAAGGCGCGGCGGTCGAGGACTTCATGAAGCCCGACCGCGTGGTGCTGGGCGTGGACAGCGAATACGCAGCCAACCTGCTGCGTGACCTCTACGCGCCGTTCGTCCGGACCGGGAACGAGATCCTGACGATGGACATCGCCTCGGCGGAGATCACCAAGTACGCGGCCAACGCCATGCTGGCGACGCGCATCTCGTTCATGAACTCCGTGGCCCGGCTCTGCGCGGCCGCCGGCGCGGACGTGGACATGGTCCGCCTCGGCGTCGGCTCCGACAAGCGCATCGGCTCGTCGTTCCTGTTTCCCGGTGTCGGGTACGGGGGCTCCTGCTTCCCGAAGGACGTGAAGGCGCTGGTGCGCACCATGCGCGAGTTCGATCTCGATCCCGAGATCCTCGAGGCCGTGGAGGGTGTGAACCAGACCCAGAAGGAGTGGATCAGCGACGTGGTCGAGGAACGGTACGGGACCGACCTCGCGGGACGTCGCTTCGCGGTCTGGGGCCTGGCCTTCAAGCCCAACACGGACGACATGCGGGAGGCCCCGAGCCTGGTGACCATCGAGCGGCTGCTGGCGCGCGGGGCGACGATCGTGGCCCACGACCCGGTCGCGATGGACGAGGCCCGCCGCCATCTCGGCGACCGCATCACCTACGCCGGGACCAACTACGAAGCGCTCCCGGACGCGGACGGGCTGCTGATCCACACGGAGTGGCATCCCTACCGGCATCCGGACTTCGGGCGCATGCGCTCCCTGCTGAAGACCGCGGTGGTGGTGGACGGGCGCAACCTGTATCGGCCGGAGGCGATGGCCCGCGCCGGGTTCGAGTACCACTCGGTCGGCCGTCCGTCGGCGGGTCGGGTCTGATGCGGGTCCTGATCACGGGAGCGGCGGGGTTCCTGGGATCACACCTGGTGGACCGGTTCCTCGCCGACGACCACGAGGTCGTGGGCGTGGACAACTTCGTCACCGGCTCGCGCGCCAACGTGGAAAGGCTCTGGGGGCAGAGCGGGTTCTCGTTCGTGCAGCAGGATGTCTCGCGCCCCCTCTACGTGGACGGACCGCTGGACGGTGTACTCCACTTCGCGTCGCCCGCCAGCCCGATCGACTACCTCGAGCTGCCCATCCAGACGCTGAAGGTGGGCAGCCTCGGCACGCACAACACCCTGGGGCTGGCCCGGGCCAAGCGCGCCCGCTACCTGCTCGCCTCCACGTCGGAGGTCTACGGCGATCCTCTCGTCCACCCGCAGCCCGAGACCTACTGGGGGAACGTGAACCCGGTGGGACCGCGCGGGGTCTACGACGAGGCCAAGCGCTTCGCCGAGGCCATGACCATGGCGTACCATCGGGTCCATGGCCTGGAGACGCGCATCGTGCGGATCTTCAACACCTACGGACCGCGCATGCGTCCGGCCGACGGACGGGTCGTGTCGAACTTCATCGTGCAGGCCCTGCGCGAAGAGCCGCTCACCGTCTACGGCGACGGCTCCCAGACCCGCTCGTTCTGCTACGTGGAGGACGAGGTCGAAGGCATCTACCGGCTCTTCCACTCGGAGCGCAGCGAGCCGACCAACATCGGCAATCCGGTCGAGTTCACGGTACGCGAGCTGGCGGAGCTGGTGCTGGCCGAGACCGGCAGCGGCTCCTCCGTCGTCTCGCTACCGCTTCCGACGGACGACCCCAAGGTGCGGCAGCCGGATATCGCGGTCGCGCGCCGCGTGCTCGGTTGGGAGCCGCAGACCGACCTGCGCACCGGGTTGCAGCGCACGATCCCGTATTTCCAGAGTCTGCTCGAGCGCGAGGAATCGCGCGCCCGTACACTCGGTTGAGGGCCGCGCCCCGACCCATGAAGGCATCGGTCCCAGCATGACACTCGTCCGACCCGACGCGCTCTACCTGGTCACCGGCGGAGCCGGCTTCGTCGGCTCACACCTCGTCGAGACCCTGCTCGCCGGGGGCGCCCGCGTGCGGGTGATCGACGATTTCTCGACGGGTACGCGCGAGAATCTGGAGCCCTGGAGGGACCGCATCGAGTTGATCGAGGGGTCCATCGTGGACCCGGAGCTGTGCGTGCGGGCCACGGGGGGCGTCAGCTACGTGCTCCATCAAGCCGCCTTGCCGTCGGTGCCGCGCAGCATCCGCGATCCGCTCGGCACGCACGCGGCGGACGCGACCGGAACCCTGAACCTGCTGGTGGCGGCGCGCGCCTCCGGGGTGCAGCGCTTCGTATATGCGGGCTCCAGCTCCGCGTACGGCAACACGCCCGTGCTGCCGAAGCACGAGGACATGCCCGGCGATCCGCTGTCTCCCTACGCCGTGTCCAAGTACACGGGCGAGCTCTACTGCCGGGTCTTCGCCGGGGTGATGGGCCTGGAGACCGTCGTGCTCCGCTACTTCAACATCTTCGGACCCCGCCAGGACCCCCACTCGGAGTACTCCGCCGTCATCCCCCTCTTCATCACCCTGGCCCTCGATGGTCGCTCGCCCACCATCCACGGGGACGGGGGTCAGACCCGGGACTTCACCTATATCGAGAACGCGGTCCAGGCCAACCTCCTCGCGTGCACGCGCGCCACGGACGACGTGGCCGGCGAGGTGTTCAACGTGGGAGGTGGACAGCGCATCTCCATCGCCGAGCTCTGGCGGGAGGTGCAGCGGGCCACCGGTGCGGCGGTCGACGCGGTCCACGGCCCCACGCGGGCCGGGGACGTACGGGACTCGCTGGCCGATCTGACCAAGAGCCGGGAGCGGCTCGGGTACGAGCCGACGGTGGGCCTGCGGGAGGGTCTCCGGCGGACCTGCGACTGGTTCCGGGGGTAGCACGCCACCGTCGTTCCGCGGACCCCCCCGCGGGCGTGGGACTCCAGCGCAGGATGTGGGCATGACCGGGGCGGCGTCACCTCTGGACGGAGCCTGGGACCGGGAGGATCTCCTGGCGGTCCTGGGCGAGGCCCAGCGAGCCCTCGCCCGGCATCCCTCCTGGGCCGACCTGCACAACCGGGCGGGCATCTGCCTGGCCCTCCTGGATCGCCTGGACGAAGCGGTCTCCGCCTTCGACGAGGCCCTCGGGATCAATGGCGAGTACCTGGAAGCCCACCTGAACCGCGCCATCGTGCTCGGGGAACAGGGACGCTACGAGGAGGCCGCGACGGCCTTCGCCCGCGTCTCCGCCCTGGCGGCCGCGCAGGACGAACCGTTGGGGCCGCTCGGCTCGCGGATCGCCGACGCCCACGCGCGGCTGGGGGATCTCTACCGCGCCGCCGGGCAGCACGAGCGGGCCTCGCACGAGTATCGCCAGGCGCTGGAGCTCCGTCCCGCCTTCCTCGACATCCGGGCCCGTCTGGGCGAGACGTACCTGGCACTGGATCAGCTGGCCCGCAGCCGCTCCGAGCTGGAATCGATCCTCGCCCGCAATCCGGATCTGCCCGGGGTGCGCCTGCACCTCGGGATCGTGCACTACCGGATGGGGGAGCCGGAGCGGGCCCGCCGCGAGTGGTCCCGCTGCCTGGAGGACGACCCCGCCGACCTGCGCGCCCGGGCCTACCTGGCCGCCGTGGGACAGGAGGCGTCGGCCCGGTGAGGCGCGCGGTCTGGGGCATCCTGCTCGCGATCGGAGCCTGCGGCGGAGGCGTCTCCGGAGACGGGGCCGTGGAACGCGGCGACGTCGCCTGGGCCGAGGGCGACTACGAGCGGGCGCTGGCGGAGTATCGGCTCGCTGCGCGCGGCGAGGAGGATCCGGCCGTCCTGATGCGCGTCGCGCATGCCTACACGGAGCTCGGCCGCGTGGACGAAGCCTCCACGGTCTACCGCACGGCGGTGACCGGCCGCCCGGAGCTGGCCGACCAGGCCGTGGCCGACCTCCTCTGGCTGGCCCGACAGGCCGAGGGCCGGGGAGACCAATACGGCGTGGCCCAGGCGCTGGAGCTGGCGTCCGAGCTCCAGCCCGGCGTGGGCATGGGCGACCTGGCGCTCCCGCTGGCCCGCCACCTCGTGCGGCTGCGCGAGTTCGAACGCGCGCTTCCGCTCTTCCAGCGCGCCCTGGGCACCATGCCGGAGTCGCAGACGACCCCGGTGCTGCTCGAGATCGGGCTCGCGTACGAAGAGGTCGGCGACTGCGAGCGGGCGCTGTCCTTCTTCGCGCAGTACTCCGGGAAGGCCGACCGCGCCGGGCGGCGCGAGGCGGACTGGCACATCGGCAACTGCGCCTTCGAGCTGGGCAGCCGCTTGCGCCGGGAAGGCCGTCCCGAGGATGCCCTGCGCTACCTGTCCATGACGCTGGATCGGGGCGAGCCGCGCAACCTGCTGGCGCAGGCGTGGTTCGACCGGGCCGAGGCCCTGGCGGAGCTGGGAGAGTGCACGGCGGCGCTGGAGGCCTTCAGCCGCGTGGTGCGCGAGAGCACGTCCCGGGCGAGCCCCCTGGTGGCCCGCGCCGAGCAGCGCATCGACGAGATCCGTTTCGGCCGGCCGGGCAGCGCCCGTCCGCCGGAAAGCCGGTGCTGATGCGCGTCCCCCTCCTCGACCTGAAGGCACAGCACGAGACCATCCGGGACGAGATCGCGGAGGCGGTCACGCGGGTGGTGGATGCCCAGCAGTTCGTGCTGGGTCCGGCCGTGGAGCGCCTGGAGGCCGAGCTGGCCGCGTACCTGGGCGTGCCGCACGCGATCGGCTGTGCCAGTGGCACCGACGCCCTGCTCCTGCCCCTCAAGGCGCTGGACGCCGCGCCGGGCGCCGAGGTCGTCGTGCCGGCCTTCACGTTCTTCGCGACGGCCGGCGCGGTGTGGAACGCGGGGCTCCGCCCCGTCTTCTGCGACGTGGAGCCGGAGAGCTTCAACGTCAGCGCCGACACGGTCGCGCCCGCCCTGGGCCCCCGGACCCGCGCGGTGATCCCGGTGCACCTGTTCGGGCAGATGGCGTCGATGGCACCCCTGGCGGCGCTCACCCGCGACCGGGAGATCCACCTGCTGGAGGATGCCGCACAGGCGATCGGCGCGTGGCGCGACGAGGGCCGGGGACCGGTCAAGGCCGGGGCGGCGGGGTGGGCCGGTGCCTTCAGCTTCTTCCCCACCAAGAACCTGGGCGCCTTCGGCGACGCGGGGCTGGTGACCACCGGGGACGCGGCCCTGGCCGAGCGCATCCGCAAGCTCCGGGTCCACGGCGGCCGGCAGATGTACCACCACGAGATGGTGGGGACCAACTCCCGGCTCGACGCCCTGCAGGCGGCCGTGCTGTCCGCCAAGCTGCCGCATCTGGACGGATGGGCGGCCGGCCGGCGGGAGAACGCCGCCCGGTACCTGGAGGCCCTGGAGGACGTGCCCGAGGTGATCCTCCCCGTGGAGGAGCCCGGGGCGCATCACGTCTACAACCAGTTCACGGTGCGGGTGCGGCGCCGCGACGAGCTGAAGGCCTTCCTCGACAGCCGGGGCATCGGGTCGGGCATCTACTACCCGGTGCCCCTGCATCTCCAGGCGTGTTTCGCGGAGCTGGGCTACCGCGCCGGGGACCTCCCCGTGTCGGAGACCCTCTGCCAGCAGGTGCTGAGCCTGCCCATCTTCCCCGAGCTGGGCGCGACCCGGTTGGAGGAGGTGGCCATGGCCATCCGCGCCTTCTACGGGCACCCGGCCTGAGCAGGGGACCCCGGATGCCGCTCCGATCCTGCGTCGTCGGCCGTTTCCTCCATGGTGGCGCGCCAGAAACCCGAGAAGTTGGGAGGGGGTAGAGGAAGGGATGCGGATCAAAGGGTTGCTGATCGGCGCGCTGCTGCTGGCTCTGGCCGGATGTCGCAGCACGCCCCGGTTCCAGGGATACACTGCGGATGAGCTGCTGGCGTTCGGTGAGCGTTCGTATGCCGCCGAGGAATGGGGGGACGTGATCGAGGCGCTCGAGCTTCTCGTCTCGTTCGATCCCAACTATCCCCGACTGGGGGAGGCGCGCCTGCTGCTGGCCGACGCCTACTTCCAGCAGGAGGACTACCTCACGGCCGCGTCCGAGTACATCCGCGTGTTGAGCCGGTATCCGGGCACGGACCTGGAGCCCCGCGCCGCGTTGGGGGTGTGCCGGTCCTACGTGGGGTTGTCGCCGATCCCGCAGCGCGACCAGAGCCACACGGTCCAGGCATTGGGCTCGTGTCGCAACACGGCGGCGGACTATCCGGCCGATCCGTCGGGTCAGACCGCGGACTCCCTGGCCACGGCCATGGTGGAGAAGCTGGCCGCCAAGGATTTCCAGACCGGGGAATTCTACTTCAGCCGCGACTTCTTCGATTCGGCGCGCGTCTACTACGAGGGCATCCTCGAGGCCTGGCCGGGCTCGTCCTTCGCGCCCCAGGCGCTGCTCCGTCTCTTCGAGCTGTTCACCGAGATCGGCTACGACGACCTGGCGGCCGAAGCCCGGGACCGCCTGCTGCGGGAGTATCCGGACAGCGAGGCCGCCCAGGCGGTGCCGACCGGGACCGGGGAGGGGTGAGTGCCGTCCGCCGCGTGGGGCTCTTCGGGGGAACGTTCGACCCCCCGCACCTGGGGCACCTGATCGCGGCCGAGGAAGTGCGCGACGCGCTGGAGCTGGACGAGGTGCTCTGGATCCCCGCCGGACGCCCGCCCCACCGTCCCGAGGGACCGGTGGCGCCGGCCGACGTGCGGGTCCGGCTGGCGGAGGCCGCCATCCAGGGCCACGACGGCTTCCGGGTCTGGGACGGGGAAACCCGCCGCGCGGGTCCGTCGTGGACGGTCGACACCGTGCGGGCGCTGGCGGAGGCGGCCCCTCAGCCGACCGAGTGGACCCTGATCATCGGCGCGGACCAGTACCGCGCGTTCGGGGAGTGGCGGGAGCCGGAGGTCGTCGCGCGCCTGGCGCGCCTGGCCGTGGTCTCGCGCGAAGGGGCGGGCATCACTCCGGGGGAGCCCCGGTTCCCGTTCCACGCCGTGGCCATCCCCCGCATCGACATCTCCTCCAGCGAGATCCGGCGCCGGAGGAAGGAAGGGCGCTCCATCCGCTACCTGGTGCCGGAGCCGGTGCGCCGGATCGTTGAGGCCGAGGACTTGTATGTTTGAGGCGCCGGGAGGCCACCGGCCGCCATCGATTCCGATCACGGACGCTCGCGCCGCATCCAGGCGTCGGCGTCCAAGGTGAAGACAGCGTAGGCCATGAAGACCCTGATCAAGAAGCTCCTGGGAAACCGGCACGAGCGGGAGGCGCGCAAGCTCCAGCCGCTCATCGCCGAGATCAACGAGAACGCCGAGGCCCTGTCGTCCCTCCCGGACGAGCAGCTGCGGGCCAAGACCGACGAGTTCCGGGCGACGCTCGCCGAGCGATGCCGCGAGCTGGAGGACGCGATCGCGGACCTCAAGGAGCGGAAGCGCCACTCGGAGGACTCGGGCGAGCGGGAGCGGCTGAGCCTCGAGATCTCGCAGAGGGAGGAGCAGCTCAAGGAGCGCATCGAGGACGTGCTGGAGGAGCTGCTCCCCGAGGCCTTCGCCGTCGTCAAGGAGGCCTGCCGGCGCCTGCGCGGTCGGGAGATCGTCGTCACCGGTCACCGCCTCGTGTGGGACATGGTGCCCTACGACGTGCAGCTCCTGGGCGGTATCGCGCTCCACCGCGGCGCCGTGGCGGAGATGGCGACCGGTGAGGGGAAGACGCTCGTCGCCACCATGCCGCTGTACCTGAACGCGCTGGCGGGGCGGGGCGCGCACCTCGTCACGGTGAACTCGTACCTGGCCCAGCGCGACGCGGAGTGGATGAACACCATCTACTCCTTCCTCGGCCTGACCGTGGCGGTCATCGACCAACACGATCCAGGGACGCCGGAGCGTCGGGCCGCGTACCGCGCCGACATCACGTACGGGACCAACAACGAGTTCGGGTTCGACTACCTGCGCGACAACATGGTGCTGTCGCTGGAGCAACGCGTCCAGCGCGGCCACCACTACGCCATCATCGACGAGGTGGACTCGATCCTCATCGACGAGGCCCGCACGCCGCTCATCATCTCCGGTCCGGTGGGCAAGGACACGTCCACGCCGTTCCGGCAGTTCAATCCGCTGGTGTCGAACCTCTATCGCAAGCAGACCCGGATCGTGGGCGAGCTGGTGGCGGAGGCGGAGCGGGCGCTCGAGGGCGGAGATCAGGACACCGCGGGGGAGAAGCTCCTGGCGGCCAAGCGGGGTGCTCCCAAGCACAAGCGCCTGATGAAGCTCTTCGCGGACGACCCCGGCATCCAGAAGCTGGTGCAGAGGGTCGAGGCGGATTTCATGCGCGAGAAGCGCTTGCACGAGGTGGACGAGCTTCTGCTCTTCGCGATGGACGAGAAGGGCCAGAACGTCCACCTCTCCGATCGCGGGCTCGACGACCTCAGCCCGGGTGACGCGGATGCCTTCGTGGTGCCGGACCTGTCGGAGGCGATCGGCCGCATCGAGGACGACGAAGCCCTGACGCTGGAGCAGAAGCGGGAGCAGCGGACGACGCTCGAGAAGGAGTACGCCGACAAGAGCGAGCGCATCCACGTCATCCATCAGCTCCTCAAAGCGTACACGCTCTTCCAGCGTGACGAGCGCTACATCATCGGCGAGGACGGTCAGGTCGTCATCGTCGACGAGTTCACCGGTCGCCAGATGCCGGGTCGGCGCTGGAGCGACGGACTGCACCAGGCCGTGGAGGCCAAGGAAGGCGTGGAGGTGCGGGGCGAGACGCAGACGCTCGCCACCATCACCATCCAGAACTACTTCCGTATGTACGACAAGCTCGCCGGCATGACGGGTACGGCGGAGACCGAGGAGAACGAGTTCCACCAGATCTACAAGCTGGACGTCTCCGTGGTCCCGACCAACCGGCCGGTGGTGCGCGACGATCGCAACGACCTGATCTTCCGCACCCAGCGGGAGAAGTTCAACGCGATCATGGACGAGATCGAGCGGCTCAACAAGATGCGGCTGCCGGTGCTCGTGGGCACGACCAACGTGGAGGTGTCCGAGAAGCTGTCCCGGATGCTGAAGCGGAGGGGGATCACGCACAACGTCCTGAACGCCAAGCATCACAAGCGCGAATCGGACATCGTGGCCGAGGCGGGACAGCCGGGCGCCGTGACCATCGCGACCAACATGGCCGGTCGCGGAACCGACATCAAGCTGGGTGAGGGCGTCAAGGAGCCGCGTACGGTAGGGTGGGCCCGCGCGCACGAGCTGAAGGTGGAGGAGCTCCTGCCGGTGGATCCCGTGCTGGGCGAGAAGCTCCTGAAGGGCGCCGGATCGGACCTGGACGCCGCCGGCGACGACTACGTGATCGAGATGGGTGGGCTGCACATCATCGGCTCGGAGCGGCACGAGTCCCGCCGCATCGACCGGCAGCTGCGCGGGCGCTCCGGCCGTCAGGGCGATCCCGGTGCCTCGCAGTTCTTCCTGTCCCTGGAAGACGACCTGATGCGGCTCTTCATGTCGGAGCGCGTGACCGGCGTGATGGAGAAGCTCGGAGCGGAAGAGGGAGAGGTGATCACGCACACGCTGGTGACGCGCTCCATCGGGCGGGCCCAGCAGCGGGTGGAAGGCAACAACTTCGAAGCCCGCAAGCGCTTGCTGGACTACGACGACGTCATGAACCAGCAGCGCGAGGTGATCTACGACCTGCGCCTGTTCGCGCTGGAGGGCGGCGAGGACCTCAAGGGCGAGATCTGGGAGATGATCGAGGGGGCCACCCACGCGCTCCTGGACGAAGCCATTCCCGGTGGCAGTGACTCCGAGGAGTGGGATCTGCCTGCGCTGCGCAAGCGGATCCTGCTCGACCACTTCGTTCCGGTGGAGGCGCTGCCGCTTTCCGCTGGCGACGGCGCGTCCTTCGAGCACCGGGAGGATGTGGTGGACGCGGTCGTGGAAGGCACCCGCGACCAGTTCCATCGCAAGCTGGAGTCCTTCGGAGAGCATGCCGAGCAGATCGCGCGGTGGATCATGCTCAACGTGATCGACCACAAGTGGAAGGACCACCTGTACGACCTCGATCACCTGAAGTCGTCCATCACCTATCGGGGCTGGGGGCAGAAGGACCCGCTGGTCGAGTACAAGAAGGAGGCCTACGACATGTTCGTGGACCTCATGAGCGACCTGCGGGGCACGCTGACCAACCACTTCTTCCGGGCCCAGCTCACGGCGCCGGCCCCGTCCGCCGCGTCGGCCTTCCAGGGCGCCCGGATCGGAGCGCCCGGCGCGGCGGCGCCCGCGCCGCGCCGCGCGGTGGCCCCGGCCCCGCGCCCGACCGTGGACCCCGAGACCGGAGTGGCCGCGCGCGCGCGGGCACCCGAGCCGGCACCCACGGGTGTGGCGGCTCCCATGGCGGATCCCACCCGGACGATGGTGACGAACCGAGCCGCGGAGGAGCGCGCGGCGGAGCCCGTGCGTGTCGCCGACGAGCCCGGCCGCAACGATCCCTGCCCGTGCGGGAGCGGCAAGAAGTACAAGAAGTGCCACGGACGAGGGAGCTGAGCGACGGCGCCACGGCCGCCCGATCGAGGCTGCCGGAGGCGCAACGCCCCCGGGAGCGCTTGCGCGCGCTGGGGGGCCGCGGGCTCACCGACCGCGAGCTGGTGGCCGCGCTGGTCGGCAGCGGGGGGCGCTCCGGCTCGGCGTCCGTGATCGCGGACCGGGTGCTGGAGGCCGCGGGGGGCTCGCTCCGGCAGCTGGCTCGTCTCTCCCCGGCCCACCTGGAGCGGATCCCGGGCGTGGGCATGGCCACCGCCGCCCGCATCGTCGTCGCTGCCGAGCTGGGCCGCCGGGCGGAGGCCGAGCGCCTGGAGGCCGGCGTGGCCATCCAGGGGCCCGCGGACGTGGAACGCCTGCTGGGCCCGCTCCTGCGTCCGCTGCTGCAGGAGGAGTTCCATGCCCTGCTGCTGGATCGACGCCACCGTGTGATCCGGGACGTGCTGGTCACGCGTGGCCTGCTCGACGCCTCCCTGATCCACCCGCGCGAGGTGTTCCGCGAAGCCGTCCTGGAGCGCGCGGCCGCTCTCATCCTGGTCCACAACCACCCCTCCGGTGACCCGACGCCCTCTCCAGAGGACCGGGCGGTGACGGCCACGCTGAGCGCCGCGGGCCAGGCGCTGGGGATCCCGGTGCTCGACCACGTCGTGATCGCCGAGCGCGGCTATCGCTCGCTCGGGACGGGGAACGCGGGACGGCTCACGGCGGACCGGGCGGTGTAGCAGACGGTTCGGCCCCCACATGGCGGGACGGGACGGAATCCGCCAGACTGGGGAGATCCGGCCTCCGTGCCCCGCGGCCGGACCCCTTCGATCGGTCTCCCGCTGACGTCGTCATGCCTCAGGTCCAGACGCCCGATCCCACCCCGCGCACCATCCGGGGTCTCCCGCGTCCGCTCGCGCGGACCCTGGAGGCGTACGCCGATCGTCTGGACGTGGACATGATCGTCCGGGCCTACGAGCTGGCGGCCGAGGCCCACCAGGGCCAGAAGCGGGCCTCGGGGGAGGACTACGTCAACCATTCGGTCGAGGTGGCCACCCTCCTCGCCGAGCTGAAGCTGGATACGGCCTCGCTGGCCGCCGCCCTGATCCACGACGTCGTCGAGGACACGGCCGTCTCGCTCGAGGACATCCGGGCCACCTTCGGCCAGGATGTGGCCACCATCGTCGACGGGGTCACCAAGATCGGGAAGGTCCGCTACCAGACCCAGACCGAGGCCCAGGTCGAGAACTACCGCAAGCTGCTCCTGTCCATGGCGCAGGATGCGCGCGTCATCCTGGTCAAGCTCGCGGACCGCCTGCACAACATGCGGACCCTGGAGCACCTGCCTCCGGAGAAGCGGCTGCGCGTGGCGCGCGAGACCCGGCAGATCTACGCGCCGTTGGCCGGCCGGCTCGGGGTGGCGCGCATCCGCTGGGAGCTCGAGGATCTGGCGTTCAAGTTCCTGGAGCCCGAGGCCTTCACCGACCTGAGCCGGAAGATCCAGCAGACGCGGCGTCAGCGGGAGCGCGAGATCGCCGAGATGAAGCGTCCCCTGGACGAGGCGTTGCGCCGGCAGGGGATCGTGGCCGAGGTGACCGGACGGCCCAAGCACCTCTGGTCGATCTACCGCAAGATGCGCAAGCGCGGGACGTCCTTCGAGGACATCTACGACCTGATGGCCATGCGGGTCATGACCGACTCGCTGCAGAACTGCTACGCGGCGCTCGGGATCATCCACAGCCTCTGGACCCCGATCCCGGAGCGCTTCCACGACTACGTGGCCACCCCCAAGTCGAACATGTACCGGTCCATCCACACCACGGTGGTGGGGCCGGCGGGGCGGCGCTACGAGATCCAGATCCGCACCGAGGAGATGCACCGCACGGCCGAGTACGGCATCGCGGCCCACTGGCGCTACAAGGAGGGGCGGGCCGGCGAGTCCGAGGTGGACGAGGCCCTCACGTGGTTCCGGCAGGTCCTGGAGTGGCAGCAGGACACGAAGGAGCCGGAGGAGTTCATGGAGTTCCTCCGGATGGATCTCTTCCAGGGCGAGATCTTCGTCTTTACGCCCAAGGGCGAGGTCAAGCCGCTGCCCACCGGATCCACACCGATCGACTTCGCGTTCGCCGTGCACACCGAGGTGGGCACGCATTGCGCGGGCGCGAAGGTGAACGGACGCATCGCGCCGCTGTCCCGGCCCCTGCGCAGCGGCGATACGATCGAGATCATCACGAATCCGCGGCAGAGGCCCAACCGCGACTGGTTCGCCTTCGCCAAGACCGCCCGCGCCCGGCAGAAGATCCGGCAGTGGATCCGCAAGGAGGAGCAGGAGTCGGCGGTGCGGCTGGGCAAGGACCTCCTGGAACGGGAGATCCGCCGGGCCCGCCTGGAGCGGGCGAGCGACGCGAAGCTGGCCGCGGCCTCGACCGAGCTGGGCCACGGGGATGTGGAGGGGCTGCACGCGGCGCTCGGCCGGGGTGACGTCGGGCCCGGCGCGGTCATCCGGCAGCTCTACCCCGAGCACGATCCACAGGCCGAGCCCCCGCCACCGACGGCGCTGCAGAAGATCGCCGATCGGCTCAAGGGCGTGGACCGGGGCGTGCGGATCGCGGGCGTGGACAACGTCATGGTCCGCTATGCTCAATGCTGCCAACCGGTTCCGGGTGATCCGGTCATGGGTTACGTGACCCGTGGAAGGGGCGTGTCCATCCACCGGCGGGACTGCCCGAACGTGCTCGGCATGTCCGACGACGCAGACCGCCGCGTCCCGATCGAGTGGCGGTCCGTCAAGGACGACCGCTTCCAGGTCAAGCTGTACCTCCAGGGCAGCGACCGGCGCGGGCTGCTGTCCGACATCGCCACGGCCATCGCGGACACCGGCACGAACATCCAGAACGCCCAGATCCGGGGGGTGGCCCACGGGATGATCGGGGAGTTCGTCGTGGAGGTGCAGGATCTGCCCCATCTCACGAAGGTCATGAACGCAGTGCGCCGCGTGAAAGGCGTCCTCAGCGTCGAGCGGCGCGAGCACATCCAGGAAAGCGACCTGGTGGAGCCCTGACCGATCGCATGGCCGACTTCATCATCGAAGGACCGCATCGGCCCGCCGGCGACCAGCCGCGGGCGATCGACGAGCTGTCCGAGGGACTGCAGCGGGGAGATCGGTTCCAGACGCTCCTCGGGGCGACGGGCACCGGCAAGACGCTGACGATGGCCAACGTCATCCAGCGCCACGGTCGGCCGACGCTGGTCATGTCGCACAACAAGACGCTGGCGGCCCAGTTGTACGGGGAGCTGCGCGCGCTCTTCCCGCGCAACGCGGTCGAGTACTTCATCTCGTACTACGACTACTACCAGCCCGAAGCCTACGTCCCGTCCACCGACACCTACATCGAGAAGGACTCGTCGATCAACGAGGACATCGAGCGCCTGCGGCTGCGGGCCACGTCCTCGCTGATCGAACGCGACGACGTGATCGTGGTCGCATCCGTCTCCTGTATCTACGGCCTGGGCAACCCCGCCGACTACCGGGCCCTGATGGTGGTCCTGGACGTGGGCCAGACCCGGCCCCGGCGGGAGATCCTGAAGGCGCTCGTGGACATCCAGTACCACCGCAACGACATGGCCTTCGAGCGCGGCACCTTCCGCGTGCGTGGGGACGTGGTGGAGGTCTTCCCGGCGTACGAGGAACAGGCGATCCGCATCGAGCTCTGGGGCGACGAGGTCGAGCGGATCACCCGCTTCGATCCGCTGACGGGTGAGACCATCGCCGTGCTGCAGCGGGCTGCGATCTACCCCGCCAGCCACTACGTCACGCGCCGTCGCACGATCGAACAGGCCATGCCGCACATCCGTGCCGAGCTCGACCATCAGCTCACGCGCTTCCGCGCGGAGGGCCGTCTGCTCGAGGCGCAGCGGCTGGAGCAGCGGACGAACTTCGACATCGAGATGATGTTGGAGATCGGCACCTGCCCCGGCATCGAGAACTATTCCCGGTTCCTGAGCGGACGGGCGCCGGGCGAGCGTCCGGCCTGTCTGATCGATTTCTTCCCCGAGGACTTCCTGCTGATCGTGGACGAGTCGCACGTGACGCTTCCCCAGATCCACGGGATGCATCGGGGCGACCGCTCGCGGAAGGAGACCCTGGTCGAGCACGGGTTCCGGTTGCCGAGCGCGGTGGACAACCGCCCGCTCACCTTCGAGGAGTGGGAGTCCCTCATCCACGAGGCCGTGTTCGTCTCCGCCACGCCCGGGGAGTGGGAGCTCAAGCAGTCGGGCGGCGTCGTCGTGGAGCAGATCATCCGTCCCACGGGACTGGTGGATCCGGAGGTGGACGTCCGGCCCGTGCGCGGTCAGGTCGACGACCTGCTGGCCGAGATCCGCACGCGCGAGGCGCGGGGGGAGCGGGTGCTGGTCACCACGCTCACGAAGCGCATGGCGGAGGACCTGTCGGAGTATCTCCAGTCGGTGGGGGTGCGGGTGCGCTACATGCACTCCGACATCGACGCCATCGAGCGCATGGAGATCCTGCGCTCGCTCCGTCTGGGGCGGATCGACGTGCTGGTGGGGATCAACCTGTTGCGGGAAGGCCTGGACCTGCCCGAGGTGTCGCTCGTGGCCATCCTGGATGCCGACAAGGAAGGCTTCCTGCGCGACGCCCGCTCCTTGATCCAGACGATCGGGCGGGCTGCCCGCAACGTGAACGGGCGGGCGATCATGTACGCCGACCGCGTGACCGGCTCCATGCAACAGTGCATGGACGAGACGAACCGGCGTCGTGAGATCCAGCTCGAGTTCAACCGTGAGCATGGCATCGTTCCGCAGACGGTGACCAAGTCCATCACGGAGATCGAGCTGTCCACGCGGGTCGCGGACGCGCGGGAGCGCCCCCAGGCGCGCGTGGCGGAGCGGGCCGGCAGCTATGCCCAGGAGCTGGACATCGAGGAGACCCTCAAGATCCTCGAGGCGGAGATGGCCGCTGCGGCCGAGGCCCTGGACTTCGAGCGGGCGGCGCTGCTGCGGGACGAGATCCTGGAGTTGAAGGCGGGCATCCGGTGATCCTGGGCCCCTGGGACGAGGCGGCGCTGACGACGTGGGGGCGGGAGCTGGGCGCGCGGGTGTCCGGGCCCGCCTGGATCGGTCTGCGCGGCCCGCTCGGGGCCGGCAAGTCGGTGCTGGCGCGTGCGCTCGCCGAGGGGATCGGCGTGCGCGCGACCATGCCCTCGCCGACGTTCAACCTGCTGTTCCGCTATGCCGCTCCGCAGGGGCGTTCGCTCGTCCACATGGACCTCTACCGCCTCGCCGCCCCCGAGGACCTCGACGAGCTGGGGTGGGACGAGCTTCCCGACGGGGACGAGATGGTGCTGGTCGAGTGGCCCGAACGGGCGGGCGCGCGCTGGCCCGCCGAGCAGGCGACCGAGATCGAGCTGGCCCTGGTGCCGGGGGCCCCGGAGCAGCGCCTGGTGACGCTGCGCGGGCGCGCGCTCGTGGGGGACGCGTGACCGACGCGCGCCCGACGCTGCAGGTGGCGCTCGACACCGCGACCGACCGCGGCACCGTCGCCCTGGCCGAAGGCGACACGCCTCCGCGGGAGGTCGCGCTGGGCGAGGCCCGGACCCACGCGCGCACGGTCGTGCCCGCGCTCGAGGATCTGCTGCGGCAGGCGGGCCGCTCCTTCGCCGAGGTGACCGCGGTGGTCGTGGGGGCGGGGCCCGGCTCCTTCACCGGCGTGCGGGTCGCGGCCGCCACCGCGAAGGCGCTCGTGCACGTGCTCGGGATCCCGCTGCTCAGCCGCTCGAGCCTCGAGGCGGCCGCCTGGGGCCCGGCGTGGGAGGATGCCGAGCACCGCCTGGTCCTGTTCGATGCCCGGGGCGAGCGGGTCTTCTGGACGCACGTCCGCGCCGGCCCGGGCGGGCTCGTGTCGGTGGTCGCGCCGATCGCCGGGGAACTGGACGACGTGTGCGCCCATCTGGCCGGCTGGGTGGGACCCCCTCCGCTGTGTGCCGGCTCGGGTGCGCTCCGGCACCGCGCGCGCCTCGAGGCGAGCGGGGCCCGGGTCCAGGCCGCGGCGGGACTGCCTTCGGCGGCCGCCCTGGTGGCGCTCGCGCGTCTTGACCCGGATGGATCGCGGGTCGAGAATCCCGCGCGATGGCAACCCGAGTACTTGAAACCGTGGACCGGCCGGACGTCGGGCGCTCGCTGAGCCCGGTGCCTGGATCCGCCCGCGTGCGTGCCATGCGGCGCGCCGACGTGGCGGCGGTGCAGGCCATCGAGCGCGCGGCCTTCTCCACGCCGTGGACCGCGGCGACGTTCGCCAACCTCCTGCGCTGGACGGACCGGTGCGAGGCGCTCGTCCTCGAGGCGGAGGTGTCCGATCACGATGAGCCCCTCCTGGCCGGATACGCCGTGCTCCGCTTCGTCGAGGAGGAGGGCGAGCTGGTCAACATCGCCATCCGCGCGGACCTGCGGGGCCAGGGGCTGGGGTCGATCCTGCTGGACGCCGTCATCGCGGCGGCGATCGGTCGCGGGCTGCGTCACCTGTTCCTCGAGGTGAGACGGTCCAACCTCGTGGCGCAGCAGATGTACGAGGCGCGCGGCTTCCAGTCCGTCGGAGTCCGCAAGGGCTACTATTCCCGGCCGGTCGAGGATGCGCGGGTGATGCTGCTGCGCCTCGCGGGCGCGGAGGAGGAGGCCTCGTGAGCGGGGTGCGTCCGGGGAGGATCGGTCCGTGGGGGTGACGGTGGTGGCCGAGGTGGCCCAGGCCCACGAGGGGAGCCTGGGAAACGCGTTGGCCTACGTGGACGCGGTGGCGGCGGCGGGCGCCGACGTGGTCAAGTTCCAGACGCACATCGCCGCGGCCGAGAGCACGCCCGACGAGCCCTGGCGGGTGCGCTTCAGCCCGCAGGACGAGAGCCGCTACGCCTACTGGCGTCGGATGGAGTTCACCGAGCCGCAGTGGACGCTGCTGGCGGGGCGGGCGCGGGAGCGGGGGATCGGGTTCGTGAGCTCCCCCTTCTCGGAGGAGGCCTTCGAGCTGCTGGAGCGCGTCGGCGTCGACGCCTGGAAGGTCGCGTCGGGCGAGGTGGGCAACGTGCGCCTGCTGGACCGCATGGCCGCGAGCGGGCGGCCCGTCTGGCTGTCGACCGGCATGAGCGACCGGGGCGCGGTCCACACCGCCGTCGAACGACTGCGGGCGGCCTCCGCCGCCGTGACCGTCTTCCAGTGCACGTCCCTGTATCCCACGCCTCCGGAGAAGGTCGGGCTCAACCTCCTGGCGGAGCTCCGCACCGCCCATCCGGGCTGTGCGATCGGTCTCTCCGACCACTCCGGCACCATCTTCCCGGGCCTCGCGGCGGTCGCGCTCGGCGTGGATGTGGTGGAGGTGCACGTCTGCTTCTCGCGCGCCACCTTCGGGCCCGACGTGCCCGCCAGCGTCACGCTGGAGGAACTGGCCCTCCTCGTCCGGGGCATCCGCTTCCTGGAGCGCGCGCGCGCGCACCCGGTGGACAAGGACGCCGTGGCCCAGGAGCTGGCACCGCTGCGCACCGTGTTCGGCCGCAGCGTGGTGGCTGGGCGCGACCTGGCCCGCGGCGCCGTGCTGACCGCGCGTGACCTGGTGGCCAAGAAGCCCGGTGGGGGGCTGCCGCCCGATCGCCTCGACGACCTGGTCGGGCGGCGACTCGCGCGTGACGTCCGGCGCGACGAGCGGATCGCGGTCGAGGACGTGGAGGCGTGAGTCGGCGTCCGCGGGTGCTGAACGCGGAGCCGTGGGAGTACTCGCCGCGCGCCCGACGCGTGCTCGAGCGTTTCGCCGACGTCGAGGACGGGCCCGTCGACCGCGCCGCGCTCGTCGAGCGGGCCCGCGCGGTCGATGCGCTCATCGTGCGGCTGGGCCACCGCGTCGATGCGGAGGTACTCGGCCGGCCTTCGCGCCTCCAGGCGGTGGTGACCGCCACGACCGGGCTCGACCACGTCGACCTGGGGGCGGCGGAGGCGGCGGGGGTGGCCGTGCTCAGCCTCCGCGGTGAGCGGGCCTTCCTGGAGGGGATCCGGGCCACGGTGGAGCACACGTTCGCGCTCCTCCTGACCCTGCTGCGTCGGACCCACCGGGCCTCCGCCCACGTGGAGGCGGGGGGGTGGGAGCGCGACCGCTTCCGGGGGCACGAGCTGGCCGGCCGCACGCTCGGGATCGTGGGGCTGGGTCGGATCGGCACCGCGGTGGCCGAGCTGGGCACCGCCTTCCGGATGCCGGTGCTGGCGTACGATCCCTTCCGGGAGGGCTGGCCCGGGACGGTCGAGCGGGCGTCCAGCCTGGCCGACCTGCTCGGGCGGGCCCAGGTCCTGAGCCTTCATGTGCCACTGGCGGACGAGACCCGCAACCTGATCGGGAGCAACGAGTTGGGCTTGCTTCCCGAAGGTGCTTTCGTGATCAACACCGCCCGGGGCGGGGTCCTGGACGAGGACGCCCTGCTGGCCGCGCTCGATACGGGGCGGCTGGGAGGGGCGGCCCTGGATGTCCTGCAGGGCGAGGAGGAGGGACGGCCGCTCCGGCCCGCGCTGCTCGAGCGCGCCCGGGGGGGAGACCGTCTGGTGGTGACGCCCCACATCGGAGGGGCGACCTGGGAGTCGATGGAGAAGACCGAGGTGTTCATGGCGGAGAAGCTGGAGGCCGCGCTGATGGGAGCCGCAGCCGGGAAGGAGGGAGCGTGATCCTGCGCACCGCGGGGAGCCGCGACGGACGGCGGCGCGTCTGCATCGTCATCACCGCCCGACCCAGCTACGCACGGGTGAAGAGCGTCATGGAGGCGGTCCGCGACCATCCCGATCTGGAGCTGCAGCTCGTGGTGGGCGCCTCGGCTCTGTTGGAGCGCTACGGGCCCGTGGTGGACGTCATCCGCGACGACGGCTTCGAGCCGGACGCGGTCGTCTACATGGTGGTGGAAGGCGAGAACCTGGTGACGACCGCCAAGTCCACCGGGCTGGGCGTGGTGGAGCTGGCCACCATCTTCGACAACCTGCGTCCCGACGTGGTGGTCAGCGTGGCCGATCGCTACGAGACCATCGCGACCGCGATCGCGGCCTCCTACCTGAACCTGCCGGTGGCCCACCTGCAGGGCGGGGAGGTGACCGGGTCGGTGGACGAGAAGGTCCGTCACGCCGTGACCAAGCTGTCCAACCTGCACTTCGTGTCCAACGAGCCGGCCCGCGAGCGCGTGCTGCGCATGGGGGAGGATCCCGCGACGGTCTTCGTGACGGGCTGTCCTTCGGTGGACCTGGCCGCGCGCGTGACGGCCGACGGGACGCCGCCGTTCGATCCCTTCGAGTCGTACGCCGGGGTGGGCAGCCGCTTCGATCCACGCTCCGAGGACTACCTGGTCGTCATGCAGCATCCGGTGACCACCGAGTACGCCAACGCGCTGGACGAGGTGCGCGAGACGCTGCTGGCGGTCGAGGCGCTCGACATGCCCACCTTCTGGTTCTGGCCGAACGTGGACGCGGGCTCCGACGGCATCTCGAAGGGGATCCGGCACTTCCGCGAGACGCACGACATCCCGCACACGTACTTCTTCAAGAACCTCGCGCCCGAGGACTTCCTGCGTCTCCTGGCCCGCGCGCGCTGCCTGATCGGCAACTCGAGCGTCGGCATCCGCGAGGGGGCCTTCCTGGGCGTGCCGGTCGTCAACGTGGGGGGGCGGCAGCAGGGTCGGGACCGCGCCGGCAACGTGGCCGACGTGGGCTACGACAAGGACGCCATCCTGGAGGCGGCGCGGCGGCAGCTCGCGCACGGGCGCTACGCGACCAGCGAGCTGTACGGGAACGGAACGGCGGGCGAGCGCGTAGCGGACCTGCTCGCGACGGCCCCGCTCCGGACCGACAAGCGCATCAGCTACTGACGCATCGATGTGCGGCATCGCCGGGCTGGTGGGGCAGGGATGGGACGAGCGCGAGCTCGACGCCATGGTGCGTGCGCTGCGCCACCGGGGCCCCGACGCCCGTGGGACCGCGGTGCACGCGCCGCGCGCGGACGGTGTGCGGGTCGGGCTGGGGCACGCGCGCCTCTCCATCCTGGACCTCTCCGACGCCGGGTTGCAGCCCATGGCATCGGCCAGCGGCCGCTCGGTGGTGGTGCACAACGGCGAGATCTACAACTACCTGGAGCTACGCTCCCAGCTGGGCGGCGCGAGCGCGTTCCGCACGGGAACCGACACCGAGGTGTTGCTCGCCGCCTACGAGCGCTGGGGCGATGCGTGTGTGGAGCGCTTCGTGGGCATGTTCGCCTTCGCGCTGTGGGACCGCGAGCGCCAACGCCTGTTCTGCGCGCGCGACCGCCTGGGCATCAAGCCGTTCCACTACGGCTGGCGGCCGGACGGCACCTTCGCCTTCGGGTCCGAGGTGCGCGCGCTCCTCGCGGCCGGGGTGTCCTCCGCGCCGTGTCTGGAGGCCTGGGCCACGTACCTGGTGCACGGCGTCTACGACCACGATCACCATACGTTCTTCGAGCACGTCTTCGCGCTGGAGCCCGGTCGGACGCTGGTGCTGGAAGGGGACGCGCTGCGGGCACCGGCGCCGGGACGCGCGCGGATCCGCCGCTGGTGGTCGCTGGGCGAGCGGGCCGCCGAACCATGGACCGGCACGTTCGACGAGGCGGCCGACGCCCTGCGCGCCCACGCCGAGGAGGCCGTGCGGCTGCGCATGCGCAGCGATGTCGCGGTCGGCGTGAACCTGAGCGGCGGTCTCGACTCCGCGGCGCTCAGCGCCACGCTCGACGCCCTGGTGCCCGCGGACGCGCCGGTGGCGACCTTCACCGCGGCCTTCGACGATCCGGCCTACGACGAGACCGTCTTCGCGGGGGCGGTGCCGCGCAACGCCCGTTGGATGCGCTCCGTGGAGCGCGTGGGTGTGGAGCGCTGCCGCGCGCTCCTGCAGGAGGTCGCGACCCACCAGGGCGCTCCCTACGGCGGTGTGGCCACGATCGGCTACCACGCCCTGCACGCGCGCGCCCGCGAGCAGGACGTCACCGTGCTGCTCGAGGGGCAGGGGGTGGACGAGCTGCTGGCGGGATACGCCTACTTCCGGCCGCTGGCCTGGCTGGACCGGCTCGCGGACGAGGACGAGGCGGCCGTGGCCCGCGAGGCCGAGGCGTTCGGGGACGATCCGGCCCGCGCGCTTGCCCGGGCGCGCGCCGAGGTCCGGGGCACGGCGGCGGCGGTGTACCAGGACGGGTCCTCCCACCTGCGTCCCGACTGCGTCGACCCGGAGCTGGCGCGGCTCGTGCCCGAGCCCCCGCGCTTCGAGCGCCCGTTTCCGGACCACCTGCGCAACGCCCAGTACCGGGACCTGGTGCACACGAAGCTGCCGCGTGTGCTGCGCATGAACGACCGGCTGTCGATGGCCCACGGCCGGGAGCTGCGTGAGCCCTGGCTCGACCACCGGATCGTCGAGCTGTGCTTCCGGCTGCCGGGCGCCTGGAAGGTGGGCGAAGGCCAGCAGAAGCGGATCTTCCGCCATGCATTCCGGGACGTGCTGCCCGCCGACGTCCGGCAGGCCGCGAAGCGGGCGGTGGTGACGCCACAGCGCGAATGGCTGCGCGGTCCGTTCGCCGACGTGGTGCGCGACGCGCTGGAATCGGCGACCTTCCGCGCGCAGGGATGGATCCGGTCCGACCGGGCGCAGACGGAGTTCGAGCGCTTCCGGGCCGGTGAGGGCGACAACGCCTTCTTCGTCTGGCAATGGATCATGGTCGCGCACCAGGAGTGGTTTCGATGAAGCGAGGGATCGGGGGGAGGTTCGTCCGGGGTGGGGGCGCGCTCACGGCGCTTCTGGTGCTCACGGCCTGTGCGGGGGGTGGAGGGGCCACGAGCCCGACGGCGCCGCGGCCCCAGCCGGCCCGCAACGGCGCCGCCGGCCCACGTCCGTACGCCGAGGTGGTCACGCCCGCCATGCGCAGCGACTCCGGACTCTTCACCGTGCACACGGAGGGCCCGCGCGTCCTGTTCGAGATCCCCGACTCGTTGTTCGATCGGGACATGCTGCTGGTCTCGCGCATCGCCGGCACGCCGCCCGATTTGAGCCCGTTCATCAACGCGGGCTCCAAGGTGGCCGAGCAGGTCGTCCGGTGGGAGCGCCGCTCCGATCGGGTGCTCCTGCGCAAGCTGTCCTTCGGGAACGTGGCCGAGGACTCGCTTCCCATCGCGCAGTCCGTGCGGATGAACAACCTGCCGGTCGTGCTGGGCTCGTTCCCCATCCAGGCGCTGGGGTCCGACCCCGGCAGCGTGGTGGTGGACGTCTCCGACTTCTACCGCGGCGACGTCCGGGCGCTGAGCGGGCTGTCCCGGCAGCAGCGCCAGCAGTGGAGCGTCCGCCGCCTGGATCCGGATCGGACGTTCCTGGAGTACGCGCGAGCATTCCCGCTGAACGTGGACGTGCGGGCCACGATGACGTTCGACGCGGACCAACCGCCGAGCGAGGCCGCGACCGGGAGCCTCACGCTGCAGATGCACCATTCGATGGTGTTGCTCCCCGCCGAGCCCATGCGTGTGCGCTACGCCGACCCGCGCGTGGGATGGTTCACGATCGAGCAGGTCAACTTCGGCCTCGACGAGCAGAAGGCCGCCACCCAGGAGATCCTGCGCCGTTGGCGCCTGGAGCCCAGCGATCCCGAGGCGTACGCGCGGGGCGAGCCGGTCGAGCCCGTGAAGCCCATCGTGTACTACCTGGATCCGGCAACCCCGGAGAAGTGGCGCCCCTACGTGCGGCAGGGGATCGAGGACTGGCAGGCGGCGTTCGAGGCGGCGGGCTTCCGCAACGCGATCCGCGCTGCCGACCCGCCGTCGCCGGAGGAGGATCCCGACTGGAGCCCGGAGGACGTGCGCTACTCGGTGGTGCGTTGGGTGGCCAACCTCACCCGCAACGCCGTGGGACCGAGCGTGTCGGATCCACGGTCCGGGGAGATCATCGAGAGCGACGTGATCTGGTACCACAACCACATGCGCTCCTACCGCAATCGGCTCCTGATCGAGACCGGCGCGTCCAACCCGGAGGCCCGCTCCCTGCGGATCGCGGACGCCACCATCGGCGAGACCATGCGGCAGGTGATCGCGCACGAGGTCGGACACGCGATCGGGCTACCGCACAACATGATCGCGTCCTCGTCGTTCGCGGTGGACTCGCTGCGCTCGCCGTCGTTCACGGACCGCTACGGCGTGGCCCCCAGCATCATGGACTACGCCCGCCAGAACTACATCGCCCAGCCCGGCGACGGCGTGCGGCGCTTCATCCGCAAGATCGGACCCTACGACCACTACGCCGTCGAGTTCGGGTATCGCGTGTTCCCGTCGGCACCGACGCCGGAGGCGGAGAAGGCCATCCTGGATCGCATGATCGAAGCGCACGCGGGGGATCCGGTCTATCGCTTCGGATCGGCGGACGGGGTGAACCCCTGGGCCCAGACCGAGGACATGGGAGACGACCCCGTGCGGGCCTCGACGTTGGCCATCGAGAACCTGAAGCGCGTCGCGCCCCGCCTGGTGGAGTGGACGCGCACCGACGGGGAAGGCTACGAGGACCTGGAGGAGCTCTACGGCGAGCTGGTGGGGCAGTGGCGCCGCTACGTCGGGCACGTGGTGACCCTCGTCGGAGGGGTGTGGTTCGAACCACGCACGGCGGATCAGCCCGGGGCGCCGTACCGACCCGTGACCCGCGAGCGCCAACGCGCTGCCGTGCAGTTCCTCTCGGACCAGGTGTTCACCACGCCGCGCTGGCTGGTGGATCCCGACCTGCTGCGACGGATCGAGGAGGGCGGCGCGATGGAGCGCCTGCGCGCCATCCAGGCGGGCGTCCTCGACCAGCTGCTCGATCCGGCCCGCCTGGAGCGGGTGATGGAAGCACGCGCGTTCGCCAATACCGCGTATGCGCCGGCCGAGCTGATGGCCGACGTCCGGGGAGCGGTCTGGACCGAGCTGCGGGAGCGTCGCGCCATCGACCCCTGGCGCCGATCCCTGCAGCGGGCCCACGTCGAGCGCCTGGCGTGGCTCCTGGAGGGGGCGCCCGTCGAGTCGAACGGAGGAGGCGGAGGCTTCCAGCGCCGTCGGGCCCTGGACGTGGAGCAGTCCGACCTGCCGGCGCTGGCCCGGGCCGAGCTGACCGAGATCGCCCGACAGGCGCGTCTCTATCGCGGCACCGTGGAGGACGTACCCACCCGTCTCCACCTGGACGACATCGTCGCGCGGGTGGAGCGCGTCCTGGAGGGCGATTGACGCTGCGAGCCCTGGGGCTCATCCCCGCCCGCGGGGGATCGAAGGGAGTCGTGCGCAAGAACCTGCGCCTGGCCGGCGGCCGCACGCTGCTGGAGCACGCGGTGCGCGCCGCGGGTGCGGCTCGGCGACTGGACGCGTTCGCGGTGACGAGCGACGACCCCGAGATCCTGGACGCCGCCCGTGCGCTGGACGCGCCGGTGGTGGAGCGGCCCGCCGGGCTGGCGGAAGACGCCACGCCCATGGTGCCCGTGCTCGTGCATGCGCTCGAGGAGATGGAGCGGCGGACGGAAGCGCGCTTCGACGTCGTGGTGCTGCTGCAGCCGACGTCGCCCATCCGGCGGGGTACGGACATCGACGCCGCGGTGGAGCGTCTGACCCGCGACGCGGCCGCGGACAGCGTGATCGGTGTGTGCCGCATGGACGACGTGCACCCGGCCCGCATGTATCGTCTGGAAGCGGACGACCGCCTCGTGCCGTTGGATCCCGAGCGCGAGCGCCTGAACCGCCAGGACCTGCCCCCGGTCTACTACCGCAACGGGGCCGTCTACGCCGTGCGGCGGGACACCCTGGTGCGCGACGGACGCGTGATGGGGGCGCGGCCGGCCGCGCTCGTGATGCCCACCGCGTGGCTGGCGAACGTGGACGACGAACGCGACCTGCTGGTGGCCGATACGCTGGTGCGGGCGTGGGAGGAAGGACGGCTGTGAGCGGACGGGCGAGCTACGAGAAGGAGAGCGGCCGCGACCGTTTCTTCGCGCTCCTGGACCGCGAGATGGAGGTGCTGCTGGACCCGGTCAGCGGCCGGATGCGGCCCGAGGTGGGCGAGCACGTGCCGTGCGTCGTCTGCGGCGCCGACCGTCCCGAGCCCCTCTTCACGAAGGCCGGGCTGGACTTCGTACGCTGTGCGGAGTGCGCCCTGGTGTACATGGATCCGCGCCCGAACGCGGACGCGTTGGAGCGTCTCTACCAGTACGAGTCCGCCGCCAACGATGCCTGGGTGGATGTCCTGCTCACCGAGGCCGAGGAGCGCTTCCAGTCCCGCGACTTCGGTCACCTGCTGGAGCGGGTGGCCACCGTGCGGCCCTCCGGACGGCTCCTGGACGTGGGCTGCTCGATCGGACGGCTGCCCCGCATCGCCCGCGAGCGCGGGTGGGACGTCCTGGGTCTGGAGCTGGGCGCGCGGGCGGCGCGCCACGCGCGCGAGGTGTACGGGTTGCCGGTACGCGAGGAGCGCCTGGAGGTGTGCGGGTTCGCCGATGGCGCCTTCGACGTCGTGACGCTGATCGAGACGCTCGAGCACGTACCCGACCCGCGCGCCCTGCTGGAGGAGATCCACCGCATCCTGGCTCCGGGTGGCGCCTTCCTCGTGGGCGTCCCCAACGTGGCGTCGCTGGGCGTGCTCGTCCTGGGTCCGTTGGCCCGCACCTTCAATCGCAACCACCTCGTCTACTACGACGCGCGCACGCTGTCACGGCTGCTCGCCGCCGTGGGCTTCGAGGTGGTCGAGGTCCTCTCCGCGGTGTCGGTGCTCGACTCCGTGCTGAACCACCTGCAGGGATACGATCCGTTCGCCGCACCGGCGACCGACCGACTCCCGCCGGCCTTCGCGCAGCGCCTGGAGGCGCCGGAGGAGCGCGCGCGCATGGACCGCTGGATCGAAGCGGCGGGCCTGGGCTACCGGCTGCGGATCCTGGCCCGCAAGCCCGCGTGATGCGCCCCGGTCCAGGCCCGCGCCCCGGCGCGGGACGGAGCGGCCGGGTGCTGCGGGACGGCGCCTGAGATGTGCGGCATCGTCGGACTGCTGGGCCGGGGAGACGAGGCGGCGCTCGCGCGCATGACCGCGCGCCTGCAGCATCGCGGACCCGACGACAGCGGCCTGTGGACGCACCGCAGCGAACGGACCGGCTTCGTGGGGCTCGGCAACCGGCGGCTCGCGATCCGCGATCTCTCGCCGGCCGGCCACATGCCCATGCGGAGCGCGGACGGCGAGTTGCACCTCACCTACAACGGCGAGCTGTACAACGCGGCGGAGCTGCGACGCCGCCTGGAGGGCGGGGGCGCGCGCTTCCGCTCCACGTCGGACACCGAGGTGGTCCTGCACGCGCTGGACGCCTGGGGTACGGACGCGGTGGCGCAGCTCGACGGCATGTTCGCCTTTGCTGCGGTGGATCTGGGTGGCAAACGGTTCGGTCGCGTCGACGGCGGCCCGGCGCTGCTGCTCGCCCGTGATCCGCTGGGCATCAAGCCACTCTATGTGACGCGCCGGAGCGGGAGCGTGGCGTTCGCGTCCGAGGCCAAGGCCTTCGTGGAGCTGCCCGACTTCGACGCCACCGTGGATCCCGTGGCCCTGCAACGCTACCTCGCGTTGCTGTGGGTGCCCGAGCCGGACACGCTGTTCGCCGGGGTGGACAAGCTGCCCCCCGCCCACTGGGCGTTGGCGCAGGACGGCGGCTGGCGGCAGGAGCGCTACTGGCGGCTGCGGATCGCCGACCCCGCCCGGCCGCGGCTTCCGGAGCGTGCCGCCGTGGCGGCCGTGCGTGACCAACTGGAGGCGGCCGTGGGACGCCAGATGGTCTCCGACGTCCCGGTGGGAGCCTTCCTCAGCGCCGGGCTCGACTCGACGGCCATCGTGGCCGCCATGGTCGAGCACTCCGACGGGCCCGTACGCACGTTCACGATCACCTTCCCGGCCGGACACCGGCGCGGCGAGGCCACCCTGGACGATCCCGCCGTGGCGCGCCGCACTGCGGAGCGCTTCGGCTGTCGCCACCAGGAGATCGTGGTCGAGCCCGACGTGGCGGCTTCGCTACCGGGGCTGGTGTGGTCGATGGACGACGCGGTGGCCGACCCGGCGATCCTCACGGCGTTCGAGGTGTGCCGGGCCGCCGGGCGCGAGGTCACCGTATTGCTCTCGGGTGTGGGCGGCGACGAGGTGTTCGGCGGGTACCGCAAGTACGCGGTCGAACGGCTGCGCGACCGCTACCGCCGGCTGCCTGCGCCACTCCGGCGTCTCGCGCTGGAACCGCTGCTCACCCATCTGCCGGCGCTGCGCGGCACACGGTGGATGGGGTGGACGCGGCTGGCCCGGAAGTTCGGACGCAGCGCCTCCTTGCCGCCGGTCGAGGCGTTCCTCCGCGACGCCACCTACCTCGACGAGCCCGCGCGCCGCGCGCTGCTGACGCCCGGCTGGATCGAAGCAGGCGGCGCCGTGGACCCCTACGTGCACCATCGCGCGCTGTTCGAGGAGCACGCCCACGCCGACCCGCTGGAGCAGCGCATGGCGGTGGATCTGGGGACGTTCCTCCCCAGCCTCAACCTCGACTACAACGACAAGATGAGCATGGCGTCCTCGGTCGAGGTGCGGGTGCCGCTGCTGGATCGGCCGCTGGTGGAGTTCGCCTTCCAGCACCTGGCTCCGGACCTGAAGCTGCACGGCGGGCTGCGCCCGGTGACCAAGTACGTCCTGCGCCGGGCGCTCGCCGGGCGGGTGCCCGACGAGGTGCTCCACCAGCCCAAGGCCGGCTTCGGCGCGCCCCACGACCACTGGCTCACGCACGACCTCGCCGGGATGGTGGACGATCTGCTGTCGTTCGATCAGATTCGGCGCCGCGGGATCCTGCGCCCGGAGGCGGTGCGGACCCGGATCGAGGCACACCGCGCGGGGGATGCCGACCTCGCCTACCCGGTCTGGCAGCTCCTGACGTTGGAGCTGTGGATGCGGGCCTTCGTGGACGGGGAGCGGCCGCCGCTCCCGGCCCCGGAAGGGCCGGAGCCGGGTCGGACGGCCCCCGCGCCTGGACAGGACACGACGTGAAGCAGCTTCTGCAGTACCCGGCGGGGGAGACGCGCCTCGCCGACGTGCCCGCGCCCATCGTGCGGTCGGGCCACGTGTTGGTCCGTACCGAGGCGTCGCTCGTCTCCATCGGGACCGAGCGCATGCTGGTCGACTTCGCCCGCAAGAGCCTTCTGGCCAAGGCGCGCTCCCGTCCGGATCTCGTGCGCAAGGTGGTGGAGAAGGCGCGTACCGAAGGCGTGTTGACCGCGCTCGACGCCACCCGCGCCCGCCTGGATCAGCCGATGCCCCTCGGGTACTCCGCCGCCGGGGTGATCGTGGAGGTGGGGCCGGGCGTGGAGGGCCTCGAGGTCGGGGACCGGGTCGCCGCGGCCGGCGCGGGCCATGCCGAGGTGCTGTGCGTGCCCCGCAACCTGCTGGCCCGCGTCCCCGACGGCGTCCCGGCGGAGTCGGCCTGCTTCGCCACGGTGGCCGCGATCGCGCTGCACGGGCTCCGCCTCGCGGAGTGCCAGCTCGGGGAGCGGGTGGCGGTGGTGGGGCTGGGGCTGATCGGGCTCATCACCGTGCAGCTCGCGCGCGCCGCCGGGCTGGCCGTCTGCGGCTTCGATCTGGATCCGGGGCGGGTGGAGCGCGCACGCGCCCTGGGCGCGGAGCGCGGCGGGCGCATCGGCGCTGACGATCCCCTCGCGCTCGTGCAGGAGTGGACGGGTGGGCGCGGGGTCGACGCCGTGCTGGTCACCGCCTCGACCGACAGCTCCGCACCCATCGAGCTCGCGGCCGAGATCGCGCGCGACCGCGGCCGCGTCGTGGCAGTGGGCGCGGTCGGGCTGGAGGTGCCGCGCCGTCCGTTCTACATGAAGGAGCTCGACCTCAAGATCTCGCGCTCCTACGGGCCCGGTCGCTACGACCCCCAGTACGAGGATCGGGGGATCGATTACCCGCTGGGCTACGTGCGCTGGACGGAGCAGCGCAACCTGGAGGCGGTGCTCGACCTCATGCGTGACCGGCGGCTGGATACGGCGCCGCTCGTCACCGACCGGGTCGCGTTCGCGGACGCGCTGGACCTGTACGGCTCGCTGGGCGAAGACGGTCCGCAGCCGCTCGGTGTCGTCCTGTCGTATCCCGACACACCCGCGCCGGCTCCGCCCACGCGCGTCGTGCCGGTGGCCGCCGCCGGAACCGGGCGCGCCCCGGTCGATGCACCGCGCGTGGGCGTGCTGGGCGCGGGGCTCTTCGCCACCCGCACGTTGCTGCCGGCGCTGCAGGCCGCGGGCGGCTTCGACCTGCGTACCGTCTGCACGACCAGCGGGATCTCCAGCCGCCACGCCGCGGAGAAGTTCGGCTTCGCGCAGGCCTCCACGGATGCGGATGCGCTCTTCTCCGACCCGGACGTGGACGTGCTGTTCGTGCTGACGCGCCACAACCTGCACGCGGAGCAGGTGGAGCGCGCATTGGATGCGGGCAAGCACGTCTTCGTGGAGAAGCCGCTCTGCCTCGACGACGCGGAGCTGGCGCGGATCGGGGTCGCGCACGCGCGCGCGGATCGTCTGCTCATGGTCGGGTTCAATCGCCGTTTCGCACCGATGAGCGACGCGCTGGCCGGGCACTTCGCGCCGGTGGGAGATCCGCTCCTCGTGCACTACCGGGTCAACGCCGGAGCGCTGCCCCCCGACCATTGGCTGCACGACCCGAGCGTCGGCGGCGGACGGATCGTGGGAGAGGCCTGCCACTTCCTCGACTGGGCGCTCTGGCTCTGCGACGCCGCCCCCGTGCGGGTACGCACTGCCGGTCTGCCCGCCGCGGGTGCCCGCCCGCGCGACAACGTGAGCATCACGCTGGAGATGGAGGGCGGGCATGTGGCCATCGTGAGCTATCACGCCAACGGCGCGGCCGCTCTGGGGAAGGAGCGGATCGAGGTGTCGGGCGGCGGACGGAGCGCCGTCCTCGACGATTTCCGGGAGCTGGCGCTCCACGACGGGGGACGGACCCGGCGGCGCCGCGATCGGTTGCGGCAGGACAAGGGCCACCGCGCCGAGATGGAGCGGCTCGGAGCGGCGCTCCGTAGCGGAGGCCCTTCGCCCACGCCGTTCGCCTCGCTGGTGGGCACGATGCGCGCCTCGTTCGCGGCGGCGGATGCGCTGCGCACCGGGCGGGACGTCTTCGTGGCCGGGGAGCACGCATGACGCGCGCGGACGCGAGCGCCCCGCGCGTGGAGATCCCCGAGAGCGTCCCCGGGGCCCCGATCGGGGTAGGGGCGCGCCTGCGCTACTGGCGTCGCATCTTCTCGGCGTACGGCGGAAGCCGCCAGAGCCACCTCACGTTCTGGCACGGCACGCCGCAGGTGAACGAGCGCGCCCGGGCGGGGACGGTGGACGAGTACTGGCAGCGCTTCACGGTCAAGGCGGATTACCCGGGCCCGCGCGACGCGCGCGGCATCCCGATGCTGGACTACCATGGGCACGTGGGTCTGCAGTACAACCCCATCGCGATCGCGCAGTATGGTCTGGGCAACTACAACCGCTGGCGTCAGGAGGACGACCCGGACCGCAAGCAGCGCTTCCTGGACGTGGCGGATTGGCTGGTGGACAATCTCGAACCCAACGCCGCCGGTGTCGCGGTCTGGAATCACCGCTTCGACTGGGAGTACCGGACGCCGCTCAAGAACCCCTGGTATTCCTGTCTCAGCCAGGGGCAGGGCATCAGCCTGCTCGTGCGTGCGCACAAGGTCACGGAGGAGCAGCGCTACCTCGACGCGGCCCGCGCCGCGTTCGAGAGCTTCACGCTGCACATCGACGAGGGCGGCGTGCAGGTCCTCGACGACGGACACGTCTGGTTCGAGGAGACCGTGGTCAAGCCGCCCACCCACATCCTGAACGGCTTCATGTGGGCGGCGTGGGGCCTGTACGACCTCTGGCTCCACGACGGCGACGCGCGCGCGGGCGCGCTCTGGCAGGCATCGATCGAGACGCTGCATGCCCATCTGCCCCGCTTCGACATCGGGTACTGGTCGCTCTACGATCAGGCCGGGACGGCGCTCAGCAATGCCGCCAGCGGCTTCTACCACGCCCTCCACGTCGTCCAGTTGCGCATCATGCACCGACTCACGGACGATGCCCGCTTCCTGGCCTGGGCCGAGCGCTGGGACGGCTACCGCAGGAGCCCGCTGAAGCGGCGTCGGGCCTGGCTGCACAAGGCGCTCTTCAAGCTGCGCTACTACTGACGGGCGGAGGTCACATGCGAGTACCGCTGCACCTCGCGGACGGACACGGGCGACCCGGGTGGCTCGCGCTCGCCGGCGCCCTGGCGGCCGGGCTGCTCTCCCTGGGCGTGCTGGCGTGGCTCACGGGGACGGGTCCCGCCGGGAGCGCCCTTTCGCTGGCGCCGCTCCCGGTCGAGACGCTGGGTCTCCAGTGGTCGCCCCGGACGGAGCTCCCGGACGTGGCCCGCGCCCGGGCGCTGGCCCGCTGGGTCGGGCTGCTGCGGCTGGCCTGTGCGCTGGTGATCCTGGCGGCCGTGGTGCCCGTGCTCCTGGGCGCTCTGCTGGCCGGGCGGGCCGCCCGCCCGGAGCTGCACGTGCACCGGGACGTCGGCGCGTCCGCCCGCCTGCTGCGACGGGCGTTCCTGCAGCGCACCGTGGCGTTCGTCGGCGCCGCGGGCACGGTCGCGGGCGTCGGGGCCGCGGTCCTGTTGCCGTGGTTGGCGCGAGCGTGGCCGGGGGTGTGGAGCGGGACCCTGGGGCCGTGGGCGGCCTCCGGTCTCCTCGGATCGGGCGCGGTCGTGGCCACGGCCGTCGGGGCGATGCTGCTCTGGTGGGGGGGCGGCCTCCTGGCGCCCGCGTCCGAGCGGGGTCGGATCCCGGGCGCCCAGGACGGCTTCGTGGTCGCCGGCGGCGCCGCCTCCACCCTGGTGTGCATCCTGGCGTTCGTGCTCCTCGGCGCGGAGCGTCCGGACGCGTCCACAGCGGGCCCGCCCGACCTGACCTGGGCGTCGGTGACCGCGCCGTCCGCCCTGGACACCGCCTCCTTGCTGCACGGGCTGGCGGCCCTGCCCGGGGTGACCCGCGTCGGCGCGACCACGCCCGGCGGGTGGAGCCGGCTCGGGATCGACAGCCACGTCGCCACCGAGTGTGGGGACTGCTGGATCGGCGGGCTGCCCACCCCGATGCTGGGCGGCTGGGCGCGGGTCGTGGGGGTGGCGGGCGCGGCCCTGGACCTGATGGGGGTCCCGCTCGTCGCGGGGCGGGGGCCTTCCGCGATCACGGCGGCCGATCCGCCCGCCGTGTGGGTCAGCGAGGGGTTCGCCGCCCGCCAGTTCGAGCGCGGGCGCTGGGCGGGCCGGTCCGCCCTGGTGGGGCGCGACCTGGACCGCTGGTACGCGGTCGAGGGCGTCACCGGGGCCGGCCTGCCCGTCCTCGCGGCGGGCGCGGCCCCGCCGGCGGCGGACCAGGTCTTCGTGAGCCTGCTCCAGCATCCGGTCCGAGCCCTCGAGCTCGGCGTGGAGGGGGCGGCGGATCCGGGGGCGGTGCGCAGCGCGCTGGAATCGCTCCTTCCGGCCGGCGCGACCGTCGAGGTCGCTCCGCTGGCCGGCCGGCGGGCGCTCGATCGGGCGCCGATCGCGTGGATCTCCCGCCTCCTGTTGCTCGCGCTCGTGGCGGCGGTGGCGCTGTCCACGCTCACCGCGGCGCTGGGCGCGCGCCTGCTGGCGCGGGCGCGCACGTACGAGCTCGGCGTCCGCCGGGCGGTGGGCGCGACCCGGGGCTGGAGCGTGCGGTGGTTGTTGCTCGGCTCGCTCGGGCGGACGCTGACCGGAGCGCTGGTGGGCGCGTGGGCCGTCCTGTTCTTCCGCGATGGGCTCGCGACCCTGCTCGGCGGGACCGCGCCCCTGGGAGCGGCCTCGGTGCTGGCCCTGGCCCTCCAAGGACTGGCCGGCCTGGCGGGCGCCTGGCCCGTGGCGCGGCGTGCACCCGCCGCGGCTCCCGCGGCCCTGGCCGGAGCGGACCCGCTCCCGTGACGGCCCCCTCGGGCGGGCTCCACATCCTGCTGATCCACCAGCTCTTCGTGACCCACGGCCAGGCCGGCGGCACGCGGCACTTCGAGCTGGCTCGCCGCTGGGTGGCGGCGGGGCACCGCGTGAGCGTCGTCACCGGCCGGAGAAGCTACCTGTCGGGGGCCGTCCACGACGTCGACGAAGCCCTGCCTGTCGGGCTCGAGGTGGTGCGGGTCGGCACGCTTCCCTTCGCGGGCGGAGGATTCCTGGCCCGCATCGCCAACTTCGTCTCGTTCATGGTGCTGGCGCTGTGGACGGCGCTGCGCATTCCGGACGTCGACGTGGTGGTCGGTACCACCCCTCCGCTCTTCCAGGCGCTCGCGGCGGCGGTCGGCGCGCGCCTGCGCGGCGTTCCCTTCGTGCTCGAGGTGCGCGATCTCTGGCCGGATTTCGCGATCGAGCTGGGCGTGCTGCGCAGCCGGCCGCTGATCGGGCTGTCCCGCGCCCTGGAGCGCGGCCTGTACCGCGCCGCGGACCGGGTGGTCGTCAATTCACCGGGCTTCGTGGAGCACGTGCGCGCCCGCGGGGCCTCCGCCGTCGCGGTCGTCCCCAACGGGGTCGAGACGGACGACTTCGATCCCGACGCGCACGGGACCGCGTTCCGGGAGCGCCATCGCTTCGCCCCCTCGGACACGCTGGTGCTGTACGCCGGCGCGCACGGGCCGCCCAACGACCTCGGCGTGGTGCTGGACGCCGCCGACCGGACGCGGGACCGGCCCGACCTGCACTGGGTGCTGGTGGGCGACGGCCGGGACAAGGCGCGTCTGGTCGAACAGGCCGGCCGGCGGGGGCTGGAGCGCGTGCGGTTCCTGCCCCCGATCCCCAAGGCGGACATGCCGGAGGTGCTGGCGGCGGCGGACGTGGGGCTGGCGATCCTGGCCCCCCTGGCCCTCTTCCGCACGGTCTATCCCAACAAGGTCTTCGACTACATGGCGGCGGGACGGCCCGTGCTGCTGGCCATCGACGGCGTGATCCGGCAGGTGGTGGAGGACGGCGGCGCGGGGCGCTGGGTGCGCGCGGGAGATCCGGACGCGCTCGCCCGCGCCGCCCTGGCGTACGCGGACGACCCCGACCGGGGGCGAGCCGAGGGCCGTCGAGGGCGGCAGTGGGTGGAGCGACACTTCCAGCGTGCCGCCCAGGCGGACCGCTTCCTGGAGGCCCTGGCAAAGGTGACCGGGAGCGCCGATCCGGACCCCTTCCGTTGAACCGCCCGGTGCGTGCGCCTAGCTTTGCCCCCCGTGGCCTCGAACCTGATCCCGCCCTCGCCCGCGCGCGCGCCCTCCGGGCCCGAGGTGCACCCTCCCGGGCCGGACGACCTGGTCGTCGTCACCGGCGGCGCCGGCTTCATCGGCCGGCATCTGGTGCGGGCGCTCCAGGCTGCGGGCGCCCGGGTCCGGGTGCTGGACGCCCTGGTCGCGTCGGTCCATGGACCGGAGCCGGTGTGGCCGTCCGAGCTGGAGGGCTGTGAGCGGATCCGGGCGGATGTCCGCGACCCCGCCGCGCTGGAGCAGGCCCTGGAAGGCTGCACCCTCCTCTACCATCTCGCGGCGGAGACGGGCACGGGCGAGTCGATGTACCGGGCCCATCGCTACGTGGACGTGAACGTGGGCGGCACCGCGCTCCTCTGCGACGCGCTGGGGCGGGCCGCGTCGCGCCCACGCCGGGCGGTGCTGGCCTCCTCGCGCGCCGTGTACGGCGAGGGGCCCTGGGCCGACGCGCACGGCACCCGCCACCCCGGCACCCGCACGGAGGCCGACCTCGCGCGCGGCCGCTGGGATCCGGTCGCTCCGGACGGCACCCCGCTGGTCCCGCTGCCGATGGGCCCCGGCTGCGCGCTCGCGCCCTCGTCCGTCTATGGCGAGACCAAGCGCGCCCAGGAGGAGCTGTTCCGCCTGGTGTTGCCGCCGCTGGGCGTCGAACCATGGGTGCTGCGGCTCCAGAACGTCTACGGCCCGGGGCAGAGCACGCGGAATCCCTACACCGGCATCCTCTCCATCTTCTCGGTGCTTCTGCTGGAGGGGGACGAGGTCCGGGTCTTCGAGGACGGCCTCGAGAGCCGCGACTTCGTGTTCGTCGACGATGTCGTCGCCGCTCTCCTGGCGGCCGCGGCCGCGCCCGGAGCACCCGTGCCCGTGGACGTCGGCACCGGCCGCCGCGTGTCGGTGCTCGAGGTCGCGCGCACGCTGGCGACGCTCCTGGAGCGGGGAGAGGAGGCCGTCCGTGTCACCGGCGAATACCGGCTCGGGGACATCCGGCACGCGTCCGCCGACCCCGGCGTCCTGGCCGCGCGCCTGGGGGTGGTGCCCTCCGTCTCGTTCGAGGAGGGCGTGCGCCGGCTGGTCGAGTGGATCCGCGCGACCGAGCGCCCGCGCTCGCGGCTCGCCGACGCGCTGGCCGAGATGAGCGCCCACGGCCTGCTCGGCAGCGCGGGGGATCGCCCATGAGCGAGGGCCGCAGGCCGGTCGTCTTCCTGGGCGTGCCGATGGCCATCAACGTCCGGGACGTCCTGCGTTCGGACGTGTTGCCGCTGCTGCGCGAGGCCGGCCTGGACGTGCACCTGTTCTCGGCCGCGGCCCAGGATCCGGGGTTCGTGGAGGAGTTCGGGCACAGCGGAGTGACGCTCCATCCGCTGCGCCCTCCGCGCGGTCGGCTCTTCCGGACCCTGGATGCGGCCGTGCTCAAGCTCTACGTGCTGGTGCTCTCCCTGCGCTGCGAGACGGCCCACATCATGGTGCAGGGCACGCTGCGCCGGAACCCGCTGGCGCGCCTGGCCCGCCGCGCCCTGCTGGCCGCGGGACGCGCCCGGCAGAGCGCGCTGGTGCGCCGGGCCCGTGACCTCGTGCTCCGCCTGGCGCCGGATCTCTACGAGGATGTCTTCCGGCGCCTCCGGCCCGACCTGGTGATCGGGACCCGGGTGCTGACCATGTCCGCGCCCGGGGGACCCGACGCCGGCGCGTACCTGGATCGCTACCTCGTCATGTCGGCGGCCCGGCATCGGGTCCCCGCCATGGTGCTCGTCTCGAGCTGGGACAACCTCACGAGCAAGGGCTTCCTGCCCGCGCCCGTGGCCCGCCTGACGGTGTGGAATCCGATCATGCGTCAGGAGGCGGTCGACCTGCACGACATCCCGGAAGAGCGGATCACCGTGACCGGCGCGCCGCAGCACGACGTCTACGCGGGCGCGCCCCACCGCGCGCGCGACCGCTTCTTCCGGGATCTGGGCCTGGACCCCGCACGTCGCTTGATCGTCTACACGACGCAGACCGCAGGCACCATCCCGGCCGAGCCGGATCTGGTGGCGCGGATCCACGACCGCCTGCAGAACGATCTGCCCGACACCCAGCTGCTGGTGCGCCTCCATCAGCTCGATCGCCTGGAGCGCTATGCCTTCCTGCGCGACCGACCCGGTCTGGTGTTCGATACGGCGGGGCGGCAGGCGGTGGGAGCGTATCGCGATCGCGACTTCGACCACGCCGAGCTCCGGCGGCTGGCGGATACGCTCTACCACGCCGACGTGGTGTTGAATGCCGCCTCGTCGATCTCCATCGACGCGGCCGCGGTCGGCACGCCGGTGGTCGCCATCGCCTTCGATGCCGAGGAGGGTGTCCCGTACGACCGCTCGGTGCGGCGCTACTTCGACTTCACGCACCAGCAGAACGTCGTGCGCTCGGGCGGTGTGGCGATGGCCCCGGACCTGGATGCCATGGCAGCCGCCGTGCGCGCCTATCTCGACGATCCCGACCGGGATGCCGAAGGCCGGGCCCGCCTGGTCGAGCGTTTGTGCCACCGTCTGGACGGACGGTCCGGCCGGCGGGTGGCGGAAGCCATCCTCGGCGAGATCGGCCTCCCCCTGCCGACGGGCGCGCCCGCCCTGGCGAGCCGCTCCGCTTGACCCGTCGGTTGTGGGTCGTGGCCGGCGGGACGCGCACCACCGCGTCCACGCGCCACCGCCTCTGGAACTACCGGCCCTTCCTGGAGGCGGACGGGGTCGAGCTCCGGTGGACGGAATACGAGGGGGGACGCACCGAGAGCCCGTTGCGCGCGGCACGCGAGCGTGCCGCCTTCCTCGGGCGCCTGCTCCTGCCCGTCCCTCCGGGCGCGACGGTGCTCGTGCAGAAGGTCCTCTTGCCCGGGCCGCTCCTGGAGCGCTGGCGCGCCGATCGGCACCGCATCGTCTACGACTTCGATGACGCGCTCTTCGCGCCCGTGCCGTGGGGGGAGGACGAGGCGGCCGTGGCACGCCGCCGCGCGCGGCTGGACCGCATGCTGCTCGCCGCCGACCACGTCATCGCCGGCTCGCCGCCGCTCGCGGACTACGCCCGCGCGCACGCTCGCGCGGTGGAGGTGCTGTATCCCAGCCTGGATCGCGAGGCCGTCGGGACCCCCGCCCCCCGCGCCGACGACGGTACGCTGCGCGTGGGCTGGATCGGCAACGACCAGAGCCAGCGCTACCTGCTGGCCCTCGTCCCGGTCCTGACGCCGATCTTCGCCCGCCGTCCCGGGCTGCGCCTGTGCGTCTGCTCGTCCCGTCCGCCCGAGCTGCCGGGGCCGCTCGCGCAGCGGTTGGAGTTCGTTCCGTGGTCGGAGGCGGCCGAGCGCGAGGCGACGGCGCGCTTCGACGTGGCCATCTCTCCGATGGACGGCGCTGTGTGGAGCCGGGCCCGCGGTGGTCGGGTGTCGGTGCTGCGCTCCATGGCCGCCGGCGTGCCCGTCGTGGCGGCGCCCGGAGGCGGGCTGGAGACCCTCTGCGGGACGCGCGGCGTGCGCTTCGCGGAGGAGCCCGAGGAGTGGCGGCAGGAGATCGAAGCCCTGCTCGACGATCCCGTGCTGCGCACGGAGCGGGGCAGGGAGGCGCGCGCGGTGGTGGATGCGTCGATCTGGGCGGACGTGCAGTACCCGCGGTTGCGGGCGATCCTGTTCCCGGAGTGGTGAGCTCCGCTACGCGTCCACCCGGTCGTACCGGTACGTGTAGCGGTAGCCCGCACCCGACCCGTAGTAGCGATCCCGCCCGCTCAGGTCGACGTCGTTGAGCACCACGCCACTCACGGGGGCCTGGACGGCGCGCAGCTGATCCGTGGCGAACCGCAGCGACTCGCGCGCGGTGGCGCCGGCCCGCGCGATGAGGATCACCCCGTCCGCGAGCGTGCCCAGCACGGCCGCGTCCGTGACCACGTTCAACGGCGGCGAATCGAGCAGCACGAGGTCGTACCGCTCACGCAGGGTCTTCATGACGGTGGCCATGGGCGTGGAGCCCAGCAGCTCGGAGGGGTTGGGCGGCAGCGTCCCGGTGGACAGCACGTGCAGCGCCTTGCCCTCCTCGAGCTCCACCACGTGCACCGCCTCCTCCAGGGAGGCGCCGCCGAGGAGCACGTTCGTCAGCCCCGGCTCCTTCCGGCCCTCGAACACCTTGTGCACGATCCCACGCCGCAGGTCGCAATCCACGAGCAGCACCCGCTTGCCCTGTTGGGCGAGGGTGATGGCGAGGTTGGCCGCGCTGGTGGACTTGCCCTCCGACGGCCCCGGGCTGGTCAGCACCAGCACCTGGGCCCGACGCTCGAGGTCGAGGAAGGTGATGTTGGTGCGGAAGGCCCGGTACGCCTCCGACGCGGGGTTGTGGGCGTCGAAGCGGGTGACCAATCGGTTCTTCACCGTCCGCGACACGCGCCCGTTGCCGTTGGCGGCGCCCTCGATGCGCGGGATGAGCGCGAGGACGGGCAGACCGGTGACGCGCGACAGGTCTTCCCGCGTGTGGACGGTCTCGTCCAGGTAGTCGCGCAGCGCTGCGAGACCGAGACCCAGCGACAGCCCGAGCAACGTGGCCAGGATGAGGCTCCGGAGCTTGCGGGGCCGGATGGGATCGCGCGGGTAGATGGCCAGGTCGGAGATGCGCACGTCCCCGGGCTCGACGGCCCGCGCGATCTCGGCCTCCTTGAGCCGCGTCTGCAGCTGGTTGAACAGGGTCTCCAGCGTCGTCTTGCGCCGGGTCAGGCGCTGCCGCTGCACCTCCTTCTGGGGGATGCGCTCCAGCTCCGCCCCGAACGACGCCAGGCGGGTATCGAGCGAGGCGACCTGGTTCTGCAGGTTGGACCGATAGCTGCTCGCCAGCTCCTCGAGCTGCGATTCGATCTGCCGGATCTGACGCTCCAGCACGACCACGTCCGGGTGCGTGCGCTCGCGCAGCTGCAGCTCGTCGTTGAGTCGGTTCTGGAACGTGTTGAGCTCGGTCAGGAGCTGGGTCACCGCCTGGTTCTGCAGGAACGTGGAGAAGCCCGCCAACCGGTTGAAGGCCGAGGGACGACCGTCCCCGCCTTCCGGGTTGCGCTCGATCTCGTCCAGGATGCCGGTGAGGGTCTGGAGCTCCGAGGCCAGCTCGTCGCGGTCCGCCTGCAGGCGCACGAGCCGCTCCACCTGGGCGGCGCCCTCCGCCTCCAGGTTCACGACCTGCTGGCCGGTCTCGAACGCCAGGACCGCGTTCTCGGCTTCCTGCAGCTGCTCGGAGTACGTGGCGATCTGCTCGTTCAGGAAGTCCACCATGCTGATGGCTTCCGTCTTCTTGGCCTCGCGGCGCTGGGCGATGAACAGCGTGGCCGCCGTGTTGGGGATGGCCTGTACGAGCGCCGCGTCGGTGCCCTGGAAGCCGACCGCGATCAGGTCGGCGTCGCGGAAGGGACGTCCGACCGTGAGCCGCTGCGTCAGGTCCTGCACGGCGTCGAAGCGGCTGCTCACGCGCAGGCGCAGGGAGGGGAGCAGCTCTCCACCGGGCGGGTCCGGGCGGACCACGAGGCGCAGCCCGTTGAACACCATGGCCTGCCCCGGCACCAGCGTGGTCACCTCGCCGCCGTCGTCGTCCAGGACGGCGTAGGCGCCGTCCCGCAGCTCGAGACGGTACGCCGCCGGTTCGGTGATCTCGCTGGCGCTGACGAACGAGAACAGCGAGTCGCGCGGGATGCCGTGGGGGCGCTCGAGCCGGACCTGCAGCGCGAGCGAGTCCACGACCGCCTCGGCGATGTGGCGGGCGCGAAGCAGCGCCATCTCCGTCTCCACGTTCCCCCCGCGGAGCACGTTGGTCAGGAGCTCCAGGTCGGGCATGGCCGTGGGCCGGTCCTGCTCGACGTGGATGGTGGCGCGCGACTCGAAGACGGGCGCCGAGCGCCAGGTGTACCAGGCCGTGCCCCCGATGACCAGCGCGGCCACGACGGCGATCAGCCCCAGGTTCCGGCGCACCAGGTTGAGGAAGTCACGCAGGTGGAGCTCCTGCTCGCCGTGCCCGTGCGTGCCGTTCGTGTTCATGACGGGGGCGGGGCCCTCAGGAGCTGGTGATGATGATGACGGAGACGACGTTCGAGACGATGGAGAGGAGCCCCACCATGCTCGTCAGGTTGCGGGCCAGCCAGCTGCGCTTGCCCACGGAGACCTGGTCGCCGCTGCGGATCCCGGCTTCCGTGAGGAGCTGCGTGCTCGACAGGTCCCCGATGATCACGCGACCGTCGCGCTGCAGGCTCAGCTTGCCGATGTCGCCGTCCGGGGTGACCCCCTGCGCCTGGGCGATGAGCTGGGCCACGCTGACCGTCGCGTCCACGAGGTAGTTGCCCGGGAGCCGGACCTCCCCCAGCACCGTGATACGGCGGAGCAGGGTGACGTTGACCGAGGGATTCACGAGGTATTCGTCGTAGTCCTCGGTGAGCTGCTCGCGCAGACGCTCGGTGGAGATCCCCAGGACGTTCACCCGCCCGAGCAGCGGGAGCACGACGCTGCCGTCCTCTCCGACCTGGAACTGTCCGGACAGGTCCTCCTCACGCCAGATCTCGACGTTGATCACGTCGCCGGGGAGGAGCGAGATGGTGGGGGAGGAGGGGCCGCCTCCGGCCTGGGTCTGGGCGCTCGCGCCGGAGGCCCCGGTCAGGAGGGCCGCGCAAACGAAGAAGAGCGTTCTCGGGTTCACGATCCGGCGTGTGCCTGGACCTCCGCGGTCGGGTCCGAAGGGGTGTGCGCGCACGAGGGGTGCGAGCCGCCGGGAAGCTACAGGCCACCGGGAGTCCGATCAAGGAATCCGGCAGCCCGGCCGTTGACGCTCCGTACGGGGTCGTCCACATTGCCGAGGCCTCGCGCGCCGCACGTCTCGTGCCGTTTCTCGTCGGCCTGGGGCTCGCAGGGCCTCCCGCATCGCCGGACGGCGGGCGGGGCGCCGGCCTGCCCACACGCCGGACTTCGGCAAGGCAACGCTTCGATTCACGTGGACGGATTCGTCGGACTCTGGGTCCTCGCGCTCGGGCTCGTCGGCTACGGTGTCATCGCCCACCGTTCCGGCGACGCCCTGCACCCGCTGGCGGTGTTCTGGGCGGCCTGGCTCGGGGTCTTCGCCTTCGCGCACTTCAACGTCCCCCGCGCCTACGACGAGCCGTACTACGCCCAGCCGTTCGGCGCCGTGGCCTACCTGGCGGTCTTCGCGGGTCTGCTCTCGTTCACGGCCGGGTTCTTCCTGGCGCGACCCGGGCTCGTGCGCCCCACGCCCGCCGAGCGGAACGCCTGGGAGGACCGCCTCGAGGCCACGCTGGATCCGCGGCGCCTCGGTCTGGTGACCCTCGCCCTGTTCGGCGTGGCGACCGCCACCACGGTGTGGTTCGTCGCCCGCCTGGGGGAGGTGCCGCTGTTCTCTCCGCGGATCAACGAGCTGCGCCTGGAATTCAAGCTGCCGCTGTGGGGCTACCTCTACGACCTGCACTACGCCGTGGCGCTCTTCGCGACCATGCTCGCGGCATGGAGCCGACGCGGTGCGCGGCTCGCCTGGTCCGGGCTGGCGATCGCATCCACGCTCCTGCTCATGGCGGGCGCGGTGCGGGTCTCGCCCCTGACGGCTCTCGCATGGGTCGTGATCTTCCTCACGTACCGCCCCGGTCGCCTGCGCGTGCGTCGCATCGTGTTCGCCGCGGTGGCCGTGCTGCTGGTCTTCGGCGTGATCGAGCAGTACCGGCGCTCCACCATCCGCCTCGATCCGACCCTGGCCAACCCGCGGCTGGACCTGAGCCCCCAGGCCACCGCCTGGGCGCACTCCGCCGCCAGCTTCAAGAACCTGCAGTTCACGCTCGAGCGTCCCTCGCCCCTCTACATGGGCATCACCAGCTACGACCTGCCCAAGACGATCCATCCGCCGGCGCGGGAGATCGATCGGGAGTTCAGCTACCTCTTCGGCACGCACAACACGCCGACCTTCCTGTCCTTCCTGTACTTCGACTTCGGCTGGGGTGGTCTGCTGCTGATCCCCGCGCTCTACGGGGCCGTCGTGGCCTACGTCTACGACCGTTTCCGCCAGCGGCCTTCGGTGTTCTGGATCATCGTGCACATCGATTTCCTGCTCGCGACCGCCCTCGCGTTCCGGACCCATCGCTTCTTCGGCAACAGCCTGATCTTCTTCGCGGCTGTCGCGCTCCTGGTCCAGGTGCTCGCCGCGCCGGCCCGTCGCGGCATCCCGGCGGAGCGGCGGGCCTGGGAGCCCTCGCCCGTATGAGGATCCTGGTGGACCTGGTGCCGGTCAGCCGGGGCGGCGGGCTGCAGAACGCGCTCAACCTGTGGCGCGAGATCGGACGCAGCGGGAGCGACCACCAGTGGCACGCCTTCGTGCGGCCGGGCGTGGGATTCGACCATCTGCCTACGGGGTCGCACCAGACCCTCGAGGTCGTGGAGGCCCGCGGCCTGCCGGCGCGCCTGCGCGTGGAGAACGTGCGGATCCCCGACCGTGCGCGCAGCTTCGGCGCCGACGTGGTGTTCACCCCCATGGGTGCGGGTCCGCTGCGTGCCCCGGTGCCCCGCGTGATCGGCTGGCACGACTCCACCGTGGCCTATCCCGAATCGGCGCTGTGGCGTCAGGCCTCGCTGGGGTTCCGCGCCGTCGAGCCGCTCCGTCAGCGCTACGCGGCCGCCGCGGCGCAGGGCGCCGCCCGGATCTGCGTGCAGACCGCGACCATGGCGCGGCGGCTGGGCCGGGTGTGGGGCATCGAGCCGGAGCGCTTCCATGTCGTCCCCAACGGGCCGTCCGCCTTCCTGGTGGGCGAGGCGCCCGCAGCGGAGCCGCCGCGCGCGGATCCGCTCCGCATCCTGGTGATCGGCGAGCCCAAGCCGTCCAAGAACCTGGAGATCCTCCCGCGCGTCGCGGCCGCCTTGAGCCGACGCTCGTTGCCGCCGTGGGAGATGATCGTGACCGTGGGCCCCCCGGGCGGGCCCTGGCTGGCGCCGTTCGACGCTGCGCTCACCGCCGCGCCGGACGCGGAGCGCCACATCCGCCGCGTCGGGCCCGTCCCGCACGCGGAGCTGGGCGAGCTGTACCGTGGCGCGGCCGTGGTGCTGCTGCCGTCGCTGCTGGAGTCCTTCTCCGCCACGTACGTGGAGGCGATGCACTTCGGTGTTCCGCTGGTCACCTCCGACCTCGACTTCGCGCGCGACATCTGCGGGCGCGCTGCCCTGTACGCGGACCCCCTCGACCCCGATGCGCTCGCGGAGCGCCTCGCGCGTGCCCTCACCGACGCCCAGGTCCGGTCCACGCTGCGTGCCGAAGGCTTCGCCACCGTGGCCGCCCTGCCCGACTGGCGGGCGCGCCTCCAGCGCTATGTGGACGCCTGCGCCGCTGCGGTCGGCGCGCCCGAGGCCACGGTGGCCGTGGGGGCGTCGTGAGGGGGGAGTCCCGACCGGGCCCGGTGGTGCTGATCGGCGCGGGCGACCTGGGCAGGGACGCCCTGTCCGTCCATCACGCCCTGCACGCCGAGGATCCGCGCTGGGAGGTGGTGGGCTTCCTCGACGACGGACCCGGGCGTGCGGGCACCACCGTCCTGGGCGTGCCGGTCCTGGGCGGCACGGACTGGTTGGAGCGGCGCGCCCCGGCGGACGTCCAGGCCCTCCTGACCGTGGGAGCGCCGGCGGCCCGCCGGACCCTCGCGGCCCGGGTGGACGCGCTCGGGGTCCCCTGGGCCACCTGGGTGCACCCCACGGTCGTGGTCACGCCCTGGGTGGAGATCGGCGAGGGCAGCCTGGTGATGGCGCGCTCCACCTTCACGGTGGAGGTCCGTCTCGGGCGCCACGTCGTGGTCAATCCGGGCTGCACCGTCGCGCACGACGTCCGGATCGGCGAGTTTTGTTACCTGTCGCCCGGCGTGGACCTGGCCGGGCGTGTCGTCCTCGAGCCGGAGGCCTATCTGGGAACGGGTGCGGTCGTGATCCCCGGGCGGACCGTGGGGCAGGGCGCCGTGATCGGCGCGGGTGCGGTGGTGGTGCGGGACATCCCCGCCGGTGTGACGGCGGTGGGCGTGCCCGCCCGATCCCGGGAGGCGCGGTGAGCGCGGCGCCCGGCCGGGCCGCAGCCGGGCCCGACGTGGAGGGGGCGCGCGGGATGCGCGTCCCCCTGGCGCGCCCGTGGATCGGCGAGGAGGAGGCCGACGCCGCCCGCGCCGTGGTGGCCTCGCGCTGGCTCATCCAGGGCGCCCGCGTCGCCGAGTTCGAGGAGCGCTTCGCCGCCCTGATCGGGGCCCGCCACGCCATCGCGGTCAACTCGGGATCGTCCGCGCTCCTGGTGGCCATGGGCGCGCTGGGGATCGGCACCGACGACGAGGTGGTCTGCCCGGACATGACCTTCGTGTCGACCGCGTCGGCCGCGCTGTTCCTCGGTGCCCGACCCGTGTTCACCGACATCGAGATGCGCTGGTACGGGATGGATCCGTCCGACCTGGAGCGGAGGATCGGACCGCGCACCCGCGCCATCGTGCCCGTGCACTACGCGGGACACAGCGCCGAGATGGAGCCGATCCTGGAGATCGCCGAACGCCACGGCATCCCCGTCCTGGAAGACGCCGCCGAGTCGCACCTGGCCCGCTACCGAGGCGGGGCCGCCACCGGCACGCTCGGGCAGATCGGCATCTTCTCGTTCACGCCCTCCAAGCCCATGACCACGGGCGAGGGAGGGATGGTCGTGACCGACGACGACACGCTCGCCGAGCGCTGCCGCCGGTTCCGCAACTTCGGGGACACCGGCAAGTTCGAGTGGACCGAGCTGGGCTTCAACTTCCGCCTGCCGGAGGTCATGGGCGCCATCGGGCTCGCGCAGCTCGAGCGCCTCCCCGACGCGGTCGAACGGCGGCGCGCGATCGCGGGGCGCTACACCGAGGCCTTCCGTGAGCTGGACGGCGTGGTCGTCCCCGCCGAGCGCCAGCCGTTGGACGCGAACTACCAGCTCTACACGTTGCGCGTCGAGGGAGCCGGCCGCCGCGACGCCGTGCGCACCGGATTGACGCGCCGGGGCGTGGGCAATCGCCTGTACTATCCGCCGCTCCACCGCCAGGGGGTGTTCGGCGGGCGGGGTGGGGAGGACGTGGACTTTCCCGGGGCGGTGGAATTCGCCGAGACGGCCCTCTCGCTCCCGATCTTCCCGGAGCTCACCGACGACGAGCAGGCGTTCGTCGTCGACGCCTTCATCTCTTCGCTCGAGGACTGAGACCGTCGTGACCCCCACGCCCTCCATCCAAGGCCGCCGCATCCTGATCACCGGCGGGGCCGGATTCATCGGTGCCGCGTTGGCCGAACGGCTCGTCGAGCACAATCAGGTCCGTCTCTTCGACCTCGGCTTCGACGGGAGCAGCGTCTCGCTCAGCCGTGCGTGGGGCCACCCCAACCTGGAGGTGGTCGAGGGCAACGTGATGGACGCCGACGCGCTGGTGCGCGCCACCGAAGGGGCCACGCTGGTCGTGCACCTGGCGGCCGTCGTGGGCGTGAAGAACGTGCTCTCGCGCGGACGCGATACCATCGAGATCAACTTCACCGGCACGTCCAACCTGCTACGCGCGTTGGAGGGGCGACGCGACCTGGACCGGGTCGTCTACTTCTCCACCAGCGAGGTCTTCGGGATGAGCGCCTTCCGGGCCGGGGAGGACACGCCCTCCACCATCGGTCCCGTGAGCGAAGCGCGCTGGACGTACTCGATCGCCAAGCTGGCGGGTGAGCATCTCGTGCACACCTACCATCGCGAGCTCGGGATGCCCACCGCCATCGTGCGGCCGTTCAACGTGTTCGGTCGCCTGCGCCTGGGCGACCACGCCATGCTGCGGTTCATCCTCGCGGCGCTGCGCGGCGAGGACCTGGAGGTGCATGGCGACGGCACGCAGATCCGGTCCTGGTGCTACATCGACGACTTCGTCGACGGCCTCATCCGTGTGATGCACATGCCGGAGGCGGTGGGGGAGACGTTCAACCTGGGCAACCCGCGCAACACGCTGACCATCTACGACCTGGCCCAGCGCGTGGTGCGTCTGCTGGACTCCCCGTCGCGGGTGCGCTTCATCGAGATCGACTTCTCGGACATCGACGTGCGGGTCCCGCGCCTGCGCAACGCCACGACGCTGCTCGGCTATCGTCCGCGCGTCGAGCTGGACGACGCCGTTCGCTTGACGGCGGATTGGGTGCGGGAGCACCGGGACGTGCTCGATCCGACGCTGGAGGGAGCGGAGGTGGCCAAGACGTGACCGGGGCCTGGGTCGAGACGGCCATCGCCGCCACGGTATCGGCGGTGGCCACCTTCTTCCTGACCGGGGTGGCGGTGCGCCTCCTCCCGCGGGTCGGGCTGGTCTCGGCGCCCGACCCCAACCATCCGGCGCCGGTCCCGGTCGGCGGTGGCATCGCCATCTGGCTCGTGGTGGGCATCCTGCTCACCGCGCTCGGCGGCACCGGTCACGACGTGGGTCAGGTCGCGCGGGTCTTCCTCGGGGCCTCCGTGCTGTTCATCGCGGGCGTCTGGGACGACGTGCGACTCCTGCTGCCCCGGATGAAGCTGCTCATCCAGCTCGGCGCCGCGACCGCCATGGTGGTCCTGGGGGTCACGTTCCCGCTCGGCCCCGAGCTGGAGTGGCTGGCGGTCCCGCTGACCTTGTTGTGGTTCGTGGGCGTGACGAACGCCTTCAACCTCGTCGACAACATGGACGGCATGCTGCCGGGTGTGGCCGCGGTGGCCTCGGTGTTCGTGGGGTTGTTCGCGGGGATGACCGATCGCCCCGAGGCGGCCCTGTTCTCCTGGATCGTGGCCGGGGCCTGCCTGGGCTTCCTGCGCTACAACCTGCCCCCGGCCCGCATCTTCCTCGGCGATTCGGGCTCCATGTTCCTGGGCTTCCTGCTGGCGGGCCTCGCCATCGGGGGAAGCTGGCGCGGTCTGACCAACCTGGCCTTCACGGTGCTGGCGCCCACGCTGCTGCTCGCGGTGCCGATCTTCAACACCACGTTCGTGACGGTCACGCGCAAGCTGTCCGGCATCCCCGTGAGCCGCGGCAAGGCCGACCACATCAACTACCGGCTGATCGCCCACGGGCTCTCGCGCGGGCGCGCGCTGCTCGCGGTCTACGCGCTCTCGGCGGCGGGCGGCTCGTTGGGTCTGCTGGTCCTGGCGCTCTCCCCGCTGGAATACGCGGCCGGCGCGTCGCTCTTCCTCATCGTGCTCATGTACCTGGGCGCCTTCCTCTACCAGGCGCGGGTCCACGAGAACTACGAGGAGTTCCAGGTCGAGCGCGTGGGCGCCGGCTGGGAGGGCTCGCCGTGGCATCGTTGGGTGATCCGGATCGTGGCGCTCGCCGGCGACGTGGTGCTCGTCTTCGCGGCCCTCTACCTCGCCTTCCTGCTCCGCTTCGACGGTCAGATCCCGGGTGACCAGCTGCGCAACCTGGCCCTGGCCCTGCCGTACCTCATCGCGTTCCGGGTGGGGCTGGCCCTGCTGATGGGCATCTACGAGACGCAGTGGCACTACGGGTTGGCGCGCGACGCGCTCCGTCTGGTCGCGGCGGTGCTCATCGGCTCGCTCCTGTTCACGGCCGTGCTGTTCCTCCTCAAGGCCCCCTCCTTCCCGCGCAGCGTCATCGTGCTGGAGGGGGTGCTCTCCGTGCTCTTCTTCGGCTTCACGCGCCTCGGGGTGCGGGCCCTGGGCGAGGTGACCGTCCTGGACCGCTGGGCCCGCGAAGGTCGGCGCACCCTCATCGCGGGGACGGCCGACGCGGTGCTGCCCGTGTACCGCTCGCTGCAGCGCCGCACCGACCGCAGCTACAACGTCATCGGCTTCGCGGACGACGATCCGAAGGCCCATCGCTCGTTGATCGGGGGCGTGCGGGTGCTCGGGCCCCTGTCGCGGCTGCCGGCCATCGCCCGCCTCTACGGCGCCCAGCACGTGATCTTCTCCCTTCCCAACACGGCCGAGGACCAGGTCCGCATCCTGGTGCGGGCCGCCCTGCAGGCCGGGTTGACGGTCGAGGTGGCCAGCCTCGAGTTCCGCTCCGCCGACGAGTGGCTGGCCGGGGGCTGGGCGCTGCCCCGGAGCCCCTCCGCCACGGCCCCACCGGCCGCCGCGGGCTGACGCCGCCCCGGCGGGACCCGCGGGGCGGGGGGGCTGGCATGGACCGTGCGGCCGGAGCCCTTCCGACGGCATCTCGGGTGGAGGGCCGCAGCGGGTGGCGAGGCCGGATCGGACCGGCCGGCCGCGGCGTTGCGGGCCCGATCCGCGGATGGGACCCTGCTGTCCCACCCCGCCACCCGGCATCCCAAGGAGAGCTCCATGCGCCGGGTCCTGCATCTTTTGATCACCCTCACCGCCCTGGGCGGGGGAGCGGCGGCCGCCCAACAGGCGGCCGAGCGCGTCCATACCGTCCAGGCCGGGGAGACGCTGTCCTCCATCGCCCTCAGCTACCTCGGCAGCGTCGGGTCGTGGCGTCAGATCTACGAGGCCAACCGCGACCGCATCCCCGACCCCGACCGCATCGAGGCCGGGCTGGAGCTGCGGATCCCCGCGGCCGGGGCGGCGGGTGCCGCGGGCGAGGTGCGCACGATGGAAGTGGCTACCCGGCCCGCCGGGCGCACCCCGGCGCAGGCCACGCCGCGGGCCTCCGTGCAGGAGGCGCCGCGTACGCCGCGGACCGTCTTCTGGACCGGCACCACCACCCAGCAGTCGCGGATGGATACGCCGCTGCTGGCGCAGGCCACCGAGGTGGCGCTGCTCCGGCCCACCGTCCCCGTGGACGCGTTCTACTCGGCAGGTTGGCTGCTCGAGCCCGACGAGGCGACGAGCGGCATCGGTCGCCTGGACGCCTTCAGCGTGGCCTCGGGTGTCCGGTCCACCCGCATCACGGCCCAGCTCTTCGACCGGCTGCACGTGACGCTGGCGGAGACGGGCGGGCTACGGCCGGGCGATGCCCTGGTGGCGTTCCGCGTGGCGCGCGAGATCAAGGACGTCGGCCGGGTGGTCATTCCGACCGGCATGCTCACCGTCGTGCGGATCGAGCCCCTCGGGGCCGTGGTCGAGGTCGCCGAGGTGTACGAAGCGCTCCAGATCGGCGACGAGGTGATGACGCCCGCGCAGTTCGGAGTGCGCGCCGGTGTCTTCCCCGAGGCCGGCGGTCCACAGGTCGAAGCGACCATCGTGGCCTTCCAGCGCCCCCACGAGCTGCACCTGCTCGGGGACGTGATGTTCCTGGACGTGGGCGCACGCGACGGGATCACGGTGGGCGACGAGTTCATCGGCTACGCGGCGCCGTCGGACGGCTGGGCGCCCGAGCCGATCGGACGCGTGCAGGTGGTGGGTGTCCGCGACGGGCGCGCTTCGGCGCGAATCCTGTCGATCGACGCGCCCGCCTTCGAGGAAGGGCTGACGCTGCGGCTCAGCCGCAAGATGCCGTAGGCGGGGGCGCGCTCCGGTCCTTGCGCGGCCGGGCGCACCCGGTTAGCCCACGACCGGTGGAACGCACCGGACCCGCGTCGGGGCCCCTGGCCGAGGAAAGGCCGGTGGAACCGACGCGGTTCCGTTTGCAGGACCTGGAACAGACGACAACGATCACGATTCGCGACACGATACCGAGAGTGGCATGACGACGCAGAGGAAGGTTCTGGTGACCGGCGGCGCGGGATTCATCGGCAGCCACGTGGCGGAGGCCTATGTGGCCCGCGGGGACCGGGTGTGGGTGCTCGACAACCTCTCCAGCGGGAAGCGGACGAACGTCCCGGCCGGAGCGGAGCTGATCCACATGGACATCGGCGACCCGTCCGTGGGGGCCCTGTTCGACGAGGTGGGCTTCGACCTGGTCAACCACCACGCGGCGCAGATCGACGTGCGCATCTCGGTGGCCGATCCGGCCCGGGACGCGACCACCAACCTGCTGGGCCTGCTCAACCTGACGGAGGCGGCCATCCGGACGGGCACGCGCCGCTTCATCTTCGTCTCGAGCGGTGGGGTGGTCTACGGCGAGCCGGAGCTGATCCCCACGCCGGAGCGGGCCCCCAAGGACCCGCGTTCCCCCTACGGCGTCACCAAGCTGACCGGGGAGTACTACCTGAACTACTATCGGAAGGAGCGGGGCCTGGAGTACGTGGCGCTCCGCTACTCGAACGTGTACGGGCCGCGGCAGGATCCGCACGGCGAGGCAGGGGTAGTGGCGATCTTCTCGCAGCGGCTGCAGGACAAGGTGCCGCTGACCATCTTCGGCGACGGCGAGCAGACCCGGGACTACGTGTACGTGAAAGACGTGGTGAGCGCGAACCTGCGGGTGTCGGATCTCGCCCTGGAAGGGAACGAGATGGACGACGTCGCCTTCAATGTCGGGACGGGCGTCGGCACCAGCGTGAACCGGCTGGCCGACCTGCTGGAGGAGGTGGCCGAGGTGCACCCCGGTCGCGAGTACCGCGGCGCCCGCGTGGGCGAGCTCCGGCACTCGACGCTCGACTCCTCCCAGCTTCGCGAGACCGGCTGGGCGCCGCGCTTCGCGATCCGTGACGGGCTGCGGGAGACCTACGAGCACATCGCGGCGGCGAGGGTGGCCGGGTGACCCTCGCCTCCGCCTTCCTCTTCCAGGCACCGCCTCCGGCGACGGCCTGGGACATGATCGTCGGCGGGGGCCTCTCGACCCGCATCATCCTGACGGTGCTGGCCGTCTTCTCCTTCCTGTCCTGGATCATCATCGTCTGGAAGTGGCGCCAGTTCGGCTCCGTCCGGCGCCAGGGCAGCCGCTTCATCGACGAGATGGAGCGCGCCAAGCGGCTGGAGGAGGCCGTGCGCGCGCTGGTGGCCCTGCCGGACTCGCCGTACGGGCGCGTGTTCCGCCGCGGCATCAACTTCTTCTCGGAGCTCCGACCGGGCTCGCTGCACGGCCAGGGGAGCACCGAGGGCCTGTCGCTGACGCAGCTCGAGGCCCTGCGTCTGGTGATGGAGAAGGAGGAGGCCGAGGAGCGCGACGAGCTGTCGCACGGACTGCCCTGGCTGGCCATCATCGGCTCCATCTCGCCCCTGCTGGGGCTGATGGGCACCGTCATCGGGGTGATGAACGCCTTCCTGGGCATCACGTCGGCGGGCTCGGCCAACATCGCGGCCGTCGCGCCCGGAGTGGCCGAAGCGCTGATCACCACCGTGGCGGGGCTCGCCGTGGCCATCCCGGCGGTGATCGCCTACGGCCACTTCGCCACCAAGCTGGACCTCTTCGCCGGGGAGCTCGAGGGCTTCTCCAGCGAGTTCATCGGCGCGCTCGCCCGCGAGGGCCGCGTGTGAGGTCGGGCCGGCGCGCTTCCTCGCGACGCGGGCTGCCGACCGAGGCCCAGATCAACGTCACCAGCCTGGTCGACGTCGCGTTCACCCTCCTCGTCATCTTCATCATCACCGCACCGATCCTGCAGGGCGGGATCGAGGTGGATCTGCCGGAAGGCAACGTCGCTCCGCTCGACGCGGATCGCACCCCCATCATCGTCTCCATCGACCGGGACGGGACCTTCTTCGTGGAGGACCAGCGGGTCGAGACCGCGGAGTCGCTGCGTCAGCTGGTGCAGCGCCTGGTGGAACGTTCGGGCGGAGGGACGGTCTATCTCCGTGGGGACCGGCAGGTCCCGTACGGACGGGTCATCGAGGCCTTCGATGCGGTGAACCAGGTGGAGGGTGCCCAGTTGAGCGTGGTCGTCGAATCCGACACCCGACGGCGCTGATGCGTCCCGTCGTGGGCCCGCCGGACCCGGCGGACGCGCCCGCGCGCCGCGGGCGGGGTCCCGATCGCCGCGCCGTCGTGGCCAGCGGCGTCCTGCACGCGCTGGTGATCGCGGTGGCGTGGGGCTCGACCGCGCTCCGGCCCCAGCCCATCCAGTACGAGACGGTGCGGATCCAGCTCTTCTCCCCGCCCCCTGCCCAGGCCGAGGAGGTGCAGGAGGCCAGCCCGCCCGAGGAGGAGCTGGTGGTCGAGGAGCCCGATCCCCAGCCCGAGGCCCCGCCGCCCCCGGAGCAGCGCGAGGAGGTGACCCCGCCGCCGGAGACCCGGCCGGAGCCCCCGCGCCCCGAGCCCCCCACGCCCGATCCGCCCAAGGAGGAGCCGCGGCAGGCCACGGCGCCCGAGCCGGAAGCCCCCGATGCCGAACGGGGTGGAGAGGACATCAACGTGCGCATGGAGGGGCTGCGGCGGGACTACCCGCAGTACTACGCGAACATCGTGAGCCAGCTCCGTCGGTGTTTCCGCGCGCCCACCGGGCGGCACAGCGCGACCGTGCGCTTCGTGATCCACCGCGACGGGACCGTTTCCGGGATCGAGAAGGTAGAATCGACCGGCAGCCTGGCCTTCGACGTGCTGGCCATCGAGGCCGTCGAGTGCGCGGGCAACGGCCGCTTCGGAGTCCTGCCCGACGACTTCGCCTGGGACGCGTTGCCGATCGAGTTCTTCTTCGCCCCGCGGGGCGGATGAGCGTCGCCCGCGTCGGCTCCGCCGACCGGCCCCCTTCTCGCGCCGAACCCACGAGACCGATCCCGATGCGCCTCCGCCTGCTGCCCGCCCTCCCGATCGCGGTGCTGCTCACGCTGGCTGCCGGACCGCTCACCGACCGCGCGCTCGCCCAGGAGGAGTTCCCCAACGTCCGCCTGGGCCTCGTCTACGACCCCAACGCCGAACGGCCGGGACTCGCGCTGCCGCCGCTGTCCGCCCGCTTCGGGGGCGAGGCCGTGGCCGCCGGCGTGGGCGCCATCCTGGCGCGCGACCTCCGCTACTCGGACCGCTTCGAGATCATCGACTCGCTGCCGCCCGACATGATGGAGGACGGCACGGTGAACTACGGCCTGTGGGACCGCTTCGGCGCCACGTGGTTGCTGGACGGGCAGGTGGAGGGGGTGGGGGACGGCTTCACCCTCGCGCTCGAGCTGCACGACGTCGTCTACCGCGAGTCCAAGCAGCGCGCGCGCTTCCCGTTGCCCCCCCAGGACAGCGACGACTTCCGCATGGCGGTGCACGCGGTCTCCGACGCCATCGTGGAGTGGATCACCGGGGAGCCCGGGATGGCCGCCAGCCGGATCGCGTTCTCGCGACGCGACGGGGACGGCAACCAGGACCTGTGGCTGGTGGACTCCGACGGCGAGAACATGGAGCGGGTGACCCGCTACGGGACCATCACCCTCTCCCCGACCTGGGCGCCCGACGGCCGGCGGCTGGCCTTCACGTCCTACAAGGACGGACCGGCCCGCATCTACGAGCTGGACCTGGTGACGCGCGCCGAGAAGGCGGTGCCCGGCACCGGGGACGCCATGTACCTGACGCCCACCTACCACCCCAACGGGCAGCAGATCACGTTCGGTGTGGCCGGCGACGGGGGCGGGATCTACAGCTACGACATCGGGCGGGGCTGCTGCCTGCAGCGCCTGACCGACGCCCGCCGCTACGACGACATCTCGCCCAGCTACTCGCCGGACGGGGGGCGGCTGGCCTTCATGACGTCCCGCCTGGCGGGGGAGTCGGCGCCGCAGATCTACATCATGCCCTCCGGGGGCGGGGACGGCGATCTCCTGTCGCCCTTCGACGTCCGCGAGCGCGGCTACTACACCAGCCCGGACTGGTCCCCCATCGGGGATCGGGTGGTCTTCCACGGCCGCATCGAGCGGGGACGCTACCAGATCCTGGTGGCCGAGGTCGGCCGTGGGCGGGCGCGGTCCTTGATCCAGCTCACCCGCGAGGGCCAGAACGAGGACCCGAGCTGGGCCCCCGACGGCCGGCACATCGTCTTCGTGGGCGAGCGCTCGAACGGGGTGGGGCTGTGGGTGGTGGACGCGGTGACGGGTCGGACCCGTCTGCTGGTCCCGAACATCCGCGCCCGGGCCCCGGAATGGTCGCCGACGCTGGCGGAGGCCCGCGGAAACATATTGCGGAACTAGGGCGCCTACCTTATATGCTGGCGCGGGCCCGGTTCGCGTCAGGAAGTACACTACCGGTCGTGGGTGGCTTCGAGGTGCTGGCCACGACCCCAGGACATGTCCCCTCGAGTGGATGGAGAAAGGATGAAGCCTCGTACCCTGCTGGTCCTGGCATTCGCCATCGCCCTGCCGATCGGTGGCTGCAAGAAGGACCCACCCCCGGCACCCGCGCCGCAACCGGCCGCCACCGACGACGACGAGGCCCGGCGCCGCGCCGAGGAAGAGGCGCGCGCACGTGCGGAACGGGAGGCCGCTGCCCGCGCCGAGGCCGAGCGGCAGCGCCAGATCGAGATGGCGCGCTCGGCGCTCACCGCCATGGTGTTCTTCGAGTACAACATGGCCAACCTCACGCCGGAGGCGCAGCGCATCCTGCGTGACAAGGTGGACATCCTGCGCGCCAATCCGACCGTGCAGCTCCGCATCGAAGGTCACGCGGACGAGCGCGGCTCGACCGAGTACAACATCGCGCTCGGACAGCGACGCGCCGAGAGCGTGCGCAGCTTCTTCGAGAGCTTCGGTCTGACCGCCAACCGGTTCTCGCTGATCTCCTACGGTGAGGAGCGTCCGCTCGACTCGGGCAGCAACGAGTCGTCGTGGTCGCGCAACCGTCGCGCCGCGTTCATCATCACGGCCGGCGAGAACGACATCCAGCCGGTGGCGCGGTAGTCGCGATGGATCGGCGCTCCTCCGAGTCGGATCGACCCGGCGCCTCGTGCGTCCGGAGGAGCGCCGTCCGCGTGGCGCTCGTGCTGTGCGTGGTCGGGTTCTCCGGCTGCGCCACCAAGCGCGACATCCGTGACCTGCGCGCGGAGATCCGCGCGCATTCGGCCCGGCAGGACTCCATCTTCCAGCGGCTGTTCGAATCGGTCGACGCGATCGGCGACACGTTGGAGAACGAGGCCTATGCCAACTTCGAGTTCCGCGGCCAGATGGCCCGCGAGGTCCTGGACCTCAAGGACCAGCTGATCCAGCTGCAGGAGCTCTCCGGACAGAACCAGCGCACGCTGACGCAGCTGCGCGACCAGGTGGAAGCCGGACGGGCCCGGCTGGACCAGACGGAGACCCGGCCTGCGCCGGGCACGGGGGACGACGAGGCGGACGCGGCCTTCGATGCGGCGTACGCGGCGTACCAGCGCCGGTCGTCGACCGCGGCCCGGCTCGGCTTCGAGCAGTTCCTGCAGCAGTTCCCGACCCACGAGCGGGTGCCCGAGGCGCGCTACTACCTGGCGGACCAGCTCGCACAGGACGGGAACGTGGACGAGGCCATCGCCGGCTTCCTGCGCATCCCCGAGCTCTATCCCGCCGATCCCCTGGCCGCCGACGCGCTCTACCGGATCGGGGTCCTGGAGCTGGACCGGGGCGATCCCGACGCGGCGCGCCGGTACTTCCAGCGGGTGGTCACCGGCTATCCGGACTCCGACGCCGCGCGGGTCGCGCGCGAGCGGCTCTCCGAGATCGGCTGAACCCGGCCTCGTCCCCCGGCCGATGCGCTGCGCCGCCTGCGACGCGACCGATACGCGGGTGGTGGACACGCGCCTCAGCCGCGGGGGTCGAGCGGTCCGGCGGCGCCGGGAATGCGAGAGCTGCGGGGCCCGCTTCACCACCTACGAGGAGGTGGAGCAGCGGCCCATCCGGGTCCTCAAGCGGAGCGGCGAATCCGAGGAGTACGATCGGCGGAAGCTGCTGCGTAGCCTGACGGCCGCCTGTGCCAAGCGGCCCGTCTCCTCCGACGCCATCGACCAGATCGTGGAGGACGTCGAGGACGCCCTGGGCCGCTCCGCCGGGGTGGAGGTCTCCAGCACCCGGATCAGCGAGATGGTGATGCACCAGCTCCGCCAGCTGGACCGGGTGGCCTATGTCCGGTATGCGTCCGTCTACCGGAACTTCCGGGATCTGGACGAGTTTGAAGATTTCGTGAGCGAGGTTCGGGCCCGGCAGCGGCGCGAGCTGGCGACTCTGGATCAGGTCGAGCTCCCCCTGGAGCTCCCCACGGATGGTGATGACGGAGCGGAGAATCAACCCGAAGGGTGAGATGCCCTTCCTCGAGCACCTCGAGGAGCTCCGCTGGCGCATCCTGTGGTCGCTCTTCGCCCTGGTGCTGGCCACCCTGCTGGGCTTCTGGATCGTGCAGCGCTTCGGCGTGCTGCAGTTCCTGCTGGCCCCCCTGCAGGAGTACCGGCCCAACACCAAGCTGGTGGCGCTCGGGATCACGGACCCGTTCTTCGTGACCCTGAAGCTGGCCCTGGTGGTGGGGTCGATCCTGGCGTTCCCCATCCTCCTGTACCACCTCTGGAGCTTCCTGTCTCCGGCGCTGGAGAAGCAGGAGAAACGGGTGATCGTGCCCGCCCTCTACTTCGGGCTCCTGCTCTTCCTGGCCGGGGCGGGGCTCGCGTACTACATCGCGCTCCCCGTGACCATCCCGTTCCTCCTGGGATTCCAGACCCAGTTCCTCGACACCACGCTCGAGGTGAACCGCTACTTCGGGTTCGTCACCAAGCTGCTCATCGGCTTCGGCGCGGTCTTCGAGCTCCCGGTGGTGGTGATGATCCTCTCGGCGCTGGGGCTGGTCACGCCCCAGTTCCTGCGCAGCAAGCGCCGGCACGCGCTGGTGATCAACACGGTCGTGGCGAGCTTCCTGTCCCCGGGCGACGTCATCACCGTCACCATCCTCATGATGGTTCCGCTGATCCTGCTCTACGAGGTCAGCATCACGCTCTCCAGCGTCATCTACCGGCGACGCGAGCGGCACATCCTGTCGTCTTCCGACGAGCCTCCTGAAGGAGCGGTGGGAGTCGGCGGATGAGGCGAGGGGTGACGGGTGCGGTCCTGCGCTACGGTCTGTGGGTGGCGCTGGGAACGGCGGCCTTCCCCCCGGGTGCGCTTTCGGCCCAGCAGCCCGATTCCACCCGGCTCCAGATCTTCGAGCGTCTGCGCCAGCTCGCGCGGCCGCCCGGTCTGGACTCCACCCTGCTCGTGGACGACTCCACCGCCGCCGCCCGGCGCGGGCAGGGGCCCGGGGCGGGGCAGGGGCTGGCGGGGTTCGACTCCATCGCCGGTCGCCTCCTCGAGCTGCCCGGCTTCGAGGTCACGCGCTACCAGGGGGCAGGGGCGGAGTTCGGCGCCGCCGAGCGCCGGCTCTCGCTGATCGGCACGGAGGAGCGCAAGCCGCTCGTCGCGCGTGCGGACTTCGAGCTGACGGCGGACACGGCCATCGACTTCGACGAGGAGCGCGGGCTGGTCACCGCGCGCGGTGCCGCCGAGTTCCGCCGACCCGACGGGGAGCCGCTGACCAGCCGACAGCTCATCTATGATCTGAACGCCGACCGCGGCACCGCGCTGGGCGCGCGCACGGTCTACAACGAAGGTGCCAACTGGCAGGTGGCGGGCGATCTCACGTCCGTCCAGCCCGGCCTCTTCTGGGGGCGGCACATCTCGTTCACGTCGTGCGAGCTGGACGAGCCCCACTACCACTTCGCGACCGGCGAGATCAAGTGGGTGTCCGACAACTGGTTCGTGGCGCGCAACGTCACCCTGCGCTTCGCGGATGTCCCCGTCATGTGGCTGCCCTTCATCGCCCAGGGGCTGGGGACGGGGCGTTCGAGCGGCATCCTGGCGCCCACGTTCTCCATCAACGACATCGTGCGCACGTCGGGCAGCTATCGGCGCCGGATCTCGAACCTCGGCTTCTACTGGGCGATGTCCGACTACACGGACGCCAAGATCGCCATGGACTGGTTCAGCGACCGGTTCTTCGCGTTGCAAGGGGGTTTCAACTACTTCTGGGCGCGGCAGTTCCTGCGTGGTGGCATCAACTACCGCGAGTACTGGGAGACGGGTGGTGGACGTCAGCGCACGCTGAACACGCAGAACAACTGGGAGATCAGCGAGCGCACTTCCGTCGCGGTCAACGCCAGCTACGCGTCGGCCGGCTCGTTCGTCCGCCAGAACACGTTCAATCCGCTGGAGCTCACGCAGTCCATCGACTCGGAGGGCCGCTTCACCCGCCGCTTCGACTGGGGCTCGCTCAACGTGGGCGCCAACCGCAAGCAGTTCCTCACGGACGACCGGGTCACCATGACGCTTCCCAACGCGTCGCTGTCCCTGTCTCCGCTGACCTTCTTCCAGGCGCCCGCCAACCGCGAGCGCTGGTACAACAACCTGTCCTGGTCGGGCGGGATGGGCTTCAACCGTGACATCACCGACAATCCGGCGCAGTCCCCCGACAGCGCGTTCGTGCTGTCGCGGGCGGACCTCATCACCACGCGGGGCAACCTGACGTCCAGCTTCACGCTGGGGAACTTCGGCTTCTCGCAGCAGGCCAGCTTCAACGAACGCCTCAATCGGGACATCCCGGGCGCGGCGTTGTTCGAGCCGGGCGACACCACGGTCAACCTGGGCGTGTCCGACGTCGCCGAGTCCACCATCGACTGGTCCGCCACCCTGGACTACCAGCTGCGCACGTTCGGGTCGCTGGTGGTCACCCCCCGGTACCGCGTCTCCGGCCAGCTGCTGCGCTCGGACCAGATCGAGGCGGCCCAGGAGTTCGTGTCGGCCCCGCGCCGGTCCTCCTTCGGCGTCGGCGTGAAGGCGGACGTGTACGGGTTCTGGGGCGGATTCGGGCCATTCGAGGCGATCCGACACAAGATCACCCCGCAGCTGGACTACGATTACGCGCCGGCGGTCACGCCCACCGACCTGCAGCGCGAGGTCTTCACCGGCGCGCGCGAGATCCGCCGCCGGAACCAGATCTCGTTGTCCTTCAACCAGACCTTCGAGGCCAAGCTGAACCCCGAGGCGCAGGCCCAGGCCGACAGCGCCCAGATGGTGCAGGACTCCTTGGCCGTCGCCGACTCCCTGGCCGCCCTGGCCGACACCACGGCCCAGGGGCAGGCGCTGGCGGCGCAGGGAGCGCGTCGACCCCGCGCCGCCGCCCGCGGCGACCGGCCGGAGCCGACGCGGCCGCCGGCGGGAACCCAACCCATCCAGCTCCTGGGCATCGGTCTGAGCGCGGTCCAGTACGACTTCGTGCTCGCCGACTCCACGGGGCGGTGGGAGGAGGGCCTGCAGAACCAGGAGCTGCAGGTGCGCCTGACGTCGGACTACCTGCGCGGGATCTCGCCGTCCCTCAGCTTCGACCTGTTCGATCGCGGCGCGGACCGATCGGGCGAGAAGCAGTTCAGCATGCACCTGTCGTCCGTCAACTTCGGATTCGCCCTGAGCAGCAACTCGGCCATCCTGCGTTGGCTGGGCCTCGGCGGGCGCCGTGGCTCCCCGGTTCCGGACCGCACGGCGGCGCTCCCACCGGACAACCCCCTGGTGGATGACACGGGCTCGCAGGAGACCACGATCGTGCCGCGCACCGAGGATCCGTTCCGGGGCGGGGGAGAGCAGCGCTCCGGCGGCCGCGGCTTCAATGCGAGCTTCAACTACTCCCTGCGCCGCCCGCGCTACGCGACCGAGACGGACGAGCTGATCACGGCCAACGTCAGCTTCAGCCCCACCCGGAGCTGGGACGTCACGTGGCGGACCTCCTACGACCGGATCCAGGGGCAGTTCCTGGATCACATCGTGCGCCTGACACGCGATCTGCACCGCTGGGACGCCCACTTCGACTTCGTCCAGACGGTCAACGGCAACTGGACGTTCCGCTTCGAGGTCCAGCTGAAGGACAACAGCGACCTCAAGTTCGACTACCGCCAGCGCAGCCTCGACAACGCGCGTTAGGCACCGCCGGACGGCGGCCGCGACCGATCAGGGCGGCTCCCAGGCGGCGGCCGCACCTGCCCGCCGCGAGATCCGGCCGGAACCGGGATGGCGGGAATCGCGGTCCGTCGCGCCCGGTCGTGTCGATCCGACCCCCTGCTGGACAGAACCGGTGTCCCCGCAGGGGGACACTCCTGCGGCCCGCGCCCGCAGGATTTCGCGCAACCACGCGATTCCCCCAAACGGTACGGCCGTTGCTCGGAGAGGCCGCCAACGAACCCGAAGGGAGGTGCCGATGAAGCGGTGGGCGGCGTATGGGATGGCCGTGATGCTCGCGAGCGGGATGGCGGCCTGCGACGACGACGTGTTCGGGCCGGGAGGGGCGCCCGCCGCCCCCGTGGACCTGCAGGCCAGCTACTACAACCGGGCGGTCACGCTCACGTGGGAGCTGTCCAACGGCTGGAACGGAGAGAGCTTCCGCGTCTACGGCAAGCGGGTCAGCGACTCCGACTGGTTCCTGCTGGCCGACGTCACCAGCTGCGCCGACGGGCTGTGTGAGTACACGGACGTGAACATCGCGGAGGGCGTTCGCTACGAGTACTTCGTCTCGGCCGTCGATCCCGACACGGGCGGCGAAGCCGACTCGAACGTGGTGGGCGTGGACGTGCCGGACTTCACGCCACCTCCGGTCCCGGGCGGGCTCCACGTGCTGGGCCTGGACGGTGCCACCTTCGTGACCTGGGGCGACAACGCCCGTCAGGCGTCCGACTTCTCCTTCTACCGCCTCTACCTGCAGGACGGGCAGGGCGGCGCCTTCCTGCTGGGAGAGACCGACTCCGAAGGCTTCGTCGACCTGCTCGCCAGCAACGGGGTGACGTCCACCTATCGGGTCGCCGCCGTCGATACCTGGGGGCACGAGAGCGCCGTGTCGGGCTCGGCGTCGGGGACGCCCCGTCCGGACTACACGGGCGAGCTGCTGTACGCCTTCGAGGACCGGCCCCAGGACGCGGGCTTCCGCTTCCGGGAGGACGACCAGGTGAGCCCGGTCGTGAGCGGGAGCGCCGCGGAGCGTCACTTCCGCGTGGAGGTGGATGCGAGCGGCTTCTGGCTGGTGCCCGGGCCGGGCACACAGATCCATGCGTCGGGCTTCGCGACGTCCGCCCTGGTGTGTGGCGTGGGCGCGGATCCGGACTGCGTGGCGCTGGAGACCGCCCCCACGTCGGGCTACACGGCCCAGGACGTGGCGCTGGTGGACCAGACCTCCTACCCGATGCGGGTGGTGGGGGACGACGGCCAGGTCCACTACGGCGTGATCCGGATCCAGGGCACCGGATTCGATCAGGCGGGCGACGGCCTGGTGGTGCTCGATTGGGCCTACCAGCTCCAGCCCGGCAACCCGGCGCTGACGCCCCGCCGCTGACGGTCCCCCTCCGGGCCGGCTCGCCCGGCCCGGAACGCCGTGCCGGACGCCCCTGCGCCCGGTTCCCACCCGGCCTGCCCCCACGGGAGGCCGGGTGGGCCGTTTCCGGGGGTCGGTCCGGCCGGGCGGCGGGGGGGCGGGCGACGGATCTTCGCACCGTTGCGCCGCTTCTGCGCTCGGCGGCCGGGGACCCGCCGCTCGCCATCCGCTCCGCCGCGGCCGTGGCCTGGAACGTGTATACGGGAAGGCTCGGCCCAGGGTGTTTCCGGGGAACGGGGCCTCAGAACGAAAGCAACGAGAGGCGGGACGGGACGAGGGACCCATCGGTGGGTCCGCTTCCGCTGTCCCAGTCCGGCCGGGATGTCGGTCGCACGACCGGCTCCGGCACGAGCTCCCCCGCCGGGGGACCGAGGGTCAAGGAGCGGACGCGAGAGAGCATGAGCATCGAAGCGCTGAAGGAGCAGGCTCGGGCGCACGAGCAGAACGAGGAGTGGGAGAAGGCACTCCAACTCTACGTCCAGGCCATCCAGCGACAGGGGAGTGAGGACCAGCCCGACCTGGGCCTCTACAATCGCGCCGGCGACCTGAGCACGCGGCTCGGCAATCTCGAGGGTGCGCTCGAGTACTACGACCAGGCCGTCAAGCTGTACCTGGACAGCGAGCTGCCGAACAACGCGATCGCCATCCTCAAGAAGATCCTCCGGAACATGCCCTACCGGACGGACGTGTTCCTCCAGATGGGCAAGATCCGCGCGCAGCAGGGGTTCCTGGTGGACGCGCGCGAGAACTTCCTGCGCTACGCCGAGATCATGCAGCAGGAGGACAAGCTCGACGACGCGCGGACCGCGCTCGTGGAGTTCGCCGAGCTGGCGCCCACCGACCTCGACGTCCAGAACATGGTGGTGGCCCAGCTGCTGGCCGCCGAGCAGACGGAGGCGGCGGTCGACCATCTCGGCCGCACGTATCGCACGCTGCTCCGCCGCGGGGAGGACGAGGCGGCCATGGCCGTCGCCGACCGCCTGCGCGAGATCGCGCCCGACTCCGGACTCCCGACCGACGACGGCGACTACGAGGGCTTCGAGACGACCTCCCTGGCGGGCGACGAGCTCGCGGGGGCCGCGCCGGCCGACATGGAGATGGAGACCACGGCCCACGTCGACGTGGCCGGCCACGCGGACGTCGATGGGGGCGCGATCCTCGAGATCGAGCCCACGCACTACGGCCACGACGAGCTGTCGGCGATGGAGGTCGAGGTCACCCCGCTGGACCTGGAGACGTCCTCCGGTTTCCGCGCGGCGGACGTGCCCGACGACGATCCCTGGGGCGCGGCAGCGGCGGATCTGGACGTGGGGATGGGATCCGGAGCGCCGGCCGAGGCCGTGACCGAAGACGAGCGGGCCGGTGGGCCCGCGGCGGCCCCCGAGCCGGAGGACGGCCTCGCGATCGTCGCGGATGGAGCGGACGATGCGCTCGCGGATGGAGCGGACGACGCGCTGGCGGACGTAGCGAACGATGGGCTGACGGACGCCGACGGGGAGGATCTGTCGGACTTCGCCACCCACGACGACCTCGATCTTCCCACCCACGGGTGGGCCGACGAGAGCGCGCCGGAGGAGGACGAGGTGCTCCTCTCCGCGGCCTGGGGCGACGAGCCCGAGGAGGATCTCGCGGCCCCGGTGGCCGACGAGCGCGCGCCCGACGAGGACGATGCGCCCCTCTCCGCCGCCTGGGCGGACGAGCCCGAGGTGCCGTCGGCAGCGATCGGCCCGGACGCTTCTGCCGAGGACGCCGGTCCCGGTGAAGCGATCGAGCCCACCGAGCTGCAGTGGGACGCGGCCGGGACGGACGAGACCGAAGACGCCGCGGACCCGTGGAGCTCCGAAGCGGGGCTGAGCGGCCTGGAGGTGCTCCCGGCCTGGGGCGCCGACGAGGACGAGGACGTGGAGGTCGGCGGGCTCTCCGACGCCTGGGAGGAGCCCGAAAGCCTCGATGCAGCGGTGGAGGACGGGCTGGACGCGTCGTCCCTGGACGAGGGGACCCCCCTCGCCGCCGAGGCGGACGAGGAGGTGTCGGTGGCGGGCCTCGACGAGGCCTGGATCGCCATCGACGACGTCGAGGAGCCGGAGGCGGCCGCCGAACCGGCAGCCCCCGTGTGGGAGGCGCGGAGCGACGACCCCGGTGAGGGCCTCGATGATGGGGCGGCCTGGCTGGAGCTCGCGGCCCGGCTGGACGAGGAAGGGGAGGCGGAGGAGGCCTGCACGGCCCTCGAGGAGGCCCACCTGGCCTTCGCCGGCGCCCTCCAGTTCGATCGCGCCCTCGACACCGTGAACCGGCTGGTGGAGCGCGACCCGGATACCGTCTCCCATCACCGCCACCGTGCCGACTACGCGATGCGCGCCGGGGACCGGTCCCGGCAACTGGCCGCGTGGTTGGATCTGGCCGCGGCCCTGGAGCGCTCGGGCGACCCGGTCGAAGCCGCGGCCTCCTATGAGAAAGTGCTGGAGCTCGATCCGGCCAATGAGTTCGCTGCCATACAGTTGGCGGCAGCGGCCCAGCCGGTGGCGCAAGCCGCCGCGCCGGAGTACGTGGACCTGGGCGCGATGGTGATCGATCGGGTGGAGAAGACCACCCGGTGGACCGTCGAGGCCGAGGAGCCGGAGCGGGAGGAGGACTTCGACTTCCGCGAGATGCTCAACCAGTTCAAGGCCAAGGTGGCCGAGCACGTGGACGTGGGCGACGTCCGGGCCCACTACGACCTGGGGACCGCCTACCGGGAGATGGGGCTCGTCGACGAGGCCATCTCGGAGTTCCAGCTCGCGCTCCGGGCCGACGGGAAGAACCTGGCCACGTACGAGATGCTGGGTCAGTGCTTCATGGAGAAGGGACAGCCCGAATTCGCCGTCCGCTCGCTGGGCCGCGCGGCCCAATTGCCCCATGATGTGGAGGATGAGCTTCTGGGGATCTATTATTACCTCGGCCGCGCCCACGAAGAGCTCGGCCAGCGAGACGAGGCGGTCGAGTTCTACGAGAAGGTCTTCGCACTCGACATCAACTTCCAGGATGTGACGGAACGGCTTCGCTCGCTTCGCTGAACGGACACCGTTTAGACGCTCGAGGCGAATGCAGTCCAGTGCGTGGCCGGGGCCTCTCCTGCGGGAGGCCGCCGCCCAGCTAGCGGCCATCCAGGCCCCTGTGCATGACCGGCTCGGTCAGGTCCTGACCGAGCTGCGCCGCGTCGTGCGCTCCGATTTCGGCGACATCCAAGGGGTCAACGACCACCTGCTGCTGATGCGGGGGAAGTTGCTACGACCCACGCTGCTGCTGCTCAGCAGCCAGGTGGGGGATCAGCCGGCGGACGACACCGTCACCCTGGCGTCGGTGGTCGAGCTCGTGCACCTCGCCACCCTGGTCCACGACGACGCGGTCGACCACTCGGTGCTCCGGCGCGGACTGCCCACCGTCAATGCGCTGTGGACCCACCAGGTCGCCATCATCATGGGCGACTTCCTCTACAGCCGGGCCATCACCGAGCTCGCCGCGCTGGGACGCCTCGAGGCGCTGCGGGTGCTGGCCGTTGCCGCGAACGAGATGAGCGTGGGCGAGATGCGCCAGCTCACCTCGTACGATGCGCTCGACTTCAGCGAGGGCGACTACTACGCCCTGATCGCCGCCAAGACCGCCTCTCTGATGCGGGCCGCGTGCGAGATGGGTGCGCTGGCGGGCGTGGAGCGCTACCGTGAGCCTCTCGCGCGCTACGGACAGAGCCTGGGCATGGCGTTCCAGATCGCCGACGACCTGCTCGACTACACCGGCTCGGAGCGCGTGACGGGCAAGCCCACGGGACACGACCTGCGGGAGCACAAGGTGACGCTGCCGCTCGTCGAGGCGATGCGGCATACGAACGAGGCGGAGACCCGGGAGATCCGGGATCTGTTCGACCAGGTCGATCCGGCGGACGACCATATCGAGAGGGTGGTGGAGATCGTGGAGCGGAGGGGCGGACTGAAGTACGCGCGGGAGAAGGCGCAGGCGTTCGCCGCCGACGCCCTGGGCGCGCTCGAAGGGCTGGCACCGGGACCCGCCCTGGACGCGCTGCGCGACGCGGTGGGGTACGCGGTGGACCGCAGCCTGTGAAGCCCCGCCTCGGAGAGACGCGACGCACCGGCTCCAGGCTGGTCTGGACCCTCATCCTCGGCCTGTTCCTCGGGGGCCTGCTCACCCAGCTCTGCGAGCTGTTCCTGCCCGAGAGCGCGGCCCGGACCTTCCTCACCGTTTCCGCGGTAGCATCCCTGGGGCCGTTCGCGGTCGACCTCGTCGCCGTGGCCTTTACGATCGGCCCCTTGCAACTGAGCTTGAATGTCCTGACTCTGGTCGGGATCGGCACCGTCTGGTTGATCGCCCGGTCGCTGATCTAGCACAGAGCTTCGTTTTCCGAGAGGGCGCCGACCGGTTCGGCGGCCCGGGAGGGTACCATGGGGTTCGGTGGACTCGGGATGTGGGAGGTTCTCCTCATCCTACTGGTCGCGCTGCTGGTGTTCGGCGCCAAGCGCCTGCCGGAGATCGGCTCGTCGCTCGGCAAGGGAATCCGTGAGTTCAAGAGCTCGGTCCGGGAGATCGAGCGCGAGCTCAAGTACGAGGACCGTCAGCTTCCGCCCCAGGCCCGTGCGCCCGAGGCCAAGCCCCCAGCCACCGACGCCACCACGGGCGGGGAGCCCCGCAAGCTGACCACGTCCGGCTGACCCCGTCGAGCGGGCGGGACACGCGGATCCGGACCGGCGGCGCATCTCCGCCGCGTCCCGTCGGCACCGGATCGACATGAGGCAGGAAGGGGGCGGTCGCCAGCGGCGACCGCCCCCTTCGTCATGTCCGTCTCCCGTCCTCCGGCTCCGGCCCGGTTCGGCGGCGTCCCGACCGAGCGTCCGCGCCGGCCGTCCGCCGGTCAGCGCATCCCGCCGAACGGTCCCGTGGCCATGGGGAGCGGTTGCTCGTCCGCGGGCCGCAGGACCTCGTCCCGACGGTCCACGATGCGCGCCTGGGCCCGCAGGCCCTCCAGCCAGTCCTGCAGGCGGGTGTTGGCCTCGATCTGCTGCAGCGTCAGGCGCTGACCCTCCTTCTGCTCCACGAATGCGGCGCTGTCCGCCGGGCTCTGCTCGAGCACCTCCAGCACGACCACGTCCGTGTCCGTCCGCACCGCGCCCGACAATGTGCCGGGCTGCAGTCCGAAGGCCACGCCGATCGCGGGGTTCTGCCGACCGAGTCCGGCGACGAAATCCGTGCGGGTGAACGGCGCCGGGGCCCGCACCTCCGTTCCGAGCCGCTGGGCCACCTGATCCAGGGACCCGTTGGCGCCGCTCATGGCCTCCTGCGCCCGCGACTCCGCCAGGTCCAGCTTCTTCTCCATCCGCAGCCGCTGCTCGATCACGCTGCGCGCCTGGTCGAGCGGCAGCACGCCGGCCGGGGTGCGGTCGATGAGCTGCAGGGCATAGAACGCCTGGCTGGTCTCGAAGACCGGGCTGGCGTCGCCGAGCTCGGCCTCCTCCTGCGCCCAGTCCATGCCCTCCCCGATGCGCCCGGCGCCGCTGGCGAACGGGAAGTCCGCGCTCAGGTCCACGGTATCGGTGGCGAGCCCCAGCATCCGGGCCGCCTCGGCCAGATCCCGGTCCTCCGCCAGGGCCTCGAGCGAATCCGCCTCCGTCAGGAGCCGGATCTCAGAGGCGTCGGTGCGACCGACCGGCAGCAGGATGTGGCGGGCGCGGGCCGAGTCGGCCCAGCGTTCCTCGACCTCGATCAGGTGCCAGCCGAACTGGGTCTGCACGGGTTCGGTGACCGTCCCCACCCGCGCGGCCCACACGGCCGAGTCGAAGGTGGCGACCATCCGACCCCGGGGGAACGTGCCCAGGCTGCCGCCGAGCGGGGCCGTCGACTCGTCCGTGGACTCGGTGCTCGCCAGCTCGGCGAAGTCCGCGCCCTCCAGGATGGCCGTGCGCAGCGAATCCGCACGCGCGCGGGCCGCAGCCGAGTCGGAGGCGCTGGGCGTCTTGGGCAACACCACGACCGCGAGCCTCGCCCGGGCCGGCACCTCGAACTCCTCCTCGTTCTCGTCGTAGTACCGCCGGATCTCGGCGTCACTGACCGGAGCCTCGGCGTCGGCGACCGCATTGACGGCGTCGAGGGCCACGAAGCGGATGGTGGCGGTGGCGTTGCGGTCCTGGTACGCCTGCCACAGCTCACCGTCGCTGGGATAGACGCCCGCGCTCACCTGACGCAGGAGCTTTCCGCGCGGGATGACCGACCGGTAGTAGGCCTCCAGCTCCAGCAGGATCTCCGGGGGGAGTCCCGCCATCCACGTCTGGTACTTCTGCAGGTCGAACGCGCCGTCGGTCTGGAAGGCGGGGTCGTTCTGCAGGGCCGGAGGGGGCGAGAACTGGGCGGCCTGCCGGATCTCGTCGTCCGTGACCGTGATGCCGCGGCGCTCCAGCTCCTGGTTGATCAGGATCTGGTTGACCACCTCGTCCCAGGCCTGGTCCTCGATCTCGCGGCTCTGCTGGCTCGTGATCGGCTCCTCCTGGGAGGCGGAGACCTGGTCGTAGAGGTTGCGGCGCGTGTTCTCGTACATCTCGAAGGAGACGGACACGCCGTTCACGCGACCGATGGAGCCCACCCCGCCGCCGCCCCGGCCCGTGGCATCCATCCCCCACTCGAAGACCATCAGCGCACCGAAGGCCAGCGCGGTGGCCAGCATGATCCACTTGGTGCTCTGACGCAGCTGACGCATCATGGCGCGACGAACCCTCCCGGCGGCCCCGCGGACCGCGACCGAACGTACGGAGACTCCCCGATTTCGGGGTGGACCAACCTAATCCCCCGCGCAGGTCCTCTCAACGGAGGCGCCGCCCGGGCAGGGTGATACCCGCGCCCGCTCCCGGGGGTCGCCCCGGGGCCCGCCTGCGTTGACCCTCCACCGGAGCGGGACCTATCTTCGCGCGCCCGGGGCCCGCCCCGGGCGCCCCGTCCACCCCGCCCGACACGGTCGCTCCCGTACCCATGCCCGTCGCTCCCGACATCGAGGCCCTGCGCGCCCTGCAGGGCGGCGTGCGCGACCCCGAGGGGCGCGCCTTCGCGCCGCTGGCGGAGGCGCTCCGGCGGGCGGGCCGGCTCGACGAGGCGGTCGACGTGGCGGAGGCCGGGACCCGCGCCCTACCCGACTTCGCGAGCGGGCACCTGGTGCGTGCACGGATCCTCCACGACCTCGAGCGCTGGGGAGAGGCGAGCGCGGGCTTCGACCAGGTGCTCGCGCTCGACCCCGAGAACGCCCGGGCGCTCGAAGGGGCGACGCGCGTCGCAGCGCGGGAGGATCGGGACGCCGCGGAGGCGCTGGCGCTGCGGTGGCGGGCGGTCGAGCCGTGGCGTGCCGCCGACGTGGACGCCGTGCTGGCCGGGGCGGTGGAGGCCCTCCCGACGGACATCCCGGAGGCGTCCGACGCCCCGGAGGCCGACGAGCCGACCCCGCCCGACGCGGTCCCGCCGGACGGCGCCGACGCGGCGCCCGCCTTCGGCGTCCTCCTGGCGCCCGAGGCCGATGCGGAGCCGGTGGACGAGGACGAGCACCTTCCCGGCGCCAGCGGCGGTGAAGAGCTGATCACGCGCACGATGGCGGAGTTGCTGGTCGCCCAGGGGCTGCGCCTCGAGGCCATCGCCCTGTTCCGCAAGCTGCTGGAGCGGGCACCCGACAGCCCGGCCCTGGCGGCGCGCCTGGCGGAGCTGGAGGGGCGGACGCGGGAGCCCGTCCCGGACGCTGCGCCCGCGGACGCCGCGCCCGCGGCCCTGCCGTCCACCCCGGAGGCTCCCCCCGAGCCGGCCGCGCACGAGGCGTCCGCACCGGCGCCGGAGGGGCCGCTCGAGGCCGAGCCACCGACCCCGGAGGCCGGCCTGCCGGTGGGCGCGCTGGCCCCCGCCGCGGTTCCGATGGCCGACCTGGCGCCGGACACGGTGCCGCTCGCGTCCCTCGCGCCCGAGACCGTGACCATCGACGCGTTGTCCCCCGACGCCGTGCCCGTCGGGGACCTGGCGCCCCCCACGCAGCCCATCCGCGAGCTGGCGCCGGACCGCAACGCCGAGGAGGAGGACGAGGAGTTCCGGCGCTGGCTGGAGGGGCTCCAGGCATGAGGATCGAGGTCGTACACGGGCCCAACCTGCGCCTCCTCGGTGTGCGCGAGCCCGAGGTCTACGGGACCGTCACGCTGGCCGAGATCGACGAGCGGCTCGCCGCGGTGGCGCAGAGCCTCGGGGTCGAGGTGGCCAGCTTCCAGAGCAATCACGAGGGGGAGATCCTCGACCATCTGGAGGCCACGGCGCCCATCACCGACGGCTACCTGATCAACCCGGGTGGGCTCACGCACACCAGCGTGGTGCTCCGGGATGCGTTGGCCGGCGTGGGTCGTCCGTTCGTGGAGGTGCACCTCTCGAACGTGCACGCGCGCGAGGAATTCCGCCGCCACTCGCACCTCGCTCCGATCGCGGTCGGGACCGTCGCCGGATTCGGGGCAAACAGCTACCTTCTCGGGCTCAGGGGCCTCGTCGGCCACCTGTCGGCCTCACGCTGAGGCCCGCTCCTCCCTCTTCCTCGACACGATGGCCTCGACTGCGGATTTCAGGAACGGAATGGTGCTGGATATCGATGGGACGTTGTGGACCATCGTGTACTTCCAGCACGTGAAGCCGGGCAAGGGCGGTGCGTTCGTGCGCACCAAGCTCAAGAACGTCCTCACCGGGCAGGTCGTGGACCGCACCTACCGCGCGGGCGAGAAGGTCGTGGACGTGCGGCTGGAGCGCCGGCCCGTCAGCTATTCGTATTCCGACGGCGATCTCTACTACTTCATGGATCAGAACACCTTCGAGCTGATCCCCCTCGCGGCCGACGTGATCGGCGACGACCAGCTGAAGTACCTGAAGGAGAACATGGAGTGCGAGGGCCTGGTCCACGACAGCAAGGTGTTGAGCGTGGAGCTGCCCGCCTTCGTCGAGCTGTCGGTGAGCGAGACCGACCCCGGCGTGCGCGGCGACACGGCCCAGGGCGGGACCAAGCCCGCCACGCTCGAGACCGGCGCCGTCGTCCAGGTGCCGCTCTTCATCGAGATCGGAGACAGGGTCCGCGTGGATCGCCGCGAGGACAAATACCTCACCCGCGTGTGAGCCACCCATGATCGATCTGGATTTCCTGGAACGCCTGGTCCGCCTGATCGAGGAGAGCACGCTCGACTCGCTCGAGATCGAGCGGTCGGGCACCCGTATCCGGCTGGCCAAGTCCCCCGAATACGTGGGCGGCGCCGCGCCCGCGCCGATGCTGCTGTCCGCACCCGCGGCTCCCGCACCCGCGTCGGCGCCCGCACCCGGCCAGCCCGCCGACGGCGGGGCGGCCACACCGCCCGCCGACAGCGGCCTCGTGGACGTGACGTCCCCCATGGTGGGCACCTTCTATCGCGCACCGGCGCCCGACGCTCCACCCTACGTGGAGCCGGGCCGCACCGTGGGGAAGGGCGACACCCTCTGCATCATCGAGGCGATGAAGCTCATGAACGAGCTCGAATGCGAGGTGGCCGGCACCATCGTGGAGGTGTGCGTCGAGAACGCGCAGCCGGTCGAGTACGGTCAGCTCCTGTTCCGCGTCCGGCCCGCCTGAGCCCCGTGTTCCGACGGGTTCTCATCGCCAACCGGGGTGAGATCGCGCTCCGGGTGATCCGCGCCTGCCGCGAGCTCGGGGTCGAGACGGTCGCGGTCTATTCCGAAGCCGATCGCGAGTCGCTCCACGTCCGCTTCGCCGACGAGGCCGTCTGCATCGGTCCGCCGGCCGCCCGCGAGAGCTACCTCAACATCCCGCGGATCATCGCCGCCGCCGAGGTCACCGGCGCCGATGCCATCCACCCGGGCTACGGTTTCCTCGCCGAGAACGCCGAGTTCTCGGAGATCTGCGAGCGCTCCCACCTGGTGTTCATCGGTCCCAACCCGGACCAGATCCGGGCCATGGGGGACAAGGCCACCGCGCGCCGCACCGTGATCGCCGAAGGTGTGCCGACCGTGCCGGGCACGGAGGACGTGATCTCCTCTCCCGACGAGGCCGTGGGCCTCGCGGCCGAGATCGGCTTCCCCATCATGATCAAGGCATCGGCCGGCGGGGGAGGGAAGGGCATGCGCATCGCGCACGACGCCCAGACCTTCCCGGGACTGGTCGCCGCCGCGCAGGCGGAGGCGCAGGCCGCGTTCGGCGATCCCGGTGTGTACCTCGAGAAGCTGGTCGTGCGGCCGCGCCACGTGGAGATCCAGGTCTTCGGCGACCGTTTCGGTCGCATCGTGCACCTGGGCGAGCGCGACTGCTCCATCCAGCGGCGCCACCAGAAGCTGATCGAGGAGGCGCCGTCCCCCGCGCTCACCCCGGAGCTGCGCGCCCGCATGGGCGACGCGGCCGTGCGCGCCGCGCGCAGCATCGGCTACGTGGGGGCCGGCACGGTCGAGTTCCTGCTCGACGCCAGCGGCGAGTTCTACTTCATCGAGATGAACACGCGCATCCAGGTCGAGCATCCGGTGACCGAGGTGATCACGGGCGTGGATCTGGTCAAGGAACAGATCCGGGTCGCGGCCGGTGAGCCGCTGTCGATCCCGGAAGGCCCCATCGAGCTGCGCGGCCATGCGATCGAGTTCCGCATCAATGCCGAGGATCCCGACCGCAACTTCGCCCCCTCGCCGGGCACGATCACCACGTTCCATCCACCCGGCGGTCCCGGCGTGCGGCTCGACACGCACGCCTACAGCGGCTACCGGGTGCCGCCGTTCTACGACTCGTTGCTCGCCAAGCTGATCGTGTACGGGAACACGCGTGACGAGGCCCTGGCGCGCGCGCGCAACGCGCTCGACACCTTCGTGATCGAGGGGGTCTCCACCACGCTGGAGTTCCTGGCGCGCGTCACGCGGGAGGAGACGTTCATCGCCGGAGACGTCGACACGGGATACATCGACCGGATGAGGAACAAGGCATGAGGATCGACCTGTTCTTCACCATCCCCGAGGTCGACCCCCAGGCGGTGCAGGGAAGCACGGCGCTGGTCATCGACATCATCCGCGCCACCAGTGTGATCGCCGAGGCGTTGGCCAACGGTGCGCGCGCGGTCTATCCCGTGTCGGACACCGAAGAGGCGCTGCGGCTCGCGAACCAGCTCGGACGCGAGACCACGCTGCTCTGCGGCGAGCGTCGCGGCCTCAAGATCGACGGCTTCGACCTGGGTAACTCGCCCCGGGAGTTCACGCGGGAACGGGTGGCCGGTCGCTCGCTGGTGATGACCACCACCAACGGCACGCGCGCCTTCCTCGCGGCCGCGGAGGCGGACCGCGTGGTGGCGGCGTCGTTGCTCAACCTGGGTGCGGCCGCGCGGCGCGCAGCCGAGGCGCAGCGGGTCAGCATCCTGTGCGCCGGACGCAGCGACCGCTTCTCCCTGGACGACGCCCTCTGCGGCGGGTTGCTGGTCCGGGCGCTCCTGGACGCGTGGGGCGGCGACGTGCGCCTGAACGACGGTGCGCGCGCGGCCGCCGAGCTGGCCCGGGGGCTGGACTGCACCGTGGACACGCTGGCCGGCACCGCCGCGGGCCGGGCGGTGGTCGACATCGGTCTCGGCGACGATCTTCCCTTCCTGGCCCAGCGCGATCGCCATGATCTCGCGCCCGAGATGCAGGATCGCGTCATCCGACTGCCCACGTGAGCCGGAAGCGTACCAAGAAGCAGACCCGGAAGAGCCGCGGCTCGACGCAGGAGCGCTGGCTCGATCCCGAGCAGCAGCGTGAGATCCTCGCCTACGGGCTGATCGCGCTCGCCGTCCTGGTGGGCCTGGCCCTGGTGCCGGTGTCCTGGCTGGGCGAGCGCGGCACGGAGTGGTTCCCGTCCGGCAACGTCATCGGCGCGGTGGGGCGGGGCACCGCGCGGGTCCTGGCCGGCGCCTTCGGCTTCGCCGCCGCCTTCGTGCCCGTGATCCTGTTGGCCGCGGGCCTGGAGCGCGGGGAGTGGCTGTCCCCGCGGCGGGCCTTCCGGACCGTCGCGCTCGCCGCCGGCCTGCTCGTCCTGCTGCCCATCGGCTGGCAGGTCGTCGCGCCCCTGGGCACGGCCGGGGGCCGGTGGGGGGGGTGGGCGGCCGAACCGCTCTCGACGGCCTTCGGGTGGGTCGGCGCCTTGATCCTCTGCGGGGTCGCGCTCCTGGTGCTGATCGTGGCCACCCTGCGCGTAAGCCCGGTCCGTCCGTTGGGGCGGGCCCTGGTGCAGGGTGGGGAGGTGCTGGGTCGCACCGCCGTGCGGGCCCGGGAATCCTTCCGGGTCGCTCCCTCGGCCGACGAGGCCCGGGAGGTGGACTGGGACGAGGCCACCCGCGGCGACCCCGACGACGTGGTCGTGGCGGCCCCGGACGACGAGGAGGACGTCGAAGCCGGCGAGGACGTCGCCGACGACGAGGAGGTCGACGAGGACGACCTCGAAGAGGAGGAGCCCGTGGTCGCGGCTCCGACCCGCGCCCGCCCCGAGCGGGCGAAGCGCAAGCCGCGCGAGACGGTCGCGGCCGTCGCGCCCGAGACGGAGGAGGAGGCGCCCGGACCGCGCACGCTGCCGCCGCTCGATCTCCTCTACGCGCCTCCCGAGGAGGAGCGGCAGGGCATGCAGGAGGAGCTCGACCGGCTGGGTGAGGTCCTGGTGGAGAAGCTCCGCACGTTCAACGTGGAGTGCACCCTGGGCGGGCGCACGACGGGCCCGGTGGTCACCCAGTTCGAGGTCGTGCCCGCGCCCGGCGTGAAGGTGAATCGCATCGCGAACCTCGATGCCGACCTGGCCCTGGCCATGAAGGCCAAGAGCATCCGCATCGTCGCCCCGATCCCCGGCAAGGGCGCCGTCGGCGTGGAGATCCCCAATCCCGAGCCGCTGTCCGTGCCGCTGCGCGAGGTGCTCGAGGCGCGCGCCTTCCAGGCCGGTCGGGGCAGCCTCCCGCTCGCGCTGGGCCGCGACCTGAACGGCCAGCCCTATGTGGCCGACCTGGCCAAGATGCCGCACGTGCTGATCGCGGGCGCCACCGGGTCCGGGAAGTCCGTCTGCCTGAACACCATCATCACGAGCCTGGTCTACCGGCACACGCCCGAGACGCTGCGGCTGTTGATGATCGATCCCAAGATGGTGGAGCTGTCCACCTACGGGGACCTGCCCCACCTGCGGCATTCGGTGGTGACCGACCCCAAGGACGCGGCGGCCGTCCTCAAGTGGGCCGTGCTGGAGATGGAGCGGCGCTATGCGCTGCTGTCCGTCAACGGGGTGCGCTCGCTCGCCGAGTTCAACAAGCGTCTGCGCTCGGGCGGCGTGGTACGCCGCTCGGAACCCGACGGCCCGGACGGAGATCCGGATCGCTGGCTGTACACGGATGGTCTGTTGCCGTTCATCGTCGTGGTGGTCGACGAGCTCGCCGACCTGATGATGAGCGTGCAGAGCGAGGTGGAGAAGCCGCTCACCCAGCTGGCCCAGAAGGCGCGCGCCATCGGGATCCATCTCATCGTGGCCACGCAGCGTCCGAGCGTGAACGTCATCACGGGCCTCATCAAGGCCAACTTCCCGACGCGGATCGCCTTCCGCGTGGCGTCCAAGACGGACTCGCGCACGATCCTGGACCAGAACGGCGCGGACGCGCTGCTCGGCAACGGGGACATGCTGTTCCTCCCGCCGGGCCAGAGCGAGCCGGTGCGCATGCAAGGCGCGTTCATCTCCACCGAGGAGACGGACGCGCTCATGGCCTGGTATCGCTCGGAGCGCGATGCCAAGCGCGCGCGGCTCGCCGGGGATCCGGACGTCGAGGAGCCGGAGTCCGACGACGCCGAGGAGGACATCCTGGAACTGGTGCGCGCCCGCGAGGCGGAGGACGGCGACCAGTTCGACCTGGATCCGGACGGTGCCCTGGCCTACGACGAGCTGTTCCGGTCGGCCGCCGAGGTGTGCATCCAGCACAAGCAGGGCTCGACCTCGCTGCTGCAGCGCAAGCTGCGCATCGGGTACGGTCGGGCGGCCCGCATCGTGGACCAGCTGCACGAGGCCGGTGTGCTCGGTCCGCCCGACGGCTCCAAGCCGCGGGAGGTGCTCATCGGGCACGACGGTCTCGACCTGCTGATGAGCGGCCTGGACGAGCGGGGCCGCTAGGAAAGGGGCCAGGAACGGCGCCGCGCGGGGACGTGTAGTAGCCGCCGTTCGGCCGGGCGCTGCCCGACGGGAGGCTTCGGATCCCCGTCGGCCCCCGCGCCCCGCCCGGAGCGGGTTCCAGCCGCTCCCGCCCATCCCACACCGCCGGATCCCATGACCGATCGAGTCCGACGCCTGCGCCGACTGCTCGCGCCCGCCTTGCTGGCGGTCGTGCCCGTCGCCGTCGCCGGTCAGGCCCCGGGAGACGCGCTCGCCATCCTGGAAGCCGCGTCGGCGCGCTACGCCGCGCTGACCTCCCTGTGCGCCGGGTTCGAGCAGACGTTGGAGGTCCCGCTGGTGGGCCAGACCACGCGCAGCCGCGGGGAGCTGTGCCAGCTCGACCCCAACCTGTTCAAGATGGACTTCCAGGACCCGGCCGGGGACCGCATCGTCGCGGACGGCACCTGGCTGTGGCTCTACTTCCCCAGCGCGCAGCCCGACCAGGTCATCCGGTCGCGCATGGCCGCCCAGAACGAGTCCATCGACTTCCACCGCGAATTCCTTCAGGACCCCGGCGTGAAGTACGCGCCGACGCTGCTGGGACCGGAGACGGTGGGCGGTGCTTCCACCCACCATCTGCGTCTGCGCCCGCTCCAACCCTCGGGCTATGCGAACGTGGAGGTGTGGCTGGACACCCGGCAGCACTGGATCCGCCGCATCCGCATCGAGCAGGAGAACGGCTCGGTGCGCACGCTCGACCTCGCCGACATCCGCGTCGATCCGCCCCTGCGCCCAGGCGACTTCGCGTTCACGCCGCCCCCGGGCGCCACGGTGGTCACCGGTTGAGCGACGACCGGCGCAGCGCCCGGGCCCGTTCCCGGGACCTTCCCGTCTTCCCGCTGGCCCCCGCGGGCCCCGGCACGCTCACGGCGCCGCGGGCCGTGGATGCGATCGGATCGGACCACGGGACCCGGGTCAGCCTGGTCACGCTCGGCTGCGACAAGAACACCGTCGATTCGGAGCGCATCCTGGCCGCGCTGCTCGCGGGCGGCGCGCGGGTCTCGCCCGACCCCGCCGACGCGGACGTGGTGTTGATCAACACCTGCGGCTTCATCGAAGCCGCCAAGGAGGAGTCCATCGAGACCCTCCTCGAGGCCTGCCAGCTCAAGGAGACCCGCGGGGTGCGGGCGGTCGTGGCGGTCGGGTGCCTGGTGCAGCGCTACAAGGCGGATCTGGAGCGCGAGCTCCCGGAGGTGGACCTGTTCCTCGGGCTGAGCGAGCTCGATCGTCTGTTGCCGGAGTTGACCGACCGCGGGCTGCTGGAGCAGGAGACCATCCCGCTGATGGAGCGGCCGCTGCGGGTCCTGACCAGCGCCACGCCGCACACGACCTACCTGAAGATCAGCGAAGGCTGCGATCACACCTGCGCGTTCTGTGCGATCCCGTCCATGCGGGGCCTGCACCGCTCCGCTCCGTTGGACGCGCTCGTGGAGGAGGCCGCGCTCCTCGGGCGGCGCGGCGTCAAGGAGCTGAACGTCATCTCGCAGGACACGACCTGGTACGGGCGTGACCTCCGACGCCGGATCGGACAAGAGGCTCCTCTCCTGCCGGATCTGTTGCGGGCGCTGCTGGAGGGGACCGACGTCCCCTGGTACCGCCTGTTCTACATGTATCCGTCCGGTCTGACGCGGGACCTGGTGGACCTGATGGCGTCGCAGCCCAGGATCCTCCCCTACCTGGACATGCCGCTGCAACACGGCAGCGACGCCGTGCTGGCGGCCATGCGCCGTCCGGAGCGACAGGCCACGATCCGCGAGCGGGTGGGCTGGCTGCGGGACAGTGTCCCGGACCTCACGCTGCGCACCACGGTCATCGTGGGCTTCCCCGGCGAGACCGACGACGACTTCCAGCGCCTGCTCGATCTGCTGGAGGAGTTGCGCATCGAGCGCGTAGGGGCCTTCACCTATTCCGTGGAGGAGGGCACGCCCGCGGCCGACTATCCCGGACAGGTCTCCGAGTCCCTCGCGCGCGAGCGCCTGGAGGAGCTGATGGAGCGGCAGGCCCGCATCTCCCTCGAGGCCAACCTGGAACAGGTGGGGACCACCCGCACCGCGCTGATCGACCACGCCACGCCGGACGACCCGGACTTCGCGTGGGTGGCGCGCACGGCGGGACAGGCGCTCGACGTGGACGGCGTGACCCGCATCCTGCGGGACGGGTCCGCCTCCGCGCCGGAGCCCCGACCCGGCGACTTCGTGCGGGTCGCCATCGAGGATGCCGAAGAGCACGACCTGGTGGCCCGGCTCCCGGGCCCGGGCGAATGACCCAGCGAGGAGGCGGCACGTGAGGATGCGTGGCTTGGTGGTGGTGGGGATGGGGGTGATGGCGGGGATCGCCGGCGCGGTGCCCGCGGCGGCCCAGCGGCCGGACCTGACGGAGTTCGACTACGAGAACCTGTCGTTCCGGGGCATCGGCCTCGACGTCGGCTGGGTCGCACCCAACCGCGTGGACGCGACGGCCAGCCTGGGCGCGCGCGTGGACCTGGGGTATCTCGGGCCCAGCTTCCGCATCGTGCCGCACATCAGCTGGTGGTCCTCCGACTTCAAGGCGTCCGAGGTCCGTGAGCTGGAGACGCAGGTCGAAGCGCTGATCGCGCAGGAGCTGCCCGACAGCACGCCGGCGCCCGACGTCAACCTGGGCACGCTGCAGTGGTCGGACCTGGCGCTCGGCGTGGACGGCCATTTCGTGTGGGCCGTCCCCTCCGCCGGGATCCTGACCCTCGCCGGCGTGGGCGCCTCCGCGCACTTCCTCAACGGCTCGGGCGCGGCCATCGAGGATACCTTCGTCGAGGACCTCCTCGACTCCTGGCGGGTGGGCCTCAACGCCCACACCGGGCTCGAGGTGCCCCTCTCGGACCGGATGCGGGTCTACGGCCTCGTGCGCTACAATGTGCTGGAGGACCTGCGGGCCTTCGAGTTCCGGGCCGGCGGGCAGGTCATGTTCGGAGAGTCCATCCCCGGAGAGCGCATACGATGAGCACAGCGAGGATTCGCCTTGGAATCCTCGGGACGGGAGCGGTCAGCCAGGTGGCCCACCTGCCGCTGCTGGCCGGACGGGACGACGTGGAGATCGCCGCCGTCTCGGATCTGGACGGCCTGAAGGCCCGCGAGGTCGCGTCCCGCTTCGGGATCGAGCGCATCCTGGACGACCGGGCGCTGATCGAGGATCCGGGGCTCGACGCCATCGTGATCGCCACCCCCAACGTGCGGCACGAGGAACAGGCGCTCGCGGCCATCGAAGCCGGGAAGCACGTGCTGGTCGAGCGTCCCGTCGCCCTCACGAGTGACGGTGCGGCCCGCCTGGTGGCCGCGGCGCAGGAGCGGGACCGTGCTCTCGTGGTGGGGCTCTCCCACCGCCACCGGCCCGACGTCACGGCGCTGCGCTCCTTCGTGGCCGGTGGCGAGCTGGGTCACGTCTACTCGGTCTCGGGCAGCGTGCTGAACCGCAAGGTGGCGCTGACGCGCACGCCGTGGCGGCAGCGGCGCGAGGAGGCGGGCGGAGGCGCGCTCATGGACCTGGGCGTGCAGCTCCTCGACCTCTGTCTGTGGCTCGTGGGCTACCCGGACGTGGCGCGGGTCACGGCCGTGACCTTGACCGGCGACTACGAGGTGGAGGACGCCGCGGTCGTCCTGGCCGAGACGGACAGCGGCATCGCCATCTCGCTCGAGGCCAGTTGGAGCCTGTTCGCCGACTCCGACCAGTACCACACCCGCGTGTTGGGGCGTGAAGGCTCGGGCTGGCTGCCGCCGCTGACCATGCACCGTCAGCTCGGTGGGCGTCCGCTCGACGTCACCCCGCGGCAATCCACGCGCGAGAACCTGTACGTCGCAGGCTACCGCCGACTCCTGGATCGCTTCGTCGGCATGGTGATCGGCGAGCGCGCCGTGGAGCAGTCGGAGGAGCAGGTCCGGCTGATGCGCGTGATCGAGGCGGCGTACCGGTCGGCTCGCGAGCAGCGCGAGGTCCGCCCGCTCGACGGCGACTGAGCGCGACGCTCCGCGCGCTCGCGCCCGGGCTGGCCAGCGGGCTGCTGCTGGCCGCGTCGTTTCCCCCGGCTCCTCCCTCTCCGGCGCCCTTCCTGGTCCTGGTGCCCCTGGCGCTCGGGCTCGAGCGCCTGCCCGCCGGCGCTGCGGGGCGCGGCCCCGCCGCCCGCCTGGGAGCGGTCGCGGGAACGGTGGGGTGGGCCCTCCTGCTGCCCTGGACGTGGGCTGCGCTGGCGGCCACGCCCGTGTGGGGCACCCTCGCGTTCGCGGCGCTGGTGGGGGCCTTCGCGGCGCTCACCGCCGGCGTCCTCGTGGCGGCCCACGCGCTGCGCTCCGCGCGCGTCCCGGCCGCCCTGGCCCTTCCGTTGGCCTGGGTGGCCGGCGAGTGGCTGCGCGGGCATCTGGGTCCCTTCGCGTTCCCCTGGCTTCCGCTCGCCAACGGGCTGACGGGCCTGCCCGCGCTGCTCGGGCTGGCACCCTGGGTGGGCGCGTCCGGTGTCGGGCTCTGGCTGGCCCTGCCGCAGGGGGCCTGGGCGGGCTGGCTGTCCGCGCCGGGCGCGTCCAGGTCCGCCCTGGCCGGGCGCGCCGTCGGGACGGCCGCCTGGCTGGCGTCGGGCGTCCTGGCCTGGCCGGCGCCCGCTCCGGCGGGGCCCACCCTCGACGTGCTGATCGTCCAGCCGGACCTGCCGGTGCGGGGCGACCCGCGGGCCACCGCCGAGCGGGCGCTGGCCCGCGCCGGGCGGGCCGTGGAGGGGCGCCGCGCCGACCTGGTGGTGCTGCCCGAGGGCGCGCTCCCGGTGGACGTCCCCCGGAGCCCGACCGTGGTGGCCGCGCTGGCAGGGCTGGCGGAGCAGTCGGGGGGCGCGGTGGTGGTGGGGGCGCTGGGGCAGGGCGTCCCCGGGATGCCGGGCGCCCGCACCAACCGTGTGCACCTCGTCCGGGCCGACGGCCTGGACCCGGTCGAGTACGACAAGCGCCGGCTCGTGCCCATCCTCGAGCGCACGCCGTTCCTGCCCGCGGGCGGCGACCTGACCGCGGGTCGGTCGCCGGGGGTCCTCGAGGTCGCGGGCGTGCGCGCGGGGGTGTTGGTCTGCTACGAGTCGATCTTCCCGGAGCTGGCGCGCGACCTGGCGCGCGGGGGTGCGGGGTTCCTCCTCAACCCCACCAACGATGCGTGGTACCGGGCGCGGGGCGCCGGCACCTCCGGGCTGCTCCAGCATCCCGCCCATCTGGTGTTCCGGGCCATCGAGACCGGGCGGCCCGCGGTGCGCGTGGCGAATACGGGCCCCTCGTTCCTTGTGGACGCGCGCGGGCGTCTCGCGGCCGTCACGCCGCTGCGGACCGACACGCTGCTCGCGCTGCGCGTGCCCACCGTGACAGGACCGGCCACGCCGTTCACGCGCACGGGAGACCTGGTCGGTCCCTTCGCGGCCGGTGCGGTCCTGTTGCTCTGGGCGGCGGCCCGGCGGCGCGGTTGAGCGCCCGCACGCCTTCGGCTACACTTGGCCGCCGCCCTTCCTCGGGTCCGGCGCCGTCCGGACGCGTCCTGTCGCGACCGACGTGCCCGGCACGGACGGGGCCCCGGCCCCGCGACCTGTCACCGCCTCCAGATCCCCGATGAGTCAGCCTGCGGTCGATCCGCGCCTGCGTAGCCGTCTCCAGCGCGCCATCGAGCGCTTCGAGGCGATCGAGGGCGCGCTCTCCGATCCGGCGACGCTCTCCGATCCGGAGCGTCTGCGCGATCTGGGGATCGAGCGTGCCGATCTGGAGGAAGCCGTGCGCGAGGGCCGCGTGCTGCTGTCGCTCGAGCGTCAGCTCGAGGGCGCGCGTGAGCTCTCGACGGACGACACCGGCGACGAGGAGATGCGCGAGCTGGCGCAGGCCGAGGTGGACGATCTCGAGGAGCGTCTTCCGGCCCTGCAGGACCGCGTGCGCGAGCTGCTCATCCCCAAGGACCCGCTCGAGGACCGCGCCGCCGTGGTGGAGGTCCGGGCCGGGACCGGTGGGGACGAGGCCGGCCTCTTCGCGGCCGAGCTGCTGCGCATGTACCGGCGTCTGGCCGAGCGTCAGGGCTGGGACGTCGAACTGCTGTCCCTGAGCGAAGGCATCCCCGGCGCCATCAAGGAGGCCATCGTGACGGTGCGGGGCCGAGGCGCCTACGGGCGTCTGCGCTTCGAGTCGGGGGTGCACCGGGTACAGCGCGTACCGGAGACGGAGAGCCAGGGCCGCATCCATACGTCGGCGGCGACGGTGGCCGTGCTGCCCGAGGCCCAGGAGGTCGACGTCGAGATCGACCCGCAGGACCTGCGGATCGACGTCTTCCGCTCCTCGGGACCGGGCGGACAGTCCGTGAACACGACGGACTCGGCCGTGCGTATCACGCACCTGCCCACCGGTCTGGTCGTTTCCTGCCAGGACGAGAAGTCGCAGCTGAAGAACAAGACCAAGGCGCTCAAGGTGCTGCGCTCGCGCCTGTTGGACCGGCGGATCGCGGAACAGGAGGCCGAGCGGGCGCGCGAGCGCAAGCTGCAGGTCGGCACCGGCGACCGCTCGGGCAAGATCCGCACGTACAACTATCCGCAGAACCGGGTGACCGATCATCGCATCGGGCTGACCCTCTATCAGCTGCCCGACGTGCTGGACGGCGACCTGGGCGAGCTCGTCTCCGCGCTCCGTCTGGCGCAGGAGCAGGAGCGCATGGAGGGCGAGGCCGGGTGACCTCGCAGGCCGCCCCGGTCGAGCCCCCGCCGCCGGGCCGCCCCTGGACCGTGCTGCACCTCCTGCGCTGGAGCACCGCGCATCTGGAGGGGCGGGGCATCGAGCGCGCCCGACTCGACACCGAGCTCCTGCTCGGGCACGCGCTGGGTCTGTCGCGGCTCCAGCTGTATCTCCACTTCGATCGTCCGCTCGATCCTGCGGAGCTGGACGTCTTCCGGCCGCTGCTCCGCCGCCGGGCGCGCCGCGAGCCGCTCCAGTACGTCGTCGGCTCGGCCGCCTTCCGCGAGCTGGACCTGGCGGTGGACCCGCGGGTCCTCATCCCGCGCCCCGAGACCGAGGGGCTGGTCGAGGAGGTCCTGCGCTGGGCCGCGGCGCAGAGCCAGCCGCCCGACGTCCTCGAGATCGGGACGGGGAGCGGAGCGATCGCGCTCTCGCTCCGGCGGGAAGGGACGTTCGGACGGGTGGTGGCCACCGACGTCTCCGCGGAGGCCCTGGAGGTGGCGCGCATGAACGCGGAGCGGACCGGCCTGGGGGACATCGAATGGCGTCCGGGCGACGCCTTCACCCCCGTGGGCGAGGACGAGCGCTTCGACGTGCTGGTGTCCAACCCTCCCTACGTGGCCCAGGCCGACCGGGAGACCCTCCAGCCCGAGGTCGTCGACCATGAGCCTGCCGGTGCCCTGTTCTCCGGCCCGGACGGGCTCGACCTTCTCCGGGTGCTCGTCCGCGAGGGCGCCGCGCGGGTGCGGCCCGGCGGGCTGCTGGCCCTCGAGATCGGCGCGGCGCAGGGGCCCGCGCTGCTGGCCCTGGCACAGGAAAGCGGGGCCTGGACGGCCGCGCGGGTGGGCAGCGACTTGAGCGGCCGAGATCGTTATCTTCTCGCCGCGCGTGGCGGGTCCCGGCCGTCCGGCGAGGAGCGGGAAGAACCGGGAGGACGGGAGCGAGCATGTCCGCACTGCTGAACATGGCCAAGGATCTCGGCGGCGCGCTGGCGCGCACGGACGAGTACCAGGCGTTGCGTCGTGCCATCCGCGCGGCGGACGAGGACGAGGATCTCACCCGGCTGCGGCAGGAGATGGACGGGCTGGAAGGCCGCGTCTCGGAGGCCCTGCGCGCCGGACAGGAGCCCGAGGAGGCCCTGGCCGAGCAGTACAACGACACCTTCGGTCGGCTGCAGACCAACGCGAGCTATCAGCGTCTCGTGGCCGCGCAGAGCAACTTCGACAAGGTGCTCATGCGCGTGAACGAGACCATCACGCGCGGCCTCGAAGAGGGCGGCGAGAGCCGCATCATCCTGCCCTCGTGAGCACGCCCGCACGCGAGAAGGGCCTCAAGGCGCTCCGCCTCCCGGTCTATCGGATCATCGAGCCGCTCACGCAGTGGCTGGTCCGGCATCGCGTGCATCCCAACCTGATCTCCACGCTCGGATTCATCGTCACCGTGGTGGCGGGTTTCCTGTACCACTCCGACCACGTGCGTACGGCGGGGTTCTTCGTCCTGCTCGGCGGCCTGTTCGACATCTTCGACGGGCGGGTGGCGCGCCAGGGCGGACTGGCCTCCAAGTTCGGGTCGTTCTACGACTCGACCATGGACCGCATCAGCGAGGTGGTCGTCTTCATCGGGTTGCTGTCCCTCTACAACAACGTGCGGACCGAGCTCGCCGACGTCTGGATGATCTACATGATCGTCCTGGCCCTGTCGGGCTCCATGATGGTGTCCTACACCCGCTCGCGGGCCGAGGCGCTCGGTCTCGATTGCAGCGTGGGCTTCATGCAGCGCGCGGAGCGCGTGGTCCTGCTGGGTCTGGGCTCCATCCTGTTCGGTCTGATGTGGAACGGCATCGTCATCAGCGGCATCATCGTGCTGATGGCCGTGACCACCAACATCACGGCCGTGCAGCGCATGATCTGGGTGTACCGGCACGCCGGCGGCGTGCCGCTCGAATCCTCCAAGGCCGGGCAGGGCCCGCCGGCCGCGTCGTCCAAGCCTCCGGTCTGAGCACCGGGGTCCACATTCCGCTCCAAGGAGAAGCCTTCGTGAAGGAACGCCCGGAGATCCGTCCCGCGCAGGGAAAGGTCGGCGTGCTGCTGCCCGGATTGGGCGCGGTGGCGACCACCGTCGTCGCCGGCGTGGAGGCCGCGAAGCGCGGTCTGGCGCGTCCCATCGGCAGCCTCTCGCAGATGAACACCATCCGCCTGGGGAAGCGCACCGAAGGGCGCGCGCCGTTGATCCGCGAGTTCATCGGCCTGGCCGAGCTCGATCAGCTCGTCTTCGGCGCGTGGGATCCCATCCCCGACGACGCCTACGACAGCGCGATCAACGCCGGCGTGCTGGAGCGCTCCCACCTGGATCCGATCGAGGCGGAGCTGCGCAAGGTGCGTCCCATGCCGGCGGCGTTCGACCGCAGCTACGTCAAGCGCCTCGACGGCACCAATGTGAAGCAGGCGAAGAACAAGCGTGAGCTCGCCGAGCAGCTGCGCGAGGACATCCGCACGTTCATGCGCGACAACGGGTGCGACCGCGCGGTGATGGTGTGGTGCGGCTCGACGGAGATCTTCCTCAGGAAGAGTGAGGTCCACGAGTCCATCGAGGCCTTCGAGAAGGCGATGGAGGAGAACGACCCCGCCATCGCGCCCAGCATGCTCTATGCGTATGCCGCCATCATGGAAGGCGTGCCGTACGCCAACGGGGCGCCGAACCTCTCCGCGGATTTCCCCGCGCTGGAGCGGTTGGCCATCGAGCGCAGCGTGCCCATCGGGGGGAAGGACTTCAAGACGGGGCAGACCCTGATGAAGACCATCCTGGCCCCGGGACTCAAGGCCCGCATGCTCGGCCTCAGCGGGTGGTTCAGCACCAACATCCTGGGCAACCGGGACGGTGCGGTGCTGGACGATCCCGATTCGTTCAAGACGAAGGAGGAGTCCAAGCTGGGCGTGCTCGAGCACATCCTGCAGCCCTCCATGTATCCGGAGCTGTACGGGAACATCTACCACAAGGTCCGCATCAACTACTACCCGCCCCGGGGGGACAACAAGGAAGGCTGGGACAACCTCGACATCTTCGGATGGATGGGGTATCCGATGCAGATCAAGGTCGACTTCCTCTGCCGGGACTCGATCCTCGCGGCCCCGATCGTCCTGGATCTGGCCATCTTCCTCGACCTGGCGGGTCGGGCGGGGATGCGCGGCGTGCAGGAGTGGCTGTCCTTCTACTTCAAGAGTCCGCAGGCGCTGCCGGGGCTCGAGGCCGAGCACGACCTCTTCATCCAGCACTGGAAGCTGAAGAACACCCTGCGCTGGCTGGGAGGCGAGGAGCAGCTCACGCATCTCGGCATCGAGTACTACGAGTGAGCCCGGGCGGGCGGGGGCGGGCGCGGCGATGACCGTGCCCGCCCCGCACGCCGGTCTCTTCGTCGTCCTCGAAGGACCCGAGGGATCGGGGAAGACCACGCAGACGGGCCGCCTGGCCCGGTGGCTCCGCAGCGCCGGCCACGCGGTCTGCACCGTGCGCGAGCCCGGGGGCACGCGGCTGGGGGAGGCGATCCGCGGTCACGTCTGGGTGCGGACCGACCTCGAGATCGGCGCCGTGCCCGAGCTGCTCCTGGTGTCGGCCGCGCGCGCGGCCCTGGTGGCGGAGGTGCTGCGCCCCGCGCTGGAGCGCGGCGACCTCGTGCTGGCCGACCGCTTCTTCCTGTCGACCCTGGCTTATCAGGGCTACGGGCGCGGGCTGCCCCTGGACGAGATCCGGTCGGTCACGCGGCTGGCCACCCAGGGGCTCCTTCCCGACCTGACCCTGCTCCTGGAGCTTCCGGATCACGCCGGGACCGCCCGGCAGCACGCCGCCGGGAAGGAGGCCGACCGGATGGAGCGCCAGGGAGCGGCGTTTCTTTCCCGGGTCCAGCAGGGCTATCGTGAACTGGCCCGGTCGGAGCCGGGTATTGTCCCGGTCGACGCCACCGGAACCGTGGAGGAGGTCGAGGCCCGCCTGCGGGCCGCCCTCGTGACCCGGTTCCCCGAGCGCTTCGGGGCGGTCACGGGAGAAGCAGCCGCGGAGGGGGGAGCATGAAGCGGAACGGATCGATCGGCGGGCCCATGCTGGTGCTCGCCATCGCGATGGTCACCGGCGGCTGGTTCTTCCAGCAGGGCGCCGACCTGGGGCGGGCGGGCTTCCTGCGCGGCCGGCTCTTCGACCAGGTGGCCGACCTCGTCTCCGACAACTACGTGGACCAGGTCGACCAGGAGCAGCTCTACGACGCGGCCATCGAGGGGCTCCTCTCCTCCCTGGACGATCCCAACAGCTCGTTCCTCCAGCGTGACGACTACGAGAACTTCGCCATCCGCACCGGAGGCGAGTATGGCGGCGTCGGGCTGGAGGTGCTGGACCGGGACGGGTACGTGACGGTCATGAACCCGATCCCCGGCACGCCGGGCGCGCGTGCCGGCATCCGGGCCGGGGACCGCATCCTGGAGGTGGATGGCGAGGAGATCGGGGAGGGCGGCACCGACCTCGCCGTGGAGCGCCTGCGCGGCCAGCCCGGCACCGAGGTGGAGCTGACCATCGAGCGGCCCGGCGTCGACGGGCGGCTCACGTTCACCGTGCGCCGTGCGCGTGTGGAGGTGAAGTCGGTGCCCTTCCACGTCCTGCTGGAGGGCAATGTCGGCTACGTCCCGCTGCAGGTGTTCTCGGAGACCTCGACCGACGAGGTCATCGCAGCGATCGATTCGCTGCAGTCGGAGGGCGCGCACGGCATCGTGCTCGACCTGCGCGGCAACCCGGGCGGCGTGCTGGATGCGGGCATCGCCATCTCCGAGCTCTTCCTGCCCGCCAGCGTGGACATCGTCGAGACCCGCGGTCGCGCCGCCCACCAGTCCGAGACCTATCGGGCCCGGGGGAGCGGCCCCCGCTACCCGGCGCTTCCGGTGGCCATCCTCGTGGACGAGCGCTCCGCTTCCGCTTCCGAGATCGTCGCCGGTGCGCTGCAGGACCACGATCGCGCGCTGCTGGTCGGCTTCCGGACGTTCGGGAAGGGGTCGGTGCAGACGCTCTTCCCGCTGACGGGCGGTGACGTGCTGAAGCTCACGACCGCGCGCTGGTATACGCCCGTGGGCCGGTCCATCCAGAAGGAGCGCGAGGAGCAACGGGCCGCGCTCGCCTCCGGCGCCCTCTCCCCGTTCGGGCAGCTCGTGCCGCGGGGGGAGGTCGAGGACCTGCCCACCTTCACGTCCCGGGGCGGTCGCACGCTCATGGGTGGAGGGGGCATCACGCCCGACCTGACGGTCCGCCCCGACACGCTCGACACCGCGGCCCAGGAGGCGGTCTACGCGCTCTACGAGAGTGGAGGGGCGCTCAACCAGGCGCTCTTCGACTTCGTGGTGCGCCGGGTCGGAGGCGCCGCCGAGAGTGGCCGGCCGCTTCCCGAGGTCACCCCCGCGCTCATGTCGGATCTGCGACGGGCGCTCGAGGAGCGGGGCGTCGAGGCGGACGAGGCCGTCTGGGAGGCCGCCGAGCCCTACCTGCGCAACAGCCTGCGCCAGGAGTTGGCGCTGCAGGGCTCGGGCGAGCTGCAGCAGTTCCTGGTGCAGGCCGGCAGCGACCAGGCGCTCCAGGCGGCGCTCGAGCGGCTGCGGGCAGCCGGGGACGACGCCCGCGCCCTGGTGACCGACGCGGCTGCTCCTGCACCCGCTCCCGCGGGCGCCGGCTCGTGAGCGTCCCGCCGCGCCCTGTCCGCGCCCCGGCCCCGGGGCGATCGTCCGCGTCGAAGAGGCTGCCGGCCCGGCGGTCCTCGTCGGGGCCGACCGCAAAGACGGAAGCGGCGCCGCACCGGTGAAGGACCGCATCGCCGTCCTGCGCGGCGCGGTCGAGGAGTCGAGCCACGCGGTCCACGCTGCCGTGGTCGATGCCCATGGCCGCACCGTCGCGAGCGTCGGGGATCCGGACCGCGTGACCTTCTTCCGCTCGTCCGCCAAGCCCCTGCAGGCGCTGCCGCTCGTCGAGGACGGCGTGGCCGACCGGTTCGGGTTCACGGCGGCCGAGTTGGCGATCTGCTGCGCGTCCCATGGGGCGGAGCCGCGGCACGTGGCGCTGGTGCAGGGCATGTTGGACCGGTTGGGCCTGTCGGCGGACGCGCTGGAATGCGGCGCCCATCCGCCGATGCATGGCCCCTCCGCGGAGGCGCTGGTGCGGTCCGGCCGAGCGCCCGGCAGGATCCACAACAACTGCTCCGGCAAGCACACGGGGATGCTGGCGTTGGCCCTTCACCACGGATGGGATCCGAGCGGATACGCGGGTGCCGAGCACCCCGTGCAACGGCGCATGCGGACGGAGGTCGCCCGGTGGAGCGCCCGCCCGGCCGCCGACATCCCGGTGGCCGTGGACGGGTGCGGCGTATCCTGCTTTGCCCTGCCCGTGCGCGACATGGCCGCGGCCTATGCGCGCTTCGCCGCCCAGGCCCGCCAGGGCGGGAGCGCCCGCCGGATCGTCGACGCCATGACCACGCACCCGTGGGCGGTCGCGGGCGAGGGTCGGTTGTGCACCGACCTGATGGCGCAGACGGAGGGCCGCCTGTTCGCGAAGGTCGGGGCCGAAGGCGTCTACGGCGCCGGCGCTCCGGCAGAGGGCCTGGGGATCGGCCTCAAGGTCGAGGACGGGGGCTGGCGGGCCGCAGGGGTCGCGTTGCTGGCCGTGCTGGACGCGGTCGGCCTCCTGTCGGAGGACGACCGCAGCGCGCTGGAGGGCTGGGCCCATCCGCCCGTGCACGATACGCGCGGTGAGGTGGTGGGCCGGGTGGAGCCGGCGCTGCGCGTACGAGGCCGTGGCGTCGCCGTCTGACGCCGCGGAGGCGGCGCTCCTGCGCCTGGCAGCCGCGCTGGGGGCTCCCGGGGGCACGGGCGTGGACAGCGCGCTCGAGCGCGCCGCGCACGTCGCGCCCGCCGTCGCGGTGGAGGAGTTGCTCCTGCAGGCGCACCTGTTCTGCGGGTATCCTCGCGTCCTCGATGCGTTCGCGCGTTGGCGGCGGCTGTGCCCGGAGCCGCCCGCGGGTCCGGAGGCGGATGCGGCCGACTGGCCGGCGCGCGGCGAGCACGTGTGCGCGCGCGTCTACGGTCCGTACTACGCAAAGCTCCGCGAGAACGTGCGTGCGCTGCACCCCGACCTGGATCGCTGGATGGTGACCGACGGATACGGAAAGGTGCTGGGGCGGCCGGGGCTGTCCCTGGTCGAGCGCGAGCTCGCCAACGTGGCGTTGCTCGCCGCGCAGGGGGCCGAGCCCCAGTTGCACTCGCACCTCCGCGGTGCGCTGCGGGTGGGGGCCGCGCCCGGGCGCGTGACGTCCGCGCTCGCCGCGGCACGGGCGGAGGCGCCTGCGCACGCGGACGCGGCGGACCGCATATGGGCGCGCGTGTGCAGCGCGAGCGCGCTCCCCCCACCAGGTGTGGGAGTCGACCAGGGAGGAGGGACGTCGTGTTCGTAGATCGGGCCGTGGTGACGGTCATCGCCGGGACGGGCGGGTCCGGCTCGGACGCCTTCCGGCGCGAGAGCGGGGTCCCGCGGGGCGGTCCGGCCGGTGGGGATGGCGGTCCGGGGGGCGACGTGACCCTGGTCGCCGATCCGCAGCTCGGCACGCTCCTCGACCTGCGCTACAAGCAGCAGTATCGCGCGGAGCGCGGCGGGCACGGGGAGGGCAGCAACCGCACCGGGGCCGCCGGGGCTTCGGTGGAGATCCCGGTGCCTCCCGGAACGCTCGTGCGCGACGCCGACACCGGCGAGCTCCTCGGAGAGCTGCTCGAGCCCGGGCAGCGCCTCGTGGTGGCCAGGGGCGGGCGCGGCGGGCGGGGCAACGCCCGCTTCGCCACCTCCACCAACCAGGCACCGCGCCGCTGGGAGCCGGGCGCCGAGGGCGAGGAGCGGCGGCTGGAGCTCGAGCTCAAGCTGATCGCCGACGTCGGGCTGGTGGGCCAACCCAATGCCGGCAAGTCGACCCTCCTGGCCGCCATCTCGGCCGCGCGTCCGCGCATCGCCGACTACCCGTTCACCACGCTGCAACCGAACCTGGGCGTGGTCTCGCTGCCGGGGTATCGCACGTTCGTGGTGGCCGACATCCCCGGGATCATCGAAGGCGCGCACGAGGGGCGGGGCCTGGGGCACCAGTTCCTGCGCCACATCGAGCGCACGCGCACGCTGGCGCTGTTGGTCCCGGTGGACGATCCCGATCCGCAGGCCACCTACGAGGGGCTGCGCGCCGAGCTGGCGTCCTATGCCCCCGAGCTCGCCGACCGGCCCCACTGTGTGGTGCTCACCAAGACGGACGTGCTCGGGCCGGACGACCCGCTTCCCGCCGTGCACGCGCCGGACGCGTGGGGCCGGCACGCCATCTCGGCGGTCGCGGGCCGGGGCCTGCGCGAGCTGCTGGAGGCGTTGTGGCAGCACGCCGAGGCGGCGGCTCCCGAGCCCGACCCCGACGACGGCGAATGGATGCCCTGATCTCCCCCGGCGCGGTCGCGGGCGTGGCGCTCGCGCTGGCCCACCCCTCCGGCGGGCGCGCGCTGGGGCGGGCGCTGCGCGAGCGGGGCAGCGCGGAGGCCGTGGCGCGCCGGGGAGGGGAAGGGGTCGCCCCGGTGGGCGCGGCGACGCTGCGGGAGGCGCGCGCGCTGCTGACCCGCCTGGACGGGTCGGGCACCGGCGTGCTGGCCTACGGGGCACCTGGATGGCCCGCTCGCCTCTCCGACCTGCACGATCCTCCCCCGGTGCTCTTCGTCCGCGGGCGGACGGCCCTGCTGGAGCGCCCGGCCGTCGCATTCGTGGGGGCGCGCAACGCGTCCGAGTACGGGCTGCGCCACGCGGAGCGCCTCGCCGCCCGCGTGGCGCGCGCCGGTGTGACCGTCATCTCGGGTCTGGCGCTCGGCATCGACGGCGCCGCGCACGGTGGGGCCCTCGCGACCGAGGCGAGCACCATCGCGGTGTTGGGAGCCGGTCTGGACGTGGACTATCCACGGCGGCATCGCATCCTGCGCGAACGGATCGCCGCGGAAGGCCTGATCGTCACCGAGTTCGTGCCCGGCACGCCGCCGCTGGCTCATCATTTCCCGCGACGGAACCGCATCGTGGCCGCACTCGCGAGCGCGGTGGTGGTCGTGGAGGCGGGGAAGGGGAGCGGCTCCCTCATCACGGTGGACCACGCGCTCGACCTGGGGCGGGCGGTGTACGCCGTACCCGGACCCATCGACAGCGCCCGGTCGGCCGCGTGCAACCAGCTGCTGCGCGAAGGCGCCCACGTGGTGGTGGGCGGCGAGGGCTTCCTGGAGGACCTGGGCCTGCTGATTCCCTGCGCCGTGTCCACTCCGGGCCCGGCCCGCGCCCCGGGCGAAGGTCCGGCGCGCGCGGTATGGGAGGCGCTGGGGCGGGGCATCGATCCGAACGCGCTCGTCGCCCACACACGTCTCGACGCCGGCCTGGTGGCGCGTGCCCTGACCGAGCTGGAGCTGCAGGGATTCGTCACGCGCACGGCGGGCGACCGCTACGTGCGCGTCGAGGACTGAGGCGACGGCGTGGCGCCCCCGGTCCGCTCGCTCTACGTCCACGCACCGTTCTGCGCGCGGCGCTGCGTGTATTGCGACTTCGCCGTGCATGTGGATGCGCGACCCGATCCGGCGTTCTGGGTGGACGCGCTCGGTCGGGAGTGGGAGGCCGTGCGGACCGAAGGCCTCTTCCCGGTGGACCGGCTCGACACCCTCTACGTCGGAGGGGGCACGCCCTCCCTGCTGGGGGTGGAGGGGATGCAGGGCGTCGCGCGTGTGTTCGCCGACGTGGAGCGCGCTCCCGACCTGGAGTGGACGGTGGAGGCCAACCCGGAGAGCTTCGATCGCGCGGTCGCGGAGGGGTGGCGTCGCCTGGGTGTGGATCGGCTGAGCTTCGGCGTGCAGACCTTCTCCCCCGCGGCGCTGCGCTGGATGGGCCGCCTGCACGGCCCGGAGGGACCGGCCGCCGCGCTGCACGCCGCCCGCGACGCGGGCTTCGACAACCTGAGCGTGGACCTGATCTTCGCCCTTCCCGCCCGGGTCGAGCGGGACTGGTCGGCGGACCTGGAGCGCGCCCTGGCCCTCGAGCCCGATCACGTGAGCCTCTACGGCCTGGGCGTGGAGGCCCGCACGCCGCTCGGCCGGGCGGTCGCGGAGGGGCGGGAGGACCCGGTCGACGAGACACGCTACCAGGAGGAGTTCCTGGAGGCCGCCGAACGGCTGCGGGAGGCCGGGTTCGAGCACTACGAGGTGTCCAACTTCGCCCGCCCGGGGCGGCGCTCGCGCCACAACCAGGTGTATTGGGATGGGCGCCCGTACCTCGGGCTCGGCAACGGAGCCCACAGCCATCAGCCCCCGTTGCGGCGCTGGAACCTCAGGGACTGGCTGGAATACAGGGAGCGCGTCCGGAGCGGGGCCGTGCCGGTGGAGGAAGCCGAGACCGTGGCGCCCGCCGAGGCGCGCCTGGAACGGATCTGGCTGACGCTGCGGACCCGGGAAGGCATTGCGGCGCCGGTACGACCGGGTCCGGCCCGGGATATCATGGACGGGTGGATGCGACGGGGCCTGGCGGAAGCGGCCGGCGACCGCGTGCGCCTGACGCCCACCGGATGGTTGCTGCTGGACGAGCTCGCCGTCGAGCTGGATCGGGCCCTGGACCGGGACCCGGCTCCCGCTGCCGAGCCCAGGGATGGATCGACCGATGTCGGATGAACGACGCACACCGCCGAACGGACCCGACCCGCTGACCGAGCGGGAGCGAGGCGTGCTCGAGGCCGTCGTGCGCACCTACGTGAGCACGGCCGAGCCTGCGGGGAGCCGCACGCTCGCGCGCGGGTTCGAGTTGGGTGTCTCCGCCGCGACCATCCGCAACACCATGTCGGACCTCGAGGAGAAGGGGTACCTCTACCACCCGCACACGTCGGCCGGGCGGGTCCCGACCGATCGCGCCTATCGCTACTTCGTCGACCAGATCATGCGCCCGGCCACGCTGACGGTCACCGAGCGCGAGCGTCTGCAGGCGGAGCTGGGGAGCGGCGCCACCGGGATCGAGTCCCTCGTGCGGATGGCGACCCGCGCGCTCAGCCTCATCACGCGGGAGCTGGGCGTCGCCATCGCACCGTCCATCGAGGAGGCGGTGCTGGAGAAGCTCGACCTGGTGCAGGTCTCGACCCGCAAGGTCCTGCTGGTGGCCAGCATCAAGGGCGGGCTCGTGCGCACCGTCTACGTGGACCTCACCATCGAGGTGCCCGCCGACACGCTGGTCACGCTGACCCTGATCCTCAACGAGCGCCTCGCCGGACTCACGCTGCGCCAGATCCGCGAGACGCTGGCGGAGCGGCTGCGGGGGAGTGTCGAGGACGACCCGGCCGCCGAGGAGCTCATCAACATCTTCATGCAGTCCGGCACGGAGCTGTTCTCGCTCGGTGGCACCGCCGACGGTTCGGTGCACCTGGGCCAGACGTCCGTCCTGGCCGAGCAGCCCGAATTCAACAGCGGCGAGAGCCTCAAGAACCTGATCGAGCTCACCGAGAAACGGGAGCTGCTCGCCGACGTGCTCTCCGAGCGGGTGGTGGGCTCGGGTCTGACCGTCACCATCGGGCGTGAGCATGCGTCGCTGGAGCTGAACGACTTCACGCTGGTCACCGCCGAATACCGCGCCGGGAATCTGAAAGGCGTGCTCGGCGTGATCGGCCCGACCCGGATGCCCTACGAGAAGGTGATCGCGATCGTCGACTACACCTCCTCGCTCATCAGCCGGGTCCTCACCGTTTGAGCCGGCCCCACCCCATGCGGTGCCGGCAGGATCCATGACCGACTACTACGAGCTGCTGGGCGTGACGCGCACCGCGTCCGCCGACGATATCAAGAAGGCCTATCGCAAGAAGGCGCTGGAATACCATCCGGATCGCAACGCGGGCTCCAAGGAGTCCGAGGAAGCCTTCAAGCAGGTCACCGAGGCCTACGAGATCCTGCGCGATCCCGACAAGCGCGCCCGTTACGACCGCTACGGCGTCGAAGGCGTGAAGGGTCGCGGCGGGGGCCCCCAGGGCGGCTTCGACTTCGCCGACGCCGTCGAGGTCTTCATGCGCGACTTCGGGGGCTTCGGCGGCTTCGAGGACCTCTTCGGGGGGCGCGCCCGTCGCGGGCCGCGCAGCACGGCCGGGCAGACCGTGCGACTGCGCCTGCCGCTCACCCTGTCGGAGGTCGCCACCGGGGTGACCAAGCGTCTGCGGGTCGCGTTGCTGGACCCCTGCGGCTTGTGCGGAGGCTCCGGCGCGGCGGACGGGAAGGGCACCACGCGCTGCCCCACGTGTGGCGGCAGCGGCGAGGAGCGCGTGGTGCAGCGCAGCGTGTTCGGACAGTTCGTGAGCGTGACGGTGTGCCGGACCTGCCGCGGCGAGGGCAGCATCATCGAGCAACAGTGCGCGCGTTGCCACGGGGACGGTCGCGAACGGGTGGAGCGCGAGATCGAGGTGCAGGTGCCCGCCGGCGTCAGCTCGGAGCACTTCATCACGTTGCGCGGTCAGGGCAACGCGGGCCCGCGTGGCGGACCGCGCGGGGACATCGCCGTGATGCTGGAGGTGGAGGAGGATCCGCGCTTCGCGCGTCAGGGCGCGGACCTGCTCTACGAGCTCACCGTGACGTTCGCCCAGGCGGCGCTCGGCGCGGACGTGGAGGTCCCGACCGTGGACGAGCCCGTGCACGTGACCGTGCCGGCCGGCGTCCAGACCGGACAGGTGCTGCGGCTGCGTGGCATGGGTCTGCCGCACGTCGAGGGGCGGGGCAAGGGCGACCAGCTCGTGCGCGTGGTCGTGTGGACGCCGGAGCGGCTGACGGGCGAACAGGAGACGCTGTTCAAGCGCCTGCGCGAGGTCGAGTCCCCGCCGCCCGCGCGGGGCGAGGGCAAGGGCTTCTGGTCGCGCGTCAAGGAAGCCTTCGGGTCCACCTGATCCCACCGCGTCCATGATCCCGGAGCGCTGGTTGCGCGTCGCCGTGGGCGACGTGGACGAGGAGCGGGCGGCCCTGGTGGCCGAGGCGCTCGTGGAGGTCGGGGGTCGCGCGGCCGTCGAGGAGGCGGACGGCTGGGTCACCTACGTCGCGCCGCCCGACGATCCCGAGGCCTGGGTCGCCGACCTCGAGGCCCGACTCCTGGACACCGTCGGTGTGCCGCTCCCGGTGCGGTGGTCGTGGCAGGCACACGAGGACTGGGAGGTCCTGTGGCGGACGGGGCTCGGGCCCCGCCGCGTGGGCCGCCGCCTGGTCGTCGCGCCCACCTGGACGGATCCGGAGCCCGGTCCGGACGACGTCGTGCTGCGCATCGATCCCGGCATGGCCTTCGGCACGGCGGAGCACGCCACCACCCGCGTGGCGCTCACGCTGCTCGAGCCCGCCGTCACGCCCGGCGCGCGCCTCCTGGACGTGGGCGCGGGCTCGGCCATCCTGGCCATCGCGGCCGTGCGCCTCGGCGCCGCCGAGGCGCTCGGCATCGAGCTGGACCCCTGGGCCGCGAGCGAGGCCGAGGAGAACGCGCGCGTCAACGGCGTGGGGGACCGCGTGCGGATGGAGGCGCGCGCGTTCCTGCCGGACGACGATGTCGGCACCTTCGACGGTGTCGTGTCCAACATGGTCAGCAGCCGCCTGCGCGCGGCCCTGCCCGGGTTGCTGCGCGCGCTGCGCGCCGGCGGCTGGTTGGTGTTGTCCGGCGTGGAGCAACACGAGTCGGCCGCCATGGCCGAGCTGCTGGCCGGGACCGGCCTCACGCTCGAGGAGACCGCCACGGACGAAGGGTGGTGGGGCGCCCGCTACCGCCGCACCTGACCTCCGGCGGCCTCCCCGCGGGCCGTCAGCCAGCGCTCCGCCTCCGCCGCCAGCCGCACCACCCGCGTCACCGCGAGCACCGACCCCTCGTCCACCCCCGTGCCCAACCGCTCCACCCCGTTCTGCAACATCCGCAGCGCCGGCCGCTCGGGAAGCACCGTCCGGGCGGCACCCAGCACCAGGGGCCGGCCTGAGAGCCCCGCGTCCTCCGGCCGTGCCGCCGGCCGGCTCCGCCCGGGCGTCCCGGCGCGCCAGGGCCCCCGCCAGGGATCGAGGACGCGGGGGGTGGGCGCCGGCGAGCCTCCGCGGACGGGGAGCCGATCCGCGCGCGCGGGCAGGGACGAGGAAGGGGTGCGGGGCACGAGACGGGTCGACATGGGCGCGCTCCGGAGCAGGGAATGAGGTGGGGAGACCATGATCGAAGGGCGCGGCGGGCCGGCCCATGGCACGCCCGGCCTCCGCTCCCGCGTCGGTGGGTCCTCACGTGCACCCGGCTTCGGCCCCCTGCTAGATTGCCGGACCGTGCTGCGCCCGGGACCATCCCGGCGCCGTCCCCGTCTCCCGGAGTCCGCCGACCCGTGAACGCCCCGACGCTCAAGGAGCGCCTGCAGCAGGATCTCGTGACCGCGCGCAAGGCGCGCGACTCCGCGCGCACGCTGCTGCTGTCGACCACCCTGTCGGAGATCAAGAACGCCGAGATCGACAAGGGGGGCGCGCTCGGAGAGGACGAGCTCCTGCAGGTGCTCACGCGCGCGGTGAAGCGCCGGCGCGAGGCCGCCGACAGCATGCGCGAGGCACGGCCCGAGCTGGCGGCCAAGGAGGAGCGCGAGGCCGAGGCGCTCCAGGTCTACATGCCGGCCGCGCTCGACGAGGCGGCGGTGCGGGAGATGGTGCGCGCGGCCATCGCCGGGGGCGCCGCGGACCTGGGCGCGGTCATGGGACAGGTGATGCCCCGGCTGCGCGGACGCTTCGACGGCAAGGAGGCGAACCGCATCGTGCGGGAGGAGCTGGGCGCGTGACGTCCCGCCCTCCCACGGAAGCCCACGCGGGCGTCGGCCGGCGCGGCCGGCGCCCGCGCGCGCGTGGGGGACCGGCCTTCGCCGGCCCCCGCACCCGGGAATCCCTCGAGGTCGATGCGGTGCTGGCCGTGGTGGCTGGCTTCGCGGCGAGCGCGGCCGGGCGGGAGCGGGTCCAGCAGCTTACGCCCTCGTGGGACCTGCCCACCGTGCAGGCGGAGCTCGACCGGGTGGACGCCCTGAGCGTGGTCCTGGAGGGCGACGGGGGGTTCGCGATGCCCGTCGTGCCCGACGTCGCGCGGGTCCTGGATCGCCTGGCCACGTCCGGAGCGGTGCTGGACGGGCGCGAGCTGCAGGGCGTGCGGGCGCTGCTCGGCGCCGGTCACGCGCTGGCCGACCTGCTGGAGACCGCAGCTCCGGCGCTGCAGCCGCTGGCCGCGGCGCTCCTGCGGGATCCCGCGCTCGAGCGGCTGATCGACGACACGGTCGACGACGACGGGACCGTGCTCGACCGGGCCTCTCCCGAGCTGGCCCGCCTGCGCCGCGAGTTGCACGGAGCGCGCGCGCGCCTGGTCAAGCAGCTCGAAGCGGTGGTCTCCGATCTCCCCGAGCGCTTCCGCGTCGCGGACGCGTCCGTGACCGTCCGCCAGGGCCGCTTCGTGATCCCGGTGCGTCGCGAAGGGAAGGGCAGCGTGGGCGGGATCGTGCACGACGAATCCGCCTCCGGGCAGACGCTGTTCGTGGAACCGCCGCAGGCCGTCGACGGCATGAACCGTCTGCGCGAGACCGAGCTCGCCGAGGCGCGCGAGGTGCACCGCATCCTGCGCGACCGCTCCGAGCGGCTGCGTCCCCACGCCGATGTCCTGCGCGCCAGCCTCCAGGCCTGCGTGGCGCTGGACGCGCTCCAGGCGCGCGCGCGCTACGCCGCCAGCATCGGCGCCGTGCGGCCCGCGTTCAGCGAGCCTGGAGGACCCTTCCGCATCCGTCGGGGACGCCATCCGCTCCTCCTGGCCCGCGCCGGCACGGTCGTGCCCTTCGATCTCGACCTGTCCGGCGAGGAGCGCGCGCTGGTCATCTCCGGCCCGAACGCGGGCGGCAAGACCGTGCTGCTCAAGGCCGTGGGCCTGCTGGTCACGCTGCTCCAGTCCGGCGTGCTGCCCCCCGTCGGTCCGGGCAGCGTCTTCCCGCTGTTCCGCCGGGTCTTCGCCGACATCGGGGACCGGCAGTCCATCGCCGAGGACCTCTCCACGTTCTCCGCGCATCTGGCCGTCCTGCGCGACATCCTGGAGCAGGCCGACGACGGCGCCCTCGTGCTGATCGACGAGATGGGAACCGGGACGGATCCCGCCGAAGGGGCGGCCCTGGCCGAGGCCGTCCTGGGCTCGCTGGTGGAGCGGGGCGCGCGGGTGCTGGCCACGTCCCACCTGGGCGCGCTCAAGCGCGTGGCCGAGGGCGAGGCCCGCGTGGTCAACGCCTCGCTGCGCTTCGATGCCGAGCGCATGGAGCCGACCTTCGAGTTCATCAAGGGGCGGCCGGGCCGCAGCTACGGTCTGGCGATGGCGCGCCGGGCCGGCCTCCCGGCGGACGTGCTGGCGCGCGCCGAGGCGCGCGTGGACGACACCGAGCTGCGGATGGAGCAGCTCCTGGCGCGTATCGAGCGCCAGGAGCGTCAGGCCACCGAGGACGCGGCCCGCGCCCAGCGGGCCGCCGATGCCGCGGAGGCGCGCGCCCGCGACCTCGAAGCCCGGGAGGCCGCCCTCGCGGCGCGCGAGAAGACCGCCGAGCGGGACGCGCGCGCCGAGGCGCGCCGGATCCTTCTGGACGCCCGGCAGGAGGTGGAGGACGCCATCGCGGAGGTGCGGACCGCGGCGGACCTCGATCGCTCCGCCCATGAGGCGCGGCGGGCGCTGGAACAGGCGGCGCAGCGCCAGCGGGAGCAGGCGCCGGCGAAGCGCGGGGGTCCCAGGGAGGGGCAGCCCGCCGTGCAGCCCGGGGACCGCGTGCGCGTGGGGGAACGCGGGGGTGTGGGGACAGTCGTCGAATCCGAGCCCGGTCGCATCACCGTCGAGCTGGACAACGGGCTGCGGGTGCGCGTGCCCGACGTCGAGCGGCTCGAGGAGGCGCCGCCGCCGAAGCGGCGCGCCCGCGGCTCCAGCTGGACTCCCATCGAGCACCAGGCGGCGCACGAGGTGGACCTGCGCGGCCTGCGCGTGGACGAGGTGGACGCGGCGCTGCGGCGCGCGCTCGACCACGCGGTGCTCGGGGACCTGCCCAGCCTGCGCATCATCCACGGCAAGGGCAGCGGAGCGCTGCGTGGCCGCGTGTCGGAGCTGCTGGCCGACGAGCCTCGCGTCGAGTCCTATCGGCCGGGCGCGGACGGCGAGGGCGGCACCGGCGTCACGGTGGCGAGCCTGCGATGATCCCGGACGACGTCGTCGAGGAGGTGCGCTCGCGCGCCGACATCGTCGAGGTCGTGGGCGAGGTGGTGCCCCTCAAGCGCTCGGGGAAGGACTACAAGGGGAAGTGCCCGTTCCACGAGGACCGCACGCCCAGCTTCTACGTGGTCCCGGCCAAGGGGCTCTTCCACTGCTTCGGCTGCGGGGTGAGCGGCGACGTCTTCACGTTCCTGATGAAGCGGCAGGGCCTGGAGTTCACCGACGCCGTCAAGGCGGTGGGCGGCCGCTTCGGCGTGGAGGTGCGCGAGGTCAGCGCCCGGCGCGCGGAGGACGACCCCCACCGGCCTCTCCACGAAGCCAATGCGTTCGCGCGCGACTTCTTCCGCGAGCGGCTGGCCGCGCCCGACGGGGAGCGGGCGCGCCGGTACCTGGAGCAGCGCGGCATCTCCGACGCGGTGGCCGAGCGCTTCCAGCTGGGCTACGCGCCGGACGCCTGGCACGAGCTGCGGGATGCGGCCGCGCGCCACGGGATCGACGAGACCCTGCTCCTGACGGCGGGGCTCCTCTCCCGCAGCGAGAAGCGTGACGCGCCGTACGATCGCTTCCGCGACCGGCTCGTCTTCCCCATCGAGAGCTCCACCGGTCGCGTCGTCGCCTTCGGGGGCCGCGTGCTCGGTCCGGCCACGGGGACCCCGAAGTACCTCAACTCACCGGAGTCTCCCGTGTACCACAAGGGACGGGAGCTCTACGGTCTCTCCTGGGCCAAGCACGAGATCCGCCGTCAGGAGGCCGCGCTCCTGGTGGAGGGGTACATGGACGTGGTCTCGTTGGCGGCCGCGGGGGTGGCCCACGTCGTGGCCAGCCTCGGCACCGCCACCACCCACGAGCAGGCCGAGCTGCTCAAGCGCTACACGACCCACGTGTACCTGTTGTTCGACTCCGATGCCGCCGGGCTGAAGGCGACCTTCCGGGCGGGCGACGTCCTGCTCGGGGTGGGGATCCGCCCCTCGGTCGTGACGTTGCCGCCCGGCGAGGATCCGGACTCCCTGGTGCGCACGGGAGGGGGGGGCGCCCTGAAGCCGTATCTGGAGCAGGCGGTGGACGTACTGGATCGAAAGATCCAGATTCTGGACGAACGTGGATACTTCTCCTCGATCGACAAGACCCGGAGGTCGCTCGACCGCCTCCTGCCCACCGTACGGGCCGCGCGGGACGCCGCGCTCCGCGACCTGTACGTGGACCGCGTCGCCGCCCGCACGGGCGTCCGGCGTGAGACCATCGAGTCGGAGCTGGCCCGTCCCTCGCACGCTCCCCCCGAGTTCCGTCCTGTCCCGCCGCCGTCGACCCCGCCTCCCCCGTCCGCTCCCGTGGCCCGCCGCCGCATGGGCGCCGAGCGCCAGCTCCTGCTGGTGCTCCTGCGCAACCGGGGCTGGATCCCCCGGGCGGCCGAGATCGTCGGACCGGAGTCGTTCATGGATCGGGCGTACCGCCGCATCTACGAGATCCTCCTGGACGAGCCCGGCCTCGAGCACGTGCCGCCCGACCTCGACCCCGGCCTCCAGCGCCGCTTCGAGGACCTCTTCGGGGATCCGGAGGTGCTGGAGCACGGCGGACAGGTCTTCGAGCACGCGCTCGCGGCGATCCAGATCGCGGAGCTGGATCGGCGCATCGACGCCCTGGACGCACGCATCGGTCGCGCGACCGGAGAGGAGAAGCAGGCGTTGGTGGCCGAGAAGCAGACGTTGATGCGGGAACGAAGCATGCTGGGCGAGAACTGGCGGCGCAGCGCGGGCAATCTGCAACGTCTCAACCTGAACCAGGACCAAGAGCGAAGCGAATGACGGACGGAAGTCAGAAGACCTTGCTCGATCTCCAGAAGATCGACGCGGAGATCCAGCAGGCCGATCGGCGCAAGCAGGAGTACGGGCCGCAGCTCGAGGAGGTGGGCGAGACGGTCACGCGTCTCGAGGGCGAGCTGGAGCAGGCGCGCAACCGCCTCAACGAGCTGACGCTGGACGAGCGGCGCCTGGAGTCGGCCGCCCGCGACAAGAAGGCGCGGCTGGACAAGCTGCAGGAGCGGCTCAACAGCGTCCGCAACCTGCGGGAGGAGGCGGCCGTGCATGCCGAGGCCGACCTGGTGCGGCGCGCCATGGAGGCGGACGAGCACGAAGCCCTCAGCGTTCTGGACCTCATCAAGCGGGCCGAGGAGCGGATCGGCGAGCTGGAGCGCGACTTCGAGAGCGCCCAGGCGGAGGTGGCGCCGCGGCGCACGGAGCTGCTCGAAGCGCAGCAGGCCGTCCAGGTCGAGATCGACGCGCTGAACGAGCGGCGCGCGGGCATCGCGGCCCAGGTCCCCTCCGACCAGCGCTCGTACTACGAGCGCATCCAGGAGAAGGGCCGCCGGGTGGTGGTGGCCGCGCTCACGGAGGACGGCGCCTGCGGCAACTGCTACGCGGTCATCCCGCTCCAGCTCCAGAACGAGGTGCGCCGTGGCGGGGCGCTGATCCGCTGTGAGTCCTGCGGCGTGATCCTGGCCGCTCCGGAGCCGGCGCCCGAGGACAGCGTCGCGTCCGAGGCGTAGCAGGGTGGTGGGAGACCGGCGACCGGGCGTGCGGTAGCGGGTCGGCCGCGTCATGGTCCCCCCTGCCACGGACGTCGAGCGCGGGCTGATCCGGCCCGCGCCGCGTTGGGTGCTTCCCCCGCCGCCGGATCCGGCGGCGGTGCGGGCGCTGGAGCACACCCTGCGGTTGCCGCCGTCGCTGTGCGCGCTGTTGGTGGCACGGGGGCACGGCGAGCCCGAGCGGGCGCGCCGCTACCTGCGACCGCTCGTGGAGCACCTGCACGATCCCGCCGCCCTGCCCGACGCCGAGCGGGCGACCGCGCGCATCCGCGCCGCCTGTGCCGGCGGCGAGCGCATCCTGGTCCATGGCGACTACGACGTGGACGGCATCTCGGGCACGGCCCTGCTGTCGACCTTCCTCCGGGGGATGGGCGCGGATGTGGTACCGTTCGTCCCCCACCGCCTGCGCCATGGCTACGACTTCGGTCCGGCCGGGGTCGCTGCCGCCGAGGAGGCGGGCTGTGGCCTGATCGTCACCGTCGACTGCGGCATCCGCGCCCACGCGGCCGTGGATGCGGCGCGGGCGGCCGGCATCGACGTGATCGTCACCGATCATCACACGCCCGCGCCCACCCTTCCGGCCGCGCTGGCGGTGGTCAATCCCAACCGGGCGGACTCCTCCTATCCCAACCCGGGTCTGGCCGGCGCCGCGGTGGCGTTCAAGCTGTGCGAGCTGCTCGCGCGCCAGATCGGGATGCCGCGCGACGACCTGCTGCCGCACCTGGACCTGGTGGCGCTGGCCAGCATCGCCGACCTGGTGCCGCTCACGGACGAGAACCGCGCCCTGACCCGGATCGGGCTGCGCGCCCTGGAGCGCACGGAGCGGACCGGGCTGCGGGCGCTGCTGGAGGCCACCGGACTGGCGGGCGGCACGCTGGAGGCGGGGGCGGTGGGGTTCGTGCTGGCCCCGCCGATCAACGCGGCCGGACGGATCGCCGACGCGCGCCAGGCGCTCGACCTGTTGCTGGAGTCCGACCCCGCCCGGGCCGCGACGCGGGCCGGCGAGCTGGTCCGCCTGAACCAGCAGCGACAGGAGGAGGACCGGCGCACCCTGGCCGAGGCCCTGGCCGACCTGGGACGGCAGTGGGAAGGCGGCGGCCGGCATGGACTGGTCGTCGTGGGCGAGGGCTGGCACCCCGGGGTCATCGGCATCGTGGCCTCCCGGCTCGTCGAGCGGGTGCACCGGCCGGTGGTGGTCGTGAGCCTGGACGGCGACCGCGGGCGCGGCAGCGCCCGCTCCGTGCCGGGCTTCCATCTCTACGAGGCCATCGAAGGGTGCGGCCACCTGCTCGAGCGCTTCGGGGGCCACCGCATGGCGGCGGGGCTGGACGTGGGGCGCGTGCAGCTGGAGGCGTTCCGGGAGGCCTTCGATCGCATCGCGCGCGAGCGCCTGACGGAGGAGCTCCTGCAGCCGGCGCTCTCGCCCGACCTCGAGCTCGACCTGGCGCACATCGACGACGCCTTCTACGACCTCCTGCGCCATGCCGGGCCCTTCGGCGTGGGCAACCCGCGGCCGCTGTTCCTGGCCCGCAACGTCCCGCTGACGTCGCCGCCCCGCTCCGTGGGGAAGGGCCACCTCGCCCTGGAGCTGGGAGCGGGTCGGGCCCGCTTCGGCGCGGTGGGCTTCGGGCTCGCCGATCGCATCCCGCCCGATGTGCTGGGCACCGGCCCCGTGGACGTCGTCTTCCAGATCCGCCGTGAGACCTGGCGGGGACGTACCTCCCTGCGCCTGCGCGTGAGCGACATCCGCCGGGCCCAGCCGTGAGGATCATCGCCGGCCGCTGGCGCGGCCATGCCATCAAGGCGCCCCGCGGCCGCGGCGTGCGCCCCACCACGGACCGCGTGCGCGAAGCCTGGATGGGCTCGCTCATGCCCCGCCTGCCGGGCGCGGTGGTGCTGGACCTGTTCGCGGGCTCGGGCGCGCTCGGCCTCGAAGCCCTCTCGCGTGGGGCGGAGCACGTCGTCTTCGTGGAGCGCGCCAAGGGCGCGCTGGACGCGCTGGAGGCCAACGTGGCCGCGCTCGGCGCTCGCGACGAGGTGCGGATCGTGCGCGCGGACGCCCTCAAGGCGCTGGACCGTCTGGAGAGCGAGCACTTCGACCTGGCGGTGGCCGACCCGCCGTACGGCGAAGGCTGGGAGGTCCGCCTCCTGGAGCGCTTCCTCGCCCAGCCGTTTGCGCGCGAGTTCTGGGTCGAGCATCGTTCGCGCGATCCGGTCCCGGAGGACCCCCGCATCGAGCAACGTCGCTACGGAGACACCACCTTGACCCACCTCTTCGCATGAGCCCCCGACCGGAGCGCGTCGCGCTCTATCCCGGCTCCTTCGACCCGGTGACGCTCGGGCACGAGGACATCGCGCGGCGCGCGCTCCAGCTCGCCGACCGCGTGATCGTCGCCGTGGCGGAGACGGCGACGCAGATCAAGCGCACCCGCTTCACGGTGGACGAGCGCCTCGAGCTCCTGGCCACGTCGTTCGCGGACGAGCCCTCCATCGAGGTGGCGCGCTTCTCCGGCCTCCTCGTGGACTTCGCGCGCTCCACCGGCGCGACGCTGGTCGTGCGTGGGCTGCGCGCGGTGTCGGACTTCGAGTACGAGTTCCAGATGGCGCAGATGAACCGCGCATTGCACGCCGAGCTCGAGACCGTGTTCCTGGTCCCCAACCACGACTACGACTACCTCTCGTCGTCGCTCGTGCGGGAGGTGGCCGCGCTCGGCGGGGATGTGACGCGGTTCGTGGCCCCCCACGTCCTGGCCGCGCTCGGGAACCGCTGACCGCTCCCGTGTCGGATCCGCGTTCGCCCTTCCTCGCCTCCCTCGCGGAGCGCGCCCGCGCCGCGCCGCGCCGCATCCTGCTCCCGGAGGGCAACGATCCCCGTGTCCGCGAAGCCGCCGGGGTCCTGGTCCGGGAGGGTCTGGCCCGGCCCGTCCTGCTGGGGACGCCCACGCCCACCCCTCTGGCCGGCGTGGAGGTCCTGGAGGCCGCGTCGGCGGCGTTGCTCGATCGCCTGGTGGCCCACGTCGTCGCGCGGCGGGCGGGCAAGCTCGATCCCGACGACGCCCGCGCCCGCCTGGAGGATCCCCTGATCCGGGCCGCTGCCCTGGTGGGCATCGGCGAGGCCGACGGCGCCCTGGCCGGGGCCGTGCGCTCCACCGCCGACGTCATCCGGGCTGCCCTGCTGGGCGTCGGCCTGGCGCCCGGGATCGGCACCGTGTCGTCCAGCTTCTACATGGACGTGCGGGACTTCCGGGGTCGGGGGCGGGAGGTGCTCACCTTCACGGATGCGGGGGTCGTCCCCACGCCCACGCCGGAGCAGCTCGCCGACATCGCGCTGGCCGCGGCGCGGGCCCGCGTCCGGGTGGTGGGGGATGCGCCCCGGGTGGCGTTCCTGTCCTTCTCCACGCTGGGCAGCGCGGGCGGGCCCGAGGTGGAGAAGGTCCGCCGGGCCCTGGCCCGCTTCCGGGAGATCGCGCCCGGCATCCCGGCCGCGGGGGAGCTCCAGGCCGACGCGGCCCTCATGCCGGGGGTGGCCGCCCGCAAGGCGCCCCGGTCGGAGGTGGCCGGCACGGCCAACGTGCTGGTCTTCCCCGACCTGGCGGCCGGCAACATCGCCTACAAGCTGGTGGAGCGTCTGGCCGGTGCCACCGCGTTGGGGCCCATCCTGCAGGGCATGGCCCGGCCGGTGAACGACCTCTCCCGGGGGGCGGCCGCGGCCGACATCGTGTGGGGCGCCTGCATCACGGGCCTCCTGCTGGAGGACCCGCGGGAGACGCGGGCCGGGGCGGCCGCCGCGCCGGCCCCGGAACAAACGTCGTAGCGACGGGTTGCCCCTCTTCGCGCGCTTTTTGTATCGTTCGAACGCCCGACCCGACGCCGGTCCACACGGTGCGGGCCCTATCCCACCCAGCAGTCGATTCCGGAGGCAGGATGGCCTTCACCGTCTCTCGCGAAGGGGAGATCACCGTGGTGGACGTCGAGGGACAGCTCATCGTGGGCAACCGCCAGGAGTTGAAGCAGCGGGTGCTCGAGGAGCTGGAGAAAGGCGAGAAGACCTTCGTCATCGACTTCTCCAACACCGGCTACATCGACTCCTCGGGGTTGGGCGTGTTGGTGAGCCTGTCCAAGAAGATCCGCGAGCAGGGCGGGGAGCTGCGTCTGGCGGGCCTCAACGAGGACCTGCGCACCCTCTTCGAGCTCACCAAGCTCGATACCTTGTTCGTGATCGCCGATTCCCGCTCAGAGGCACTCCAGGGGCTGTGAGCCGGGAGTACCTGACCCTCATGGGGTTCGGCGATCCGAGGTTGGACGACCTCGTCCTGGAGCTCCCCAACGACCTGTCGGCCATCGAGTCGGCGGTCGAGCATGTGGTGGCCTGCCTGAACGGCCATGCGGACCCCCGCAAGCTGAGCCTCAACCTGCGGGTCGGGCTGACCGAAGCCCTCTCCAACGCGATGCTGTACGGCAACCGCCAGGATCCCCACAAGCGCGTGCGTGTGGAGATCTCGCGAGCGCCGCACCGCATCACCGTGCGCGTGACCGATGAGGGCCCCGGCTTCGATCCCGCGTGCGTTCCCGACCCCACCCAGCCGGTCAACCGGCGCCGGCCCTGCGGCCGGGGGGTGTTCCTGATGCGCAAGCTGATGGACGAGGTGCACTACAACGAGCAGGGCAACTCGGTCACGCTGATCCTGCGCTCCAGCACGGGCGGTCTGGGCGGAGCCCAGGCATGATCCCGGACGGCCCGTCCGGGCCGCCGCTGCCGGAAACGGTCCTCCGGACCCTCGAAGACTTCCGCACCGCGCTCGGGATCGACGTGCGCCTCGTCGCCACCGTGGACGGTGCGCGCGTCGTGCGCGATCCCGCGGGAGCGGTGCCCTTCGACGGCGCCGCGTTGCGGGTGCCGGTGGCCACGCGCTCCGGTCCTCCGCTCGAGATCGAGCTGTGCGGCGCGACCGGCAGCACGACGCTGGGCGACCTCATCGCGCACCAGGTGGAGTTGGCCCTCGAGTACGATCACGAGGTGCACTTCTTCACGTACGAGCTCTCCGAGCGCTACGAGGAGATCAACCTCCTCTATTCCATCTCCGAGACGCTGGGCTCCATCCTGCGGCTGGAGGACGCCGCCCACGCGATCCTGAACGAGGTGTGCGACGTGCTCGCCGCCGAGCGTGGCTCGCTGTGGGTGCACGACGAGCACCCCGGCATGCTGCGCCTGGTCGCGTCCGTGGGGCGCTCCGGCCGCGACCAGCCCATCCGCGTGGACGACGTGGACGCAGTGACCGCCCGCGTCTTCCGTGAGGGCCGGGCGGCGATGTACGGTCCCGCGGACGCGGAGGCGGAGGGTCCCGATCGCCCGGTGGAGCGGCGCGGCGGAGCGCGTGCCACCGAGTCCATGCTCTCCGTGCCGATCCGCTACACACCGCCGAGCGGCGTGCCCCGCACGGTGGGGGTGATCAACCTCGTGGGCCGGCGCACCGGGGAGCGCTTCAGCGCGTCCGACCAGAAGCTCCTGTCCGCCATCGCGAGCCAGGTCGGCGCGGCGCTCGAGAACAATCGCCTCATCGAGAAGACGCTGGCGCAGGAGCGCATGGGGCGCGAGATGCAGCTCGCGCACGACCTGCAGATGAAGCTCCTCCCGCCCGTGGATCGCTTTCCGGGTGCGGAGGTGGGCGCGCGCGTGCGTCCCGCCGAGCAGGTGGGCGGGGACTTCTATCAGCTCTTCCCGCTCAGCGGCGGCCGCATCGGCGTCATGATCGGGGATGTCTCGACACACGGCTTCCCGGCGGCGTTGATCATGACGCTGGTGATGAGCGCGGCCGCCATCTACGCGGCCGAAGGCGGTTCGCCCTCCGGCGTGCTGGCCCGCGTCGACGCCGCGGTGCGCGACGAGCTCGAGACCACGGAGATGTACCTGACGCTGTTCTACGGCGTCATCGATCCGGCCGCCCATCGTCTGGTCTACGCCAACGCCGGGCACCCCCACGCCTTCCGCATCCAACCCGACGGGACGGCAACCCGGCTGGCGGCCACCGATCCACCCATGGGCATCGCGCCCGAGGGTCGCTACACCGAGCGGAGCGCGGCGTGGGAGCAGGAGGACGTGCTGCTGCTCTTCACGGACGGTCTGTCCGACCTGTTGGCCGAGGACCGGCGCGGCTCGGGCGAGGAGCGCGTGATCTCCACGGTCGTGCGTGAGCGCACGCGGCCCGTCGCGGAGATCGTGGACCTGCTCTTCGCGCTGGCCGCGGACAGCGAAGGGACCATTCCCGCCGACGACCGCACGGCGATGATCGTCCGGCTCTGACGGCCGCGGTGTCGCTGCACGGACGACCCAAGCGCTCGCTCGGTCAGAACTTCCTGGTCGATCCCACGCTCGCGCGTCGCATCGTGGACGCGGCGCCCATCGAGCCCGGGGACACCGTCGTGGAGATCGGGCCGGGACGTGGTGCGCTCACGCACGGGCTGCGGGAGCGCACCGACCGTCTGGTGCTCGTCGAGCTGGACGACGCGCTGGCCGCCCACTGGTCGGATCGGGCGCAGCACGACCCCGGCATCACGCTGCTCCACGCGGACGTGCTCGAGCTGTCGCTGGCCGCGCTGGGCGATCCGGCCCACACCGTCGTGGTGGGCAACATCCCCTACAACATCACCTCGCCGCTGCTCTTCCACCTGCTGGCCCGGCCCCGTCCCCGTGCGATCGTGGTGATGGTCCAGAAGGAGGTGGCCGACCGGCTCCGGGCGGAGCCCGGCAGCAAGGCGTACGGAGCCCTGACCGTGGGCATCCGCACGGTCGCGGAGGTGGACGGGGTGCTGCGGGTGCCGCCAGGCGCCTTCCGGCCGCGCCCGCGGGTGGACTCGGCGGTGGTGCGGCTCGTGCCCCATCGTCCCCCGCGCCTCACCGTGGACGAGGAGGGTAGGCTACGCCACGTCGTGCGCGCGGCCTTCCAGTGGCGGCGGAAGCAGATCGCCAAGGTGCTTCGCGATCACCCCGACCTGGCGCTGGGCGCCCGGGCGGACGGCGTCCTGGACGCCGTGGGACTGCCGGCGGAGCGGCGGCCGGACCAGATCGCCCCCGAGACGTGGGTGGCCCTGGCGCAGGCCTGGGCCGACGCGCGGGCGAGGGGGGCAGGATGAGGACCCCGGCCAATCCGTTGCTTCCGCGACCTGATCGGCTAGATTGTGAAGGATTTCACAAGTCTGGCCGCGAGTGTCCCGCAAGATCTCCGATTCCACCGTCCGGCGCCTTTCGCTCTACCTCCGCTTCCTGGAGGAATTCGAGCGCGGCGGGACGCGCACCGTCTCCAGTCGCGAGCTGGCCCGGCGGGGGGCCACCACGGCCGCCCAGGTCCGCAAGGACCTCTCGCTCTTCGGCTCCTTCGGCAAGCGCGGACGGGGCTACGACGTCGCGGACCTCTCCGACCACCTGCGGGACATCCTGGGCCTCGGCCGCCGGTGGCGCGTGGCGCTGGTCGGTGCCGGGCGCATCGGGACGGCGCTCTTCGAGTACGCCGACTTCCGCCGCCGTGGCTTCGAGATCGTGACCGTCTTCGACTCCGATCCGGGCAAGGTGGGACGGTGTCTGGGGGAGGTCCGCATCGAAGCGGAGGAGGACCTGGAGCGGGTGCTCGCGGAGCGTCCGGTCGACATCGCGGTCCTGGCCGTCCCCGTGGAGGCGGCGCAGGGCATCGTCGACCGCCTCGCGGCGGTGGGTGTGCACGGGGTCCTGAACTTCGCCCCCACCCAACTGCACGCACCGGCCGGCGTGGCGCTGCGGGACGTCAACATGTCGATGGAGCTGGAGGCGCTCGCCTTTTCCCTCAGCCAGGGTCCGGACGCATGAGCGGACGTGCGCGACCCGGCTCGCTGGTGGATCGCGCATTCCGCCGACTCGAGACGGGGCCCACGTCCACCGAGGATCTGGCCGCCGACGTGCTGAGCCTGCGGGGGCACCCGGGTGCGGCCGGCAAGGCCGTCCTGGCCCTGCTCGGGGGCGACAGCCGCTTCGAGGTGGACCCGCAGGGCATGTGGCGGCTGGCGCCCGGCGCAGTGCCCGTCGGGACGCCGCTGCGCGATCTGCGTTTCGCGGTCGTGGATGTCGAGACCACGGGCGGCCCCTTCTCCCGCGGCCACCGCATCACCGAGGTGGCGGTGGTGGAGGTGCGGAGCGGTCGGGTGGAGGAGAGCTGGCACACCCTGGTGCACCCGGGCCGTCCGGTCCCTCCGTCCATCTTCCGGCTCACCGGCATCTCGGACGCGCTGCTCGCGGGCGCGCCGTATTTCGACGAGATCGCGAACGAGGTCGCGGCCCGCCTGGAGGGAAGGGTGTTCGTCGCGCACAACGTCGGCTTCGATTGGGGCTTCGTGTCGCGACAGATCGGCGAGACCTCGGGTGCGGTGCCGCGCGTGCCGCGACTGTGCACGGTGCGCCTCGCCAAGCGCCTGCTGCCGCAGCTCCGCAACCGGAGCCTGGACGGCCTGGCCGACCACTTCGAGGTGCCTATCTACGACCGGCATCGCGCCTACGGGGACGCGCTCGCCACGGCGCGCGTGCTGGTCCGCCTGCTGGATCTGGCCGAGCGCATGGGGCTGTCGGACCTGCACGCGCTGCAGCGCTATCTTCGCTACGTGCCCAGGCGCGAGCGGCCCCGAAGGCCGCGCGTCCAGACCGATCTCTTCACGCCGGGTCACGGATGAGCCGACGCGCGGCTGCTCCGACGCGCTCCTCCGGGAGACCACGCTCGGGCTCATCCCTGGGACGACGCACACGATTCGAGGGTCCACCTGCACAGCGCTGGAAGCCGATGACGGAACTCCGATTCTCGTTCGCAGCGGATCCGCGATGAGCGGCCCACGTCCTCTGGTCACCTCGTTCGCGGTCGGCCGGCTGCGCGTGCACGCGTTGGAGGCGGGGCTCCAGCGCCTGGACGGCGGCGCCATGTTCGGCGTGGTGCCGAAGCCGCTCTGGGAGAAGCGCATCCCGGCCGACGCGCGCAACCGCATCCCGCTGGCCATGCGCTGCCTGCTGGTGGAGGCGCCCTCCGCCCTGGTGCTCATCGACACCGGCGCGGGGGACAAGGAGACGGACAAGTTCAAGGACATCTACGGCCTCGAGAACGAGGGCGACCCCACCGCGCTCGAGGATGCCATCCGCGCCGCCGGCCACCGGCCCGAGGACGTGGACATCGTGGTGGACACGCACCTGCACTTCGACCACGCCGGCGGCAACACGCGACGCGCCCCGGATGCGGTCCCGGGTGAGGACGGGCACAGTGTAGGCGCCGTCCCGTCCTTTCCGCGGGCGCGCTATGTGGTGCAGGAGAAGGAGCTCGCGTTCGCGCGCTGGGACAACCCGCGCATCCGGGCCAGCTATCTGCCGGCCAACTACGAGCCGGTGGCGGAGGCGGGCCTGTTCGACCTGGTGGACGGCGAGGCCGTGGTGACGGAGGGCATCAGCGTGCTTCCCACCCCGGGTCACATCCCGCACCACCAGTCCGTGCTGATCGAGAGCGACGGCGAGACCGCCATCTTCCTGGGCGACGTGTGCCCGACCAGCGCGCACGTCCCGCTGCCCTGGATCATGGGCTACGACGTGGAGCCGCTGACCACGCTCGACACCAAGACGTGGCTGTGGAAGCGCGCGGTGGCGGAAGCGTGGACGCTGGTGTTCGAACACGACCCGGAGGTGGTGCGGGCCCGCCTGCAGGGCGATCCCGGGCGGCCCGAGCTGGTGGACGTGGTGCGGGTGGGCGGTTAGGAGACGGGGAGGGGCGGGATCCGGGGGGTGAGGGTGATGGGGATGCCGCCGGGCACGCGGGCAAAGGCCGTTGCGACCTCGATGGTGCACGCTCAGCGCTGAGGACCCCCCGCGCGCACGCGCTCCCATTCCTCGCGGACGGCCAACGCATCGAGCCAGCGCTCGACGTACGCGTGATCGAGCGCCGCACCCAGGGACTCCATCACTCGTGCCGCGTCGCGTCGCTGCCGTTCGGAGTCGCCTTTCGACGCCCACTCGAGCTTGGCGAGCACCAGGTCCTCGGGGCTGACCACGGCAACCTCCGACCCGAGCATGGGCACCAGGCGCCGGCGCTGGAATTCGCTGCGACTGAACGGCCGCTCCTTGCGGGGAATGAAGTCGACCTTCCAGCCGCTCTCGGCGTCGATCGCGTTGAAAGATCCCCGGACCTGGATGGCCTCGCGTGCCGCCTCCGGACTCACGTAGAACCCTGCGGCCGCCAAGGCGTCCACCAACCCGCTGACCGCTCCGTCGCCGAGCTCGATCACCAGGTCCACGTCCTGGGTCGCCCGCGGGAGCGAGTAGTGTGCGGCAGCCAGGGAGCCGGTGAGCATGTAGGGCACCTCCAACCGCGTCAGGATGCCGACGACGCGGCCGAGAAGCTCCCCCAGGCTCATCGATCCGGCAGCCGCACGCCGAATTCGCGGTGCACCAGATGGCGGACGGCATCCGCGCGGGTCCACCTCGGATTGCGCGCCAGCAACCCCTCCAGCTGGATCGCCCGGACCTCGTCACTCATCTCGAGCGCCAGCTCGACGCGGCGAGCGGGCGACAGCGCGCGATGCAGGGCGAGCGTGTACGCCCATGCCTCGGGGGATGTGTCCTGGGGTCGGGTGTCCATGGTTCAAGTATAGCGTCCGGGGCGGTCGAGCGATCCGGTCGGCAGGAGCCGCGCACCCGCGCCGCTCCGACGTTTCCGCTGAAACGCCACCGTCCCGGGATCCCATCCGCCCGCCCCCGCGTTCCCGCGGGAACGTCCGGGCGGACCACGCGCGGGGCTCGGCAGCCACGCGTTGGGCTCGACGCGGGCCGCCGAACCGCCACCCGCTCCGCGATCCCCCGCCGCCCGAACCGCCACCCGCGCCGCGCCTTCCCGCCGCCCCCGGATCCCCCCTCTGCCCGTCCGGGTGTATCTTCCGGCGGCCCGGGCGGGCGCTGGCCCGTCCGGTTCGCGGGTCCCGACCTCGATCACCGCCGCACATCGGAGCAGGCTTCATGAACAAGGCCACCACCCCGGTCCTCCTCAAGGGCTCGGCCCGCACGCCCATCGGGCGCTTCCTGGGCGGGCTGTCCTCCATCGCCGCGCCCGACCTGGGCGCGATCGCCCTGCGCGCCGCGGTGCAGCGGAGCGGGATCGACCTCGGCGACATCGACGAGGTGATCATGGGGAACGTGGTGACGGCCGGAGCCGGCCAGGCCCCCGCCCGGCAGGCCGCCGTCCGGAGTGGCATCCCGGCCACGGTGCCCGCGCTCACCGTGAACAAGGTGTGCGGATCGGGCCTGAAGGCCGTGATGCTGGCGGCCCAGGCCGTCAAGGCCGGTGACGCCCGCCTGGTGGTGGCCGGCGGCATGGAATCGATGTCGAACGTGCCGTTCTACCTGCGGGGCCTGCGCGAGGGCGTGAAGTTCGGCGACCAGACCGTGCAGGACGGGCTGATCTACGACGGCCTGTGGTGCTCCTTCGGCCACTGCCACATGGGCGGTCACGCCGAATACACGGCGGCCAAGGCGGGCGTGAGCCGCGAGGACGCCGACCAGTTCAGCCTGCGCTCCCACCAGAAGGCCATCGACGCCATCGAGGCCGGCCGCTTCCAGGACGAGATCGTCCCGGTCGAGGTGAAGACGCGCAAAGGCGTGACGGTCGTCGACACCGACGAGTCGCCCCGCAAGGACACCTCCCTCGAAGCCCTGGGCAAGCTGCGTCCGGCCTTCCCGAACGACGCGCCCAAGGATCTCGAGAACCTCGTTGTCACCGCGGGCAACGCGCCCGGCCTGAACGACGGCGCCGCCGCGCTCGTGGTGGCGTCGCTCGAGTACGCCGAGGCCCACGGCCTCCCGGTCGAAGCGATCATCACCGGCTACGCCTCGGGTGCCACCGAGCCGCAGGACCTGTTCTTCGCGCCCGTCGACGCCATGCAGCGCCTGATGAAGAAGGAGGGCAAGCGCATCGGCGACTACGACCTCTTCGAGGTGAACGAGGCGTTCGCCGTGCAGGCCATCGCCGACATGCGCGCGCTGGAGATGGACCCGGACAAGGTCAACATCAACGGGGGCGCGGTCGCCCTGGGTCACCCCATCGGCGCCTCCGGCGCTCGCGTGCTGGTCACGCTGCTGGGCGCGCTCGAGGACAGGGGTGCCTCGACCGGCGTGGCCACGCTCTGCCTGGGCGGCGGCAACGCGGTGGCGCTCTCGGTCGAGAAGGCGTAGATCACCGCACCGTCCCCGACTCCATCCCACCCGAGCCGACACGAGGAGCCCCGTGCCCCTGCAGACCGGACGCTGGACCGAAGCCCGCACCGCCCACCAGGCGCTGGGCGTGATCGCCGCCGTGGCGCTGATCGCAGGCGCCGCGCGCGTGGCCATCCCCCTTCCCGGCACGCCGGTGCCCGTCACGCTGCAGCCCATCGCGGTGCTGCTGGTCGGCGGTCTGCTGGGGGCCGTGCCGGGTGCCTTCGCGCTCCTGGCCTACCTGACCCTGGGCGCGCTGGGCGCGCCCGTGTTCTCGGGCGGTGGGGCAGGGCTCCCCTGGCTGCTCGGTCCCACCGGCGGCTACCTGGCCGCCTTCCCGGTGGCGGCGTTCGCGGTGGGCGCGCTGCTGGGGCGGACGCCGGGGCTGGTGCGCGCCTCGTTGGGCACCGCGGCCGGCCTGGTCGTCATCCTGACGGGTGGCGTGGCCCAGCTCGCGCTGGTCTCCGGCCAGGGTCTGGAGGGCGCCTTCCGCATGGGCGCCCTCCCGTTCCTGCCGGGCGGGGCCGTCCAGGTGGCCCTGGCCGTCCTGCTGCTCCGGGTGATCGGGGGGGATCCGGCCCGGCGGGCCTGATCCCGGCGTGGAGGGTCCGCGCGCGACCCGCTCCGCCCCGTTCGGGTGGGGCGGCCTGATCCTCCGCCTCTCCCTGTTCTTCGGCGTGCTGGCCGCCCTGGTGTGGGGGGCCGGCACGCTCGGGGTGGCGGCCTTCCTGGGTGGGGCGCTCACCCTGCTGCTCGCCTCGGTCGCGGCCGGTGTGCTCGTCCTGCGGCTGGACGGACGCCGCCCCGGGGCCCTCGGCTTCCCGCTGGCGCTCTCCCTCCCGCGGGAGTTGGGCCGAGGGGTGGGGCTGGGGCTCGCGCTGGGCCTGGCCGTCACCGGGCTCATCGCGCTCGGCGGGGGCATCGCGCTGGGCTCCGAGCCCGGCACCCCGCTCGGGTGGCTCGGCGCCGCGTGGGGCTCGTTCGCCTTCTTCGCCCTGCCGGCCGCGGCCGAGGAGGCCCTGGCCCGTGGGTACGCCTTCCAGGTCCTGGCCGCCCGCCTGGGCGGGTGGCCCGCGCTGGCCTTGACCAGCGTCGCCTTCTCGGCCCTCCACCTCGGCAACCCGGACGTCGCGCCCCTCGCGCTGGTGAATCTGGCCGCCGCAGGCGCGCTCCTGGGCCTGGTCTACCTGCGCACCCTGAGCCTGTGGTGGGCGTCGGGCGTCCACCTGGGCTGGAACTGGTCGATCGGCTTCTGGGTCGACCTCCCCGTGAGCGGCCTCGACCTGGTCGATGCACCCTACCTGGCGCTCCGGATGGACGGCCCTGCCTGGTGGAGCGGGGGCGCCTTCGGCCCGGAAGGGGGCATCGCGGCCCTGGTCGTGCTGACCGGCGCGGCCGTCTGGATCGCCCGCACGAGATGGCTCGCTCCGGAGCCGTCGGCCGTGCAGTGGCGACCCCTACCGGACCCCCTCCAGCCGGGGCACCCCCGGGAGGGGTCGGAGTACTAGGCAGGCTGTTCGGGAAACGGAACTCGAGGACGCGGGAGACCGATGGAGTTCGAGCACGTCGCGGTGGTCGGAGCGGGGACCATGGGGAACGGGATCGCCCACGTGGCGGCCCTCTCCGGTCGCCGGGTGACGCTGGTGGATGTGGACCGGGACGCACTGGCCGGAGGCCTCGCCACCATCGGCAAGAACCTCGACCGCCAGGTGAAGAAGGGCACGCTCTCCCAGGAGGACCGCGACGCCGCCTCGGGACGCATCGAGGGCTCGACCGACCTCGCCGCCGCGGCGGCCGGGGCGGGCATCGTGATCGAGGCCGCGCCCGAACGGGCCGATCTCAAGGTCCGGATCTTCCAGACCCTGGACGAGTCCGCCCCCGAGGGCGCGATCCTCGCCACCAACACCTCTTCCATCTCCATCACCGAGATCGCCGCGCATACGCGCCGCCCGGGCTCGGTGATCGGCATGCACTTCATGAACCCCGTCCCGGTCATGAAGCTGGTCGAGGTGATCCGCGGGCTGGCCACCACCGACGAGACCACCGCCGCGGTCTTCGCGCTCTCGCGTGACCTGGGCAAGGAGCCGGTCGAGGTCAACGACTACCCCGGCTTCGTCTCCAATCGCGTGCTGATGCCCATGATCAACGAGGCGATCTTCTGCCTCATGGAAGGGGTGGGCGAGGCGGAGGCGATCGACACGGTCATGAAGCTCGGGATGAACCACCCCATGGGCCCGCTGGCCCTGGCCGACCTCATCGGGCTGGACACCTGCCTGAACATCCTGGAGGTCCTGCACGGCGGGCTCGGAGACGACCGCTACCGCCCCTGTCCGCTGCTCCGGAAGTACGTCGCCGCCGGTTGGTTGGGTCGCAAGGCCGGCCGTGGCTTCTACCGGTACGACGCCTGATGGCGCTCACCCAGGAACAACTGGAGCTGCGCGCGCTGGCGCGCGAGTTCGCGCAGTCGGAGCTCCGCCCGCACAGCGCCCGCTGGGACGCCGAGCGCCGCCTGGACGCCGACGTGCACGGCAAGCTGGCCGAGCTGGGCTTCTTCGGCATGCGGGTCCCCGAGGCCTACGGGGGGCTCGGCCTGGACGTGCCCACCTACCTGACCGTGCTCGAGCAGATCGCGTGGGGGGATGCGTCCGTCGCCCTCGATCTCGCCATCCACAACGGGCCGCTGGTCGCGCTGCTCCTGGGCTTCGCCGACGACGCCCAGAAGACGCGCTGGCTCACTCCCATGGCCTCGGGCGACGTGCTCGGGGCCTTCGCGTTGACGGAGCCCCAGGCGGGCAGCGACGCCGCCGCCCTGTCCACCCGCGCCGAGCGGGACGGCGACGGGTGGCGCATCCGGGGCCGCAAGCGCTGGGTGACCAATGGGGCCCGGGCGGGCGTGGTGGCCGTCTTCGCGCGCACGGGGGAGGGAGCCCACGAGGTGGGGCTGTTCCTCGTCGAGCCCGGAACGGACGGCTACACCGTGACGGGCCGCGAGACCACGCTGGGCCTGCGGGCCACCGAGACCGTTTCCGTGGAGCTGGACGTGCGGGTGGACGGCTCGGCCCTGGTGGGGCAGCCCGGCGCGGCCTTCGGCTACGCCATGCAGGCCCTCGGTGTGGGCCGGCTGGGCATCGCGGCCCAGGCGGTCGGCATCGCCCAGGCCGCCCTCGAGCACGCGGTGGCCTACGCGCTGGGCCGCGAGCAGTTCGACCGGCCCCTGGCGGCGTTCGGGGCCATCCAGGAGAAGCTGGCCACCATGGCGATCCGGGTGGGGGCGGCCCGGTCGTTGCTGGAGCAGACGGCGGCCGCGCTGGATCTGCCGGCCGGGCCGGCGGCGCTCGCGCCGGCGGCCGCCTGCGCGGCGGCCAAGGTGTTCGCGAGCGAGACCGCCATGTACGTGGCGGACGAGGCCGTCCAGATCTTCGGCGGCTACGGCTACATGAGGGATTACCCCGTGGAGAAGCTCATGCGCGACGCCAAGGGGACCGAGATCTACGAAGGCACGAACGAGGTGCTCCGTTGGATCGTCGCCCGCGATCTGCTGGGTGGCGACGGGGCATCCACTGGAACCTGACAGGACGGAATCCTTTCGATGAAGATCTTCGATGCGCTCCAGACGTTCGGACACGAGCAGATCGTGTTGTGGAGCGAGCCCACGCTCGGCTACAAGGGCATCATCGCCATCCACGATACGACGCTCGGGCCCGCGCTGGGCGGGACACGCTTCTGGCAGTACGACTCCGACGAGGCGGCCATCACCGACGCGCTGCGCCTGTCCCGCGGCATGACCTACAAGGCCGCGATCACCGGTCTCAATCTGGGCGGCGGCAAGTCGGTCATCATCGGCGACAACCGCACGCGTGACCGCGAGATGATCTTCCGGGCGCATGGGCGCGCGGTCGAATCGCTCGGCGGCCGCTACATCACGGCCGAAGACGTCGGCACCTCCGTGGACGACATGGAGTTCGTGCGGATGGAGACCGACTCGGTCGTCGGACTGCTCGGCCGCTCGGGGGATCCGTCCCCCGTGACCGCCTACGGCGTCTACCGCGGCATCAAGGCGTGCGCGCACGAGCGCTACGGCTCGGACGACCTGTCGGAGAAGCACGTGAGCGTGCAGGGCCTCGGGCACGTGGGCTACCACCTCTGCTCGTACCTGCACGAGGATGGCGCTCGGCTGACCGTCACCGACATCGACGCGCAGCGCGTCCAGCGCGTGGTGGACGACTTCGGCGCCACCGCCGTGGGTACCCACGACATCTACGCGGTGGACGCCGACATCTTCGCACCGTGTGCCCTCGGAGCGGTGGTCGACGACGAGACGCTGAAGGTGTTCACGGTCGACGTCATCGCGGGAGCGGCCAACAACCAGCTGGCCGAGGCGCGGCACGGGGAAGCCCTGCAGAAGAAGGGCATCCTGTACGCGCCCGACTACGTGATCAACGCCGGCGGCCTCATCAACGTCTATGGCGAGATCAACGAGTGGGGCCGCGATCGGGCGAAGCGGAAGGCGGGTGACATCTACAACACCCTGCTGCGCATCTTCCAGCGGGCGGATGCCGACGGCGTACCCACGAGCGTGGCGGCGGACCGGCTGGCCGAGCAGCGGCTGGCGGAAGTACGCACGCTCCAGAAGAGCTGGGTCTGACGGATCTTCGTGACGGAGCCCGAGCGGAGGAGCCCGTGGAGCACCTGAAGGCGGTCGACGCGGACGTGTACGAGGCCATCCAGCTGGAGGAGCGGCGCCAGGCCGGCCAGCTGGAGATGATCGCCAGCGAGAACTTCGTCTCGCGCGCGGTGCTCGAGGCGATGGGCACGGTGCTCACCAACAAGTACGCCGAGGGCCTTCCCGGGAAGCGCTACTACGGCGGCTGTGAGCACGTCGACACGGTGGAGGAGCTGGCCCGGGAGCGCGCCTGCCGCCTCTTCGGCGCGACGCACGCCAACGTGCAGCCGCATTCGGGCGCCCAGGCCAACATGGCGGTGTTCCTGGCGCTGCTGCAGCCGGGCGACCGCATCCTGGGCATGAGCCTGAGCCACGGCGGTCATCTGACCCATGGCTCTCCCGTCAACTTCTCGGGGCTCCTGTACGAGGTGCGCGCCTACGGCGTGCGCGAGGACACGGGCCGCATCGACTACGACGCGCTGCGGGCCCAGGCGCTCGCCGAGCGGCCGCGCATGATCATCGCCGGTGCCAGCGCCTATCCGCGGATCATCGACTTCGAAGCCTTCGCCTCGATCGCGCGTGAGGTGGACGCGCTGCTGATGGTCGACATGGCGCACATCGCCGGGCTCGTCGCCGGTGGCGTGCACCCCACGCCCGTCGGCCTCGCGGACGTCGTGACCACCACCACCCACAAGACGCTGCGCGGCCCCCGGGGCGGCCTGATCCTCAGCGAGGAGCGGCATGCCAAGGCGGTGGACAAGGCGGTCTTCCCGGGCACACAGGGCGGCCCGCTCATGCATGTGATCGCGGCCAAGGCCGTGGCGCTGCGCGAGGCGCTCGGCCCCGACTTCGCCAGCTACGCCGCCCAGGTGGTGGAGAACGCCGCCGTCCTGGCGGACGGGCTGCAGGAGCGTGGCGTGCGGCTCGTGAGCGGCGGGACGGACAACCACCTCGTGCTCGTGGACCTGAGCGACCACACGCTTACCGGCAAGGAGGCGGAGGCACGGCTGGAAGCCGCGGGGATCACCGTGAACAAGAACACGGTGCCGGGCGAGAAGCGCTCGCCCTTCGTGACGTCGGGACTCCGGATCGGGGCCGCGGCGCTCACCACGCGCGGCATGGGACCGGCCGAGTTCCGTCGCATCGCCCACTGGATCGCCGACCTGCTGGACGCTCCCGAGGCACCGGAGCGCGTCGCGTCCGTGCGGGCCGAGGTCCAGGAGCTCTGCGCCCGCCATCCGCTCTATCCCGAGCCGGTGCCGGCGTGAGCGAGGGCGGTCATCCCCTCCGGTGCGGCGCCGTCCGGGGGACTGGCGCCGACCGGGGGGTCCGCCGACATTTGCGGCCATGACCGAGCTCACGTTCGCCGAGGAGATCCTGGAGCAACTCCAGGAGCGGAACCCGCGCTTCCACGCGAAGGGGTATCTGCTCGTGCTCTCCTCCCTGCACAAGGTCATCGCCACCCTGCCCGAGCCGCGCCACATCTCGGGACCCGAGCTGGCGGAAGGCGTGCGCGCGCTGGCGCTGGAGCAGTACGGGCCCATGGCGCGGACGGTGCTGGAGCATTGGGGCATCCACGCGACGGAGGATCTGGGCGAGATCGTGTTCGCCCTGGTGGAGTGCGGCGTGCTCATCAAGCAGGAGCACGACCGGGTGGAAGACTTCAGCGATGTCTTCGATTTCGAGGAGGCCTTCGAACGGGATTACCCGTGGGAGGCGAGGCTCTAGACGGACCAGGCCGAAGGTGCCTGGCGCCGAAGGACGACCGCGCCGACGAGGTGGAGAGTCAATGGCGGACGAGCGGGGATATCCCGGCTGTATGAAGTGCACCACAGGAACGCTGCTGCCGCTGTCCGACTACGGACGCGACGGAGCGCCCATCCGGTTCAAGGCGTGGGTGTGCTCGAACCCCGAGTGCGGATTCAACATCCGCATCGACAACGGCGAGATCACGCTGGGCCGGGCGATCGGCCCCAGCTACAAGTAGGGCTCCCGCCGGCGGCGCGCTCGCGCCGGAGGTGCCGGGCTTCCCGATGATGGCCGACACCGGCGCCGGGTGGGACCTCGTGAGCGGAGGGGCCGGGGTCGCCGTCCCCACCGGGAGCGAGGCCGCCTCGTTCGATCGCTGGTCCATCGACACCCAGGACGTCCCCGAACGCGTGCTCATGGAGAACGCGGGTCGGAGCGCGGCCCAGATCGTCGCGCGCCTGTTTCCGGAGGGTGGGGTCGTGGTCCTGGCCGGTTCCGGCAACAACGGCGGCGATGGCCATGTGGTGGCCCGCACGCTGCGCGCGTGGGGGCGTGAGGTGCGACTGGTGCCGCTGGGCCCCACGGCGGCCCACCGTGCCCTGTCCCATGGCTGGGACCTCCCGTTGCTCGATCCCGACGACGTCGGCACCGACGCCGCCCTGGCCGGGGCGGCCGTGCTGGTCGACGGCCTGCTGGGCACGGGGCTGAGCGGCCCGCCCCGCCAGCCCCACGCCCGGCTGATCGCGCGCCTCCACGCGGCGGGGCCGCCCGTGCTGGCGCTGGACATCCCCTCCGGCGTGGACGGCGCCACCGGGGCGGTGCCCGGGGCGGCGGTGCAGGCCCGGGTGACCGTCGCGTTCGGGGCGCCCAAGCGGGGGACCCTCCTCCATCCGGGCCGCGCCCACGCCGGCCGCCTGCTGGCGGTCGAGATCGGGTTTCCCCCGGCAGGGGATCGCCTGGGCGCCGGTGTGGTCCTCACGCCGGGATGGGCGTGCGCCCATCGCCCGGTCCGCCCGGCCGTGACCCACAAGAAGGCGGTGGGCTCCCTCCTGGTCGTGGCCGGTCAGGCCGGCATGGCCGGCGCCGCGCTCCTGTGCGCGCGGGCCGCGCTGCGCGCGGGCGTGGGCCTGGTGCGCGTCGCCACTCCGGCCGCCAACCGCGAGGTCGTCCAGCGCGGGGTGCCCGAGGCGCTGTGGCTGGACCGGGACGACCCCGACGCCCTCGAGGCGGCCCGGGCCCAGTCGGACGCCGTGGTGGCGGGTCCGGGCATGGGGACGGACGATGCGGCCCGGCGCGCCCTCACGGCTGCGCTCGCCGGCCCGGATCCCGCGCCCGCGGTGCTCGACGCCGACGCCCTCACGCTCCTCGCGGGCGAGGCGGAGGGGCGTCCCGTCGGCCATCCCGGTCTGCTGCTCACGCCCCACCCGGGCGAGCTGGCCCGACTCGCCGGGCGCCCGGGGTCGGTGCCCGACCCCGAACGCGCGGAGGTGGCGGCGGAGGTGGCGGCGCGCTGGGGCGCGACGGTGCTGGCCAAGGGCACGCCCTCGCTGGTCTGTGCCCCCGACGGAGCCTGGGCGGTGGACGTCCAGGGCAGCTCCGACCTGGCGGCCGCGGGGATGGGGGACGTGCTGGCCGGCGTGGCCGGGGCGGGCCTGGCCCAGGGCCTGGACCCGTTCCGCGCCGCCGGGCTGGCGCTGCACGACTGCGGGCGGGCCCATCGGCGCGTCGGCCTGGGCGTCTCGCTCGTCCCGTCCGACCTGATCGAATCCCTGCCCCACGTGCTGCGCCTGCCGCCGCCATCGAGCCCGTTGGGCCTCCCGTTCGTCACGCTCGATCTGCCGGCTCCATGGTAGACGACGCCCCCCTCCGCTCCCGCCTCGGCGCCGGCGCCGAGTTCCGGCTGATCGAGCAGGCCCTCCAGGGACTGGGCACCGCGGCCGGGGTCCGGGTGGGCCCGGGCGACGACGCGGCCGTCCTGGACGGGGGACCGTTCGTGGTGACGGTCGACGTCTCGGTGGAGGGCGTGCACTTCCGTCGCGACTGGATGTCGCCCCAGGAGATCGGTGAGCGCGCCGCCCGGAGCGCCCTGTCCGACCTGGCCGCGATGGCGGCCGAGCCCGTGGCGCTGCTGACCACCGTGGGTGTGGATGCGGCATCGGCGTCGGAGTCCGTCCCCGACCTGCTCGCGGGCGTACGCGTGGCCGCAGCCGAGGTAGGTGCCGCGCTCGTGGGCGGAGACCTGACCCGCGTGCCCGCCGGATCGGCCTGGCTCGTGGACGTGGTGGCGATCGGGCGGGCGGCCACCCCGGTGCTCCGCTCCGGGGGCCGCCCCGGCGACGAGCTCTGGGTCACCGGCCGACTCGGCGGCGCGGCGCTCGCCGTGCGCCAGTGGGAGGCGGGGCACGCGCCCGGGCCGGAGCTGCTGGAAGCCTTCCTGCGGCCCCGCCCGCGCATCGAGGCGGCGCGCTGGCTGGCGGGGCAGGGGGTGCTGCACGCCCTGATCGATCTCTCCGACGGGCTTCTGGGGGACGCCGGCCACCTGGCCGCGGCGTCCGGCCTGGACCTGGAGATCGACGCGGCGGCGCTTCCGCTGCACGAAGGCCTCCTGAGCTCGGGGCTGGGCGTCGAGGAGGCCCGCTCGCTCGCGCTCGGCGGGGGGGAAGACTACGAGCTGGCCTTCCTGGCTCCGCCCGGGCGGGTGCAACCCCTCGCGCTGCGCTTCGAGCGGGAGACCGGCGTGCTGATCACCCGGGTGGGGGACGCGCAGGCCGGCGAAGGGCGGGTGCGGGTGCATGGGCTCGACCGGCTGCCCCGCTCGCACGACCACTTCGGGAGTGGCGCCTGACCGTGCTGCGGACGCTCTGGGTCCTGGCCTACGGGGTGGTGCTGACCGCCGTCTACGCCACGCGCGCGATCCTGGGGGGCCTGCTGCGCCCCGCCGACGCCCCGTGCACCTGCGACCGGCTCGCGCGCATCTGGGGCGCCCGCATCGTCCGCGCCTCCGGCTCCACGATCGAGGTCGAAGGCGCCGAGCACATCGACCCGGCCCAGCCCCACATCCTCATCGCGAACCACGAGTCGTGGTTCGACGTGTTCGCCGTGCTGGGTCACGTGCCCGGACGATTCCGCTTCGTCGCCAAGAAGGAGCTGGCGCGCATCCCGATCTTCGGGCAGGCCTGGCGCATGTGCGGGCACATCTCGGTCGATCGCTCCGATCGCTCCTCCGCCGTGCAGAGCCTGCAGCAGGCGGCGGGGCGGATCCGGGAGGACGGCCTGACCATCGTGCTGTTCCCGGAAGGCACGCGCTCGGCCACGGGGCACCTGCTGCCGTTCAAGAAGGGCGCCTTCGTGCTGGCCATCCAGTCGCGGGTGCCCCTGGTCCCGGTCGCGGTCGCCGGCACCCGCCAGATCATGCCCAAGGGATCGTTCCGCGTCCGCCCCGGCCACATCCGCATCAAGGTGGGTGCCCCCATCGAGACGGCGGGCTTGACACACGAGGACCGCGACGCGTTGCTCCAGCGTTCGCACGACGCCATCGCCGAGCTCAAGGGGGCCATCGGCGGTGTCCCGGACGGGGATCCCCACACGGCGCGCGCCGGAGACGATCGGTCCTGACGGCGCGCCCCGCGGACGGGCTGCGCCCCCGAACCCTCAACGAACACCGAACCGGAAGGAAGCGAGAGCCGTGGCCAAGATCCGTGACGTGCACGCGCGGGAGATCCTCGATTCGCGCGGCAACCCCACCGTGGAAGCCGACGTGGTCCTGGACAGCGGTGTCCTCGGCCGCGCGGCCGTGCCGAGCGGTGCCTCCACCGGCGAGCACGAGGCGGTCGAGCTGCGCGACGGGGATGCGGACCGCTACGTGGGCAAGGGCGTGCGTGACGCCGTCGCGAACGTGAACGGTGCGCTCAAGGACGCCGTCACCGGCCTGGATCCCGCGGATCAGGCTGCCCTGGATCGTCGCCTGCTGGACGCGGACGGGACGCCGAACAAGGGACGCCTGGGCGCGAACGCCCTGCTCGCCGTCTCGATGGCGTCCGCGCGCGCCGCCGCGCTCGCGGCCGGCGTCCCGCTCTACCGGCATCTGGGCGGGCCCGACGCGAACCTGCTGCCCGTTCCCATGATGAACATCCTGAACGGCGGCGCCCACGCACCCAACAACGTGGACCTCCAGGAATTCATGGTGATGCCCGTGGGCGCCGACTCCTTCTCGGAGGGGCTGCGCATGGGCACGGAGGTCTTCCATGCGTTGAAGAAGGTGCTCTCCTCGCAGGGCAAGAACACCGCCGTGGGCGATGAAGGCGGCTTCGCGCCCGACCTGCGCAGCAACGAGGAGGCCGTGGAGGTCGTGCTCGAGGCCATCGAGCGAGCGGGCTACCGCGCGGGTGAGGACATCGTGCTCGCCATCGACGCCGCGGCCAGCGAGCTCTGCCGCGAGGACGGCTATGTCTTCCCCTGGTCACGGGGTCCGCGGCGGGACGCGGCCGGCATGGTGGAGTTCTGGACCGAGTGGGTGGACCGCTACCCGATCCGCTCCATCGAGGACGCGCTGGACGAGAACGACTGGGAAGGCTGGAAGATGCTCACGGACGCCATCGGCGACCGCTGTCAGCTCGTGGGAGACGATCTGTTCGTCACGAACGCCGAGCGTCTGCAGCAGGGGATCGACCAGGGAGTCGGCAACGCGATCCTGATCAAGGTGAACCAGATCGGGACGCTCACCGAGACCCTGGATGCGATCGCGCTCGGCGAGCGGCATGGGTACCGCTCCGTCATCTCGCACCGGTCCGGCGAGACCGAGGACACGTTCATCGCGGACCTGGCCGTGGCCACCGGTGCGGGACAGATCAAGACGGGTAGCGCGAGCCGCACGGACCGGGTCGCCAAGTACAACCAGCTGCTCCGCATCGAGGAGGAGCTGGGCGCCGCCGCGCGCTACCCCGGTCGCGGTCTGTGGGGATGAGCCGCCGCCCGGAGCCCGCGACCGCGCCGCGCCGGTGGGGCCGGTTCGTCCTTCCGGCCGTCTTCGGGATCGCGCTGTACTTCGTCGTGTTCGGTGGGGAGTACACGATCTTCGACCTGCGGCGGGCCCGGAAGGACATCGAAGCCGCCGAGGCCGAGCTGGCGCGCCTGCGCCAGGTGACGGATTCGCTGCAGGCGTGGGCGGATTCGCTGAACAACGATCCGGCCGTGCTCGAGCGCATCGCGCGCGAGCGCTTCGGGTTCATCCGGGACGGGGAGATGCTCTACAAGGTCGCCGACCCCGACGACACCACGTCCACGGCGCGTGACGAGGAGCCCCGCTCCGACCCCGACCGCTGACGGACCGTTCGGAGCGGAAGGGCGCCGTCCCTACTTCTCCGCGCCCGGCTTCCCCGGGGTCGGCTCCACGGGCTGCGCGGACTGCTCGGGTCCGTGCCCCAGCGCGCGCAGCGCGCCGTCCGGCAACGCCGCGGGCGCGTCGGGATCGGGAAGGTCGGCGGCCGGACCCGCGTCCGCGTCCTCCTGCGGGAATCCGCCTCCCCGCACGCCGGTGACCTTCTCCATCATCGGCCGGAAGAGATCCAGCGGGATCGGGAACAGGGTGGTGGAGTTGTTCTCGGCCGCGACCTCCACGGCCGTCTGCAGGAACCGCAGCTGGAGCGCAGCGGGATGGCGGGAGATGACGTCCGCGGCGAGCGCCAGCTTCTTGGACGCCTGGTACTCTCCCTCGGCCGCGATCACCTTCCCGCGGCGCTCGCGCTCGGCCTCGGCCTGCTTGGCCATCGCGCGCTTCATCTCCTGCGGCAGGTCGATGTCCTTGATCTCCACCCCGGTCACCTCGATCCCCCAGGGGTCGGTACCCTGGTCGATGATGCCGCGGACGATCTCGTTGATCTGCTCGCGCTCGGCCAGGAGCTCGTCCAGCTCGGACTGGCCGATCACGCTGCGCAGCGTGGTCTGGGCCAGCTGGCTGGTGGCGAAGTAGTAGTCCTCGATCTCCACCACGGCCTTGGCCGGGTCCGCCACGCGGAAGTAGACCACGGCGTTCACCTTCACCGAGACGTTGTCCTTGGTGATGGTGTCCTGGGGCGCGATGTCCAGGGCCACGATGCGCAGGTCCATCTTGCGGATGCGGTCGATCCCGAAGGGGACCAGGAAGATCAACCCCGGCCCGGTGGCCCGTTTGAGCTTGCCCAGGCGGAACACCACACCCCGCTCGTACTCCCACAGGACGCGCATGCTGGTGGCGACGCCGAGGGCGCCCAGGACCGCGATGGGCCAGAGGATGGCGGTGAGTTCCACGAGGGCCTCCTGAAGGCGGGGAGGGACACCGATGTCGGGGTTGGCAACCCCAGAGGGCCGGATTAGGTTTCCTGCCCTTCGCCGGAGTAGCTCAGTCGGTTAGAGCAGCGGAATCATAATCCGCGTGTCGGGGGTTCGAGTCCCTCCTCCGGCATCTTCGCAAGGGGTCCGCCCGGACCCCTTCGTCGTTTCCAGACCCGTTCCCCGGGGGTCCACTCTGCCGGTCGCGCTGATCACCGGGGCGTCGTCGGGTCTGGGCCGGGGCCTGGCCGTGGCCCTCGCCGCCGAGGGGTACGACCTCGCGCTCGTGGCGCGCCGCGCCGACCTCCTGGAAGCCGTGGCCGCGGATGTCCTGGACCGCGGTCAGCGCGCGGTCGTCCTCCCCTGCGACGTCTCCGACGCAGATGCCGCGCTGCGCGCCGTCCGTCGCTGTGAGGAGGCGATCGGCCCGGTCGACCTGCTCGTGGCCAATGCGGGTGTCCAGCAGGAGCGGGCGCGGCGGCTGGTGGACGCGGCCGCAGTACGGCGCGTGTACGAGATCAACGTCCTCGGTGCCGTGCACTTCGTGGATCCGGTGCTCCCTCGCATGCTGGAGGAGCGTCGTGGCCACCTCGTGTGCGTGAGCAGTGTGGCCGGGTATGGCGGCCTGCCGTTCCGCGCCGCCTACGCATCCAGCAAAGCCGCCATGACCACCTGGTTCGAATCGCTGCGCATCGAGCTGCGTGGAACGGGAGTGGACGTGACCGTGATCAACCCCGGCTGGGTGCGCACGCCCATGACCGAGGGCAACTTCGCCAGCCGACCCTTCGGGCTCGAGCTGGACGACGCCGTGCGCCGGATGACGCGCGCCATCCTCGAGCGTCGGCGCTCATTCTCCTTTCCTCTCCCGGTGGCGCTGGCCGCCCGGTTCGGGAGACTGCTCCCGCGCAGCGTGTACGACCGTGTGCTCGAGGGTCGTCGCTGACCGCGGCGGGTCGCGAACGGGAACGCGTCAGTCCGGGATGGTGCGGTAGCGGGCCTTGATCAGCTGGAATGCGCCGTAGCACGCGAGCCCCACCGCGACGGCCGCCATCACCCAGGGACCGCCTCGATCCCGCAGCGCCTCCATCGCGCCTTCGAGCCCGCGCGCCTGCGAGGAGGAGCCGCTGGTCGCAGCCAGCACCAGGAAGGCGCCGATGACGAGGAAGACCACGCCTCGGGCGGTCAGCCCCGCCTTGCCCACCCGGATCATCCAATCCGCGACGCCGCCCCCCACCTGCAGCTCCAGGTTCTCGCGGAAGCGTTCCGACCAGGCGTTGTAGATCTCGGCGCATCCGCGCCCGATGACGATCAGCGCGAGCAAGGCCACGAGCCAGCGACCCCCGGGCAGCGACAGCAACATGCCGCTCGCCTGCTCGCTGGAGCTCGATCCGGAGGACGAGGACGCCTGATCCAACAGGACCTTCACGGCCGTGAAGCCGAGCAGACCGTAGACGGCCGCGCTGAACAGGTAGGACGCGCGCAGCGCCAGGCCCTTCGCGTCGGTGCCGCGGTCCTCGGGGTCGGCGACCGCGCGGACGATCTGCCACACCACGTAGCCGGCCAGGCCGACCGCGATCAGCACGAGCATGGTGGCGCCCCACCAGGTGCCGGGCAGGCCCCGCACGACCTCGGACGGCGTGGTGGTGTCGCCGCTGCCCAACGCCGCCGATGCGGTCAACCCGCCCACCAGGACGTACACGATGCCTTTGGCGGTGTAGCCGGCGCGCGCCGCGACGGCCACGCCGGAGCCCACGTCCGGAAGGACGGTGGTCGGGTCGGGACGGGGGATGGAGCCGGTGGACGACGAGGATGCCACGGGTGCGCCTCCAGACGCGAGGAGTCTCGGGTAGCTCCTCTCTACGGCAGGCCGCGTTCCGTCACGCACCCGGCGTTTGCGCCCGTGGATCGCTGCAGAACCGCCCGGAAACGCCTGCTGGGGGCCTCGCTGCGTGCGCGCCGGACACGCGTGCAACACGACGCGGGCGCAGACGCGTGCGGGTGCACCCCTACGGCGCGCGCAGCACCTCGCCGCCCTTCATCACCCAGCGCACCCGCCGCAGCGCGCCGACGTCGGCGGTCGGGTCGCCCTCCACGGCGATGAGGTCCGCCAGCAGGCCTTCCGCCACGCGGCCCCGGTCCTCCAGGCCGAACATGCGTGCATTGCCCGCCGTGGCGGCGCGCACCGCGGCAGCAGGCGTCATCCCGTACTCCACCATCAGCTCCAGCTCGCGCACGTTGTCGCCGTGCGCGTAGACCCCCACGTCGCCTCCGAAGCAGATGGCCACACCGGAGGCGTAGGCCAACGCGACGCTCTCGCGCTTGCGGCGGATGCGTGCCGGCTCCGGCTCGGCTCCCTTGCGCCATCCGCCATACTGTGAGATGGCGTCTCCGGCGGCGATCGTGGGGCAGTAGCCCACGTTCCGGTCGCGCATGAGCGCGAAGATCTCCGCCGTGCCTTCGTCTCCGTGCTCGATCGTCCCCACGCCGGCGCTCGCGGCCCGCCGCATCCCCTCCGCCGTCGCGGCGTGCGCCACCACGGAGCGCCCGGACGAGGCGACCACCTCCACCAGCCGGCGCAGCTCTTCCTCGGTGAAGGTCGGGCGCGCCTGCCCGTTCGGTCCCCAGCGGTAGTCGGCGTAGACCTTCACCACGTCGACGCCGCGACCGATCTGATCGCGGGCCACGCGGATCAACCCGTCCACGCCGTCGGCCTCCTCGGCGCCCTTCGGGAGATGCCACTCGGGCGCGCCCTTCGGGCCGTAGCTGCCCGTCGCCACGATGGCCGGGCCGGCCACCAGCATGCGCGGCCCCGGCACCACGCCCTTCGCGATGGCGTCCCGCAGACCGACGTCCATGTAGCCGGCGCCTTCGCTGCCGAGATCCCGCACCGTGGTGATGCCGGCCATCACGGTGTTCCGCGCGTGCACGACCCCACGCGCCACACGCTCACCCCATGACTCGGACAGCACCTGGTCGTTCCAGGCCACCTCGTCGTACGGGTGGAGCAGCAGGTGCGAGTGACCTTCGATGAGGCCCGGCAGCAGGGTGAGCCCGTCCAGCGCGATCGTGCGGGCGCCGCGCGCGTCGAGCGTGGAGGCCGGCCCGGCCGCGACGATGCGCGCGCCGTCCAGCAGGACGGCCCAACCCTCGTGCCGGGCCTCACCGTCGTAGACGGCGGCGGGGCTGAGCAGCACGCGTTGCGCGGCCAGGGAGGGGGACAGGACGCTGAGCGCGGTGGCCACCAGCAGCAGGGGGCGGATCACGGGCGGCGGATCTCCGGCGGGACGTGGACGGGAGTGGCCATGGTAGCAGGTGGTGGACGCCGCGGCATCCGCCGCGGTCGGCGGGCACGAGGCCCCCGGTGCGCGGGGCCGTGGCCGACCGAGCGCCTCCTCCAGCCACCTTGCCCGGTCCGCCGGCCGGGCGCACATTCGCCCCACGACATCACCGCCACTCCGACCGCCACGACCCTTGGCTTCCACCGACATCTCCCAGGACGTCCGACGTCTCGTCGACGAGCGCCGTGCCCGCCTCGAAGCCGCGATCGGCAAGAAGTTGCCCGAGGCGCCGGTGGACGGCGCCGGTGCGCCCGCCGAGCGCAGCTACCTGCGCGAGGAAGGGCTCGACCTGTACTGGAACGAGCTGGAGTGGGAGAACCTCACCGAGGAGGAGGAGCTCGAGGGCGGGCCGCTGCCGCAGCTCACCTTCCCGGGCTTCCTGGCCTTCGTCCGGGGGTTGCTGCTCAAGAAGGCGTTGCCGTCCGCCGGGGTGGAGGCGCAGCCGCGTCCCGACGTCGTGCAGGATCTGGTCGAGTTCCTGGCCGGCCGCGTGATCGAGCTCGACGCCGGCCTGGCCCGCGGCGGGTTGGACGATCCGGAGCGCACCCGGGCGGAGCGGGCCATGACCAGCCAGCTCCTGGATGTCGTTCTCCAGTACCTCCACGAGGTCGACCCCGGCGATCTCTGAGGATCGCAGGAGCGGGGGGACCCGCGCCCGCATGGCACCACGGCCCCACCACCCCTACTTCGCCGGGTCCCCGCTGTTGATGGCCCACCGCGGGGGCGCCCGGCTCGCACCCGAGAACACCATGGCCGCGTTCACGGCGGCGGTGGAGCGGTGGGAGGCCGACGTCCTCGAGATGGACGTGCGCGCCACGCGTGACGGGGTGATCGTGGTCCATCATGATCCCACCGTCGACCGCACCACCGACGGACGCGGTGCGGTGCGCGATCACGACTGGCCCGAGCTGGCACGGCTCGACGCCGGGCACACGTTCCTGGATCTGCAGGGCGAGCCGTCCTTCCGGGGGAGGGGTGTGCGCATCCCACGCTTCGAGGAGGTGTTGGAGGCGTTCCCGCGCACGCGCATCAACGTGGAGAGCAAATCCGCGGATGCGGCCGCGGGGCTCGTGCGCGTGATCCGCGCGCACAAGGCCGAGGAGCGGGTGCTGGTGGCCGCGCAGTACGAGCGCACCCGGGTCGAGGCGCGTGGATACGCCGGACCCTGGGGGGCGTCGGAGGCGCAGATCCGCTTGCTGTGGGTGCTGCGACACCTCCCGTTCCGCGTGTATACACCGCGCGCCGACGCGATGCAGATCCCCGATTCCTGGAAGGGTCGCACGATCGCGACGCGTGGCTTCATCGCGGACGCCCACGCCCGCGGCCTGCCCGTGCACGTCTGGGTGGTGGACCGACCCGAGCGCATGGTCGAGCTGCTGGAATGGGACGTGGACGGCATCCAGACCGATCGGCCGGACCTGCTGGCCCGGGTCCTGGTCGAGCGCGTGGGGCGGCGGCCACCCCCCGGCCTCGGCCCCGCGGAGGCCGGGTGAGCGCCCGGCGCCGGCGCGGGCCGGGATCGTTGGGAGCGCGCTTCATCGACCACTGGCGCACGCTCGCGGTGGAGGCCCAGGCACCGTTGATCGTCGCCGTCTCGGGAGGCGTCGATTCGCTGACGCTGCTCCACCTGCTCCGCTTCGACGTCGCGCCCCCCGGAGGCCTGCACGTCGCGCACTTCGACCACGCCTGGCGGGAGGGGAGCGAGGGCGAGGCCCGCTGGGTGGCGGGCGTGGCGCGGGCGTGGGGCCTCGAATGCTCCAGCGCGCGGGCGGTGCGCGCACCCGCCGACGAGGAGGAGGCCCGGGGCATGCGCTACGCGTTCCTGGAGGAGGTGCGCGCGCGCCTGGGCGCGCGCTGGGTGCTCACGGCCCACCACGCGGACGATCAGGCCGAGACGGTCCTGTTCCGGGCGCTCCGGGGGGCGGGGCCCGGGGGGCTCGCGGGGATCCCCGCCCGGCGCGAGCCCTGGGTGCGCCCGCTGCTCCCCTTCTGGCGCGAGGAGATCGAGCAGGCCGCGCGCGTCCGCGGACTCACGTGGCTGGAGGACCCGAGCAACCGCGCGCTCGCCCGACCGCGCTCGGTGCTGCGCCACCGGATCCTCCCGGACCTGGAGCGCACCGTGGCCCCGGGCGCCCGCCGGGCGCTGGTGCGGCTCGCGCGCCTGGCCGGGGAGGGCGAATCGGCCCTGCGGGAATGGACCCTCCGGGCCGACCGGGAGGCACGCCTGGCCGAGGGGCCCACGCACGTGGAGTGGTCCCTCGAGGCCTTGCGGGCGCAGGACCCCCACCTCGCGGGCCGGGTGCTGCGGGAGGGCGCGGCGGCCCTGGGCGTCCGCCTGGACGAGCGCTCGACCCGCCGGGCCTTGGCCGCGCTGGGCCGGGAGCGGGTCCGCTTCCATCTGCCCGGGGCGCTGGACCTGATCGTCTGGCGGGGGCGCCTGCGCCTCGAGCGGATGGACGCGACCCCGGACGCGGATCGCCCGCTGACGATCGCCGGGGCGGGGGAGGGGGAGGGGGAGGCCGTGCTGGGTGGCGTGCGCTGGCGGGTGGGCTGGTCGGACCGGGCCGCGGTGGACGCCCCGGCGCGGGTCGACCTCGTGGTGCGCGACCTTCCGGTGCTGGTGCGGGCACGCCGCCCCGGCGACCGATTGCGCCTCCCGGGCGGAAGCCGCCCCCTCAAGAAGCTCCTCCAGGAGGCGGGCATCGCCCGATCGGAACGCGGCCGTCTGCCCCTGGTGGCGGATGCGCGGGGACGGGTACTGTGGGCCCTGGGGCTCGGCGCGGCCGTACGCGCCGAAGCGCCCGACGCCGGACGCCTCCATCTGGGATTCGAGAGTGCCGATCGACGCTGAACAGATCGTGGGCGCCAGCGGGCAGCGCCTCGCGCGCATCGCCTTCAGCGCGGAGACCATCGCCGCGCGCGTGGCCGACATGGGCCGGGAGATCACCGCCCACTACCCCGCCGACGAGCCACTGCTCGTGTTGGGCCTGCTGAAGGGGTCGTTCATCTTCCTGGCCGACCTGGTGCGGGAGATCGACCGGCCGCTCCACGTCGACTTCCTGGTGGCGGCCAGCTACGGCTCGGGGAAGGTGTCGAGCGGGACGCTGGAGCTGCTCTACGACCCGCGCGCCGGCTTCGAGGGCCGGCACGTCCTGGTCGTCGAGGACATCATCGACTCGGGAAACACCCTCAGGCGGCTCCTGCCGGCCCTGGCCGCCCGGCGGCCGCGCAGCCTCGAGCTGTGCAGCCTGCTCCACAAGCGACTGGTCGACCTCCCCACCGAGCCCCGATGGGTGGGGTTCGATGCACCTTCTGACTTCCTCGTGGGGTACGGACTGGATTACAGCGAGGATTTTCGGCACCTTCCTTTCATCGGTAGCCTGGAGGAGTAGGCCGCACCGCGGCAACGTCCGGGCGCTCTGCGGAGTTCATGGCGGAACGAGACCAGAAACCCGAAGACCCGCGCGGCCGCCTCGCACGGCTTTCGCGCGTCACGTCTTTCATTGCCCTCATCGTCCTCTTCAGCCTCGCGGTCCTGACCGCGCGGCGGGGCAATGAGGAGGGCGGAGCGCTGCTCAACTTCACCGAGTTCAAGGAGCAGCTGCGCGACGGCAACATCCACGACGTGACCTTCCAGCCGGAGCCGCGCGTCACGCGCGCCTCCGGCGAGTTCCGCCGCGCGATCACCCGGGAAGGCCGCGAGGTGACCCGCTTCCAGGTGATCCTGGCCGGGCAGGTCACCGACGACCTCCTCGCGGACCTCGAGGCGCAGGACGTGGTGGTCTCCGCCGAGGCGCCGCAGGAGGGCTGGTGGGCCCTGCTGATCGGCGTGTTGCCCTGGCTGCTGTTCATCGCGTTCTGGCTGTGGATGTTCCGCACCATCCAGAGCGGCGGGAACCGCGCCTTCCAGTTCGGGCGCAGCAAGGCCAAGATGATCTCGCCGGACACGCCCAAGGTCACGTTCGCCGATGTGGCCGGCGCCAACGAGGCCAAGGACGAGCTCGAGGAGATCATCGAGTTCCTCAAGGACCCCCAGCGCTTCTCGCGCCTGGGTGGCCGCCTGCCCAAGGGGGTGCTGCTGGTGGGCCCGCCCGGAACCGGGAAGACGCTGCTGGCGCGCGCCGTGGCGGGCGAGGCCGGCCGCCCCTTCTTCCAGATGTCCGGCTCGGACTTCGTGGAGATGTTCGTCGGCGTGGGCGCGTCCCGCGTCCGCGACCTCTTCGAGCAGGGCAAGGCGCACGCCCCCTGCATCATCTTCATCGACGAGATCGACGCCGTGGGTCGGCACCGGGGAGCCGGCCTGGGCGGCGGGCACGACGAGCGGGAGCAGACCCTGAACCAGCTCCTGGTGGAGATGGACGGCTTCGAGGCCAACGAGGGCGTCATCCTGCTGGCGGCCACCAACCGCCCGGACGTCCTCGACCCCGCGCTGCTGCGGCCCGGCCGCTTCGACCGGCAGGTCGTGGTGGACCTCCCCGACGTGCGGGGGCGCGAGGGTATCCTCAGCGTGCACGCCAAGAAGCTGCCGCTGGCGCCCGACGTGGACCTCGAGGTCATCGCCAAGGGGACGCCGGGCATGGCCGGGGCCGACCTGGCCAACGTCTGCAACGAGGCCGCCCTGCTCGCCGCCCGCCGGGGCGCCGAGAAGGTCAACATGGACGACTTCGAGCGGGCCAAGGACAAGGTCATGCTGGGCACCGAGCGCAAGAGCCTGGTGCTCAACGAGTCGGAGCGGCGCCTGACCGCGTACCACGAGGCCGGTCACGCCGTGGTGGGCGTGCGCCTGCCCGGGCTGGACCCGGTGCACAAGGTCACCATCGTGCCCCGGGGCCGCGCGCTGGGCATCACGGCATCGCTGCCCGAGGAGGATCGGCACTCCTATACCAAGGAGTGGCTGGAGGGGCAACTCGTGATGCTGTACGGCGGCCGCGTGGCCGAGGAGCTCGAGTTCGGCGCCGAGAAGGTCACGACCGGAGCCGGCAACGACATCGAGCGGGCCACCTCGTTGGCGCGGCGGATGGTCACACGCTTCGGCATGTCCGAGGTCGTGGGGCTCATGGCCGTGGGGGACTCGGAGCAGGAGGTGTTCCTGGGCCGCGAGCTGGTGCAGCGCCGGGAGACCTCGGAGCACACCGCCCAGCTCGTGGACAACGAGGTCAAGCGCATCCTGGACGACGCCCACGACCGGGCCCGCGAGTTGATCAGCCGCGAGCGGGAGCTGCTGGAGGCCATCGCCCAGGCCCTGCTGGAGCGGGAGACGCTGGATCGCGAGGAGATCCAGTCGCTCGCGGATGGGCGGGAGTTGCCGCCACCGCGGCCATCGGAGGCGCTGCTGACCACCCCGACCGCCGCGGACGGGGGGCTCAGCGAGAGCGAGGTGGCCGCACCCGTCGGTCGCCTGCGTCTGCCCCGCCGGGGAGCGCGTCCCTCGGACGCATGAGCCCGGGGCTCGTGCGCGGCGGGGAGACCCCGACCCCCGGCACCGCGGGCGGTCCGGACCCGCTGCGCGCTCCGGTCCGCTGGCGCCTGCGCACCCGCGAGGTGCCGCTCGACCGCCCCGTGGTGATGGGGATCCTGAACCTCACCCCGGATTCGTTCAGCGACGGCGGGCGCTTCGCCGACGTCGACGCCCAGATCACGCGCGCCCATGCCCTCGTCGAGGAGGGGGCCGACCTGCTGGACGTGGGTGGCGAGTCCACCCGTCCGGGCGCGACCCCGGTGCCGGTGGACGAGGAGCTGCGGCGTCTGGAGCCCTTCCTGGCGCGTCTAGGCGAGATCCCGGTTCCGGTCTCCATCGACACGCGCCGGGCGGCGGTGGCCGAGCGCGCCCTGGACGCCGGCGTCGAGATCGTCAACGACGTCTCGGGCCTGTCGCACGATGCGACGCTCGCGGGTGTGGTGGCCCGGAGCGGAGCCGCCCTCGTGCTCATGCACATGCGCGGCAATCCCATCGACATGACCGAATGGGCCCGCTACGGGGACGTGGTCGCGGAGGTGCGCTCCGAGCTCGCCGGCGCGCTCGACTACGCCCGTAGCGCGGGCGTGGAGGAGGCCCGCATCGTCCTGGATCCGGGCATCGGGTTCGCCAAGAGCCCCGACCAGTCATTGGCCCTCCTGCATCGCCTCGACGGGTTGCACCTGCTGGGCCGGCCCCTCCTGGTCGGCCCCAGCCGCAAGCGCTTCCTGGCGGGGCCCGAGGCGCTTCCTCCGGACCAGCGGGTGGAGGGCACGCTCGCGGCCTGCGTGGTGGCCTGGTCGCGCGGAGCGCGGATCTTCCGGGTGCACGACGTCCGGCCGGCCCGCAAGGCGCTGGACGTGGCCTGGCGCATCGACCACGCCGGAGCCTCGTCGTGAGGACGCTGATCGACCAGATCCTCTTCCTGCGACCGGGATGGTTGGACCTGGTCGAGATCCTCATCGTCGCCGCGCTGTTCTATCGGCTGCTGCTCCTGCTGCAGCGTACCCGCGCGATGCAGATGCTGCTCGGCGTGCTGCTGCTGGCCGCGGCGTACTTCGTGGCGCGCCTGCTGGGCTTCTCGCTGATCCGCCAGATCCTGGAGACGATCTTCCGGTACGGTGCGATCGCGCTGCTGGTCGTCTTCCAGCCCGAGCTGCGCCAGACGCTGGCCCGCCTGGGACAGACCCGCATGCTGCGCGTCTTCAACCGGGTCGACTCGAGCCGCGTCGCGGACGAGATCGTCGCCGCCGTGGAGCAGCTGCAGCGCCAGAAGGTCGGCGCGATCATCGCCATCGAACGCGAAGTGGGGCTGGCGGCGTATGCGGACACGGGGCGGCCGGTGGAGGCGCGCGTGTCCTCCGACATCCTCGCCACCATCTTCACCCCGTACTCCCCGCTGCACGACGGGGCCGTCCTGATCGCGGGGGATCAGATCAAGACCGCGGGGGCCATCCTGCCTCTCACGCAGAGCCCGGTGAGCGACCGCACGCTGGGGACCCGGCACCGGGCCGCGATCGGCCTCTCGGAGGAGACGGACGCCCTGGTGATCGTGGTCAGCGAGGAGACCGCGCGGATCGCCGTGGCCCAGCGGGGACGCCTGGAAGTGGGGGTCGAACCGGCCCGCCTGCGCGAGCTGATCGAGGCGCCGGCTCCCGCCGCGATGCTGGGGAGCGCGGGCTCCTGATGGCCTCTCCGCCAGGGCCTGGACGGACGTTTGACATGCCCGACGGGGGCTCCCTACATTGCCGCCGCTTCTGCCCGGACGGGCGTGGAGCGCGGTCTGGAGGGCCATCCGCCCCCCGGGTCGTTCAACCCCTCGGACCCAAGGAGTAGCGGTTGGAATCCGGCGGCTCGCAATACGAACTGATGTCGCTGTTCGCCGACGGCGGCGTGATGATGTACCCCCTGGTGCTGTGCTCCCTCCTGGCCCTGGGCGTGATCATCGCCAAGGCCTGGACCCTCTTCGTCGCCCACAAGGACGCCAAGGGCGTCATGAACCGGGTGGAGGAGGCGGCGCGCAGCGGCCGGCTGGATGAGGCCATCGAGATCGCGGCGTCCACCCGTGGGCCCACGGCTGCCATCCTGCACGCGGGTCTGCTCCGACTGCGCGACCTCAAGGTCCGCCGGGGTGAGGTCGAAGCCGCCGTGAACACCACCGGCACGATCGAGCTCGGCTTCCTGGAGCGCGGGCTGGTGGTGCTGGCCACCATCGCCAACGTGGCCCCGCTGATGGGCTTCCTGGGCACGGTGGCCGGGATGATCCTGGCCTTCGCCTCCATCGAGGCGGCAGGCAACGTGGATCCGGGCCTCGTGGCCGGAGGGATCAAGGTCGCGCTGCTCACCACGGCGGCCGGCCTCGTCATCGCCATCCCGGTCAACATCGCCTACAACTTCTTCGTCTACGCCATCGACAAGCTGATCGTGGACATGGAGCAGGGCACCCAGGAGATCCTGAGCCTGGCGTGGGACATGGAGAAGCAGGGCAAGCTCACCGTGACCTCCTCCCGGAAGGCGCGCGCGAGCACCATGGCCCGGCCCGCCACCAAGCAGGCCACCCGCCCCGACCCCCTGGCCGGGGAAGGCGGCGTGGCGCAGCGTCCTTCGGACACACGAGCCACGCCTGGCGGAGGAGTGCCCCCGCAGACGTGAGTCGGGATCGGAACCCCACGCCCGTCCATCCGGTATCTGAAACCAGCGCTTACGCCCGCGGAGAAGCGATTCCATGGCGATGATGAGAAAGAAGTCCAAGGTCAGCGACGAGGTGCCTACCTCGTCCATGGCGGACATCGCGTTCCTGCTGCTGATCTTCTTCCTGGTCACGACGGTGTTCCCGCGTGACAAGGGCCTTCCGGTCGTGCTGCCCGAGGCCCAGGAGCAGGTGCAGGTCAGCCAGAAGAACATCATGCACCTGATCGTCCAGCCCAACGGGCTGGTCGAGGTCAAGCGTGGCGAGAGCCAGCAGACCCAGCAGGTGCGCCCCGAGCAGCTCGAGGCCATGTGGCGCCTCGAGGTCACGAACAACCCGAACCTGATCGCGGCGGTAAAGACCCACCCCGACGCGCCGTACAGATTCATGGTGGACGTCCTGGACGCGCTGCAGTCGGCGGGCGCGGACAAGATCTCCCTGCAGGTCCTGGAGGGCTGACGTCATGGCGATCAAGCAGGGTGGCTTCAAGCGCAAGTCGGGCGTGTCGGACGAGATCCCCTCGTCCTCGCTGGCCGACATCGCGTTCCTCCTCCTCATCTTCTTCATGGTGACCACGGTCTTCCGGACGTCGGGCGAGCAGCCCATCGACTGGGTCCAGGCCGAGGCTACCCAGAAGATCGATGAGAAGAAGAAGAACGTCCTCGAGCTGTGGGTGCTCGAGAACGGGAACGTCTTCGTCAACGATCGGCCGGTGGCCATGGCGGACGTCTCGTCCCTCGTGGCGCCGATGTACATCGAGACGGAGCGCCGCCTCGTGACGTCGGTCCGGGCCGACAAGGACGTCCCGTACCGTTACATCGACCTGGTGCAGAAGGAGCTGCAGGAGGCCGGCGCAATCCGCGTCGTGTTCGCCACCGAGCTCGAGCGCCGCATGGCCGGAGAGAGACGATGACCGAGACATCCGCCACGGCCGGCACCACCGCGAACGACCGCTTCAAACAGGGATTCAACACCTGGTTCTGGGGCTCGATCGTGGCGGCGACGGCGATCCACTTCGCGGTCTTCCAGTTCTGGCCGGAAATGACCGCGGCCGACGTGTCGGTGGCGACCGAGGAGCTGGAAGCCATCGAGCTGCCGCCCGAGATCGAGATCCCGCCGCCACCCCAGGCCATCGCGCGTCCGGCCACGCCGGTCATCGCCGATACGCCGATCGAGGAGGACATCACGATCGCGCCCACGACCTTCGACGATAACCCCGTCGAGGATCTGCCCCCGCCGCCCGAGGCGACGGAGACGGACGTGTCCGCGGCGCCGACGTTCACGCCCTTCACGGTGCGGCCCGACCTGAAGAACCGGAGCGACGTGCAGCGGGCGCTCACGCGCGAGTACCCGCCGCTGCTCCGTGACGCCGGGATCGGCGGCACGGTCAACGTCTGGTTCTTCATCGACGAGAACGGCCGCGTGCTCCGCACGCAGGTGCAGCAGTCGTCCGGGCACAAGGCCCTGGACGATGCCGCCCTCAAGGTGGCCAGCATCATGGAGTTCACGCCCGCGCTCAACCGCGACAAGCGCGTCCAGGTGTGGGTGGCGTTCCCGATTACCTTCCAGATCCAGTAGCACCGGGATCCCGGAAGCGCCTCGAGGCCCCGCCGGACTCGGTCCGGCGGGGCCTCGTTGCGTTGGGAGGGTGTCCGGATCCGTGGTTTCCGAGCGGAGCGAGCACTACAATTAACAGTCTGTCCAGGAACGGGAGGAGCGCGGGTTTGCCACGGGCGGTCTACGAGTCGGACGCGGAGCGGGGTCCCCCCCTGACCCCGCCCGAGCAGGCCTACCACGAGCGTGTGTCCGTCGCGTTGCCGGAGCTCCGGCGACGCATGCAGGACGCGGCGGTGCGTTCGGGGCGGCCCGCGGACGCCGTGCGGCTCCTGGCGGTGACCAAGGGCCACCCGCTGGCCGCGGTGCGCGCCGCCCGCGCCGCCGGGCTCTGCGATCTGGCGGAGAACCGCCCGGAGTCGCTCGTCGAGCGGCGCGGCGCCTTTCCCGACCCGGACGTGCGCTGGCACCTGATCGGGCATGTGCAGCGTCGCAAGGCCCCCGACGCGGTGGAGGCGGCCCATCTGTTCCACGCGCTGGACTCGGTGCGCCTGGCGGAGCGCCTCGACCGGGTGGCCGACGAGACGGGGCGCCGCCTCCCCGTGCTGGTGCAGGTGAACACCTCCGGAGAAGGATCCAAGGGCGGCTTCACCGTGGAGGAGGCTCCCGAGGCGCTGACCCGCCTGGTGACGCTCCCGGGCCTGCTCGTCCGGGGTCTCATGACCATGGCGCCGTTCGTGGAGGAGGAAGAGCCCGTACGTGAGACGTTCCGCCGGTTGCGGGCGCTGCACGAGGACGCCCGTCGGGCCGTGGCGGGATACGAGGGCACGGAGCTCTCGATGGGGATGACCAACGACTACGAGATCGCGATCGAGGAGGGCAGCACGATGATCCGCATCGGCACCGCCCTCTTCGGAGAGCGCATCCAAGCACCCTGAACGGGAACCGCAGATGATCGAGCTCACACCGCTGGACGTGCGGAAGAAGCGCGGCGACTTCCGCAAGGGCATGCGCGGCTATGATGCGGGGGAAGTGGACACCTTCCTCGAGATCGTGGCCGAGCGACTCGAGGCGTTGGTGAAGGAGAACCTGACGCTGAAGGAGCGCACGGCGCGGCTCACCGACCAGGTCAAGGAGCAGCAGGACCGGGAGAAGGCCGTGCAGGACGCGCTGGTGACCGCCCAGGCCCTGCGCAAGGACATCTCCGGCCAGGCGCAGCGCGAGGCCGAGCTGATGCGTCGCGAGGCCGAGGCCGAGATCGAGCGCATGCTGATGGACGCGGAGAACCGGCTGGACGAGATCCGGCTGGCCACCGACGAGGCCGACCGGAGGCGGCGGCGCTTCCTCAGGGCGGTGCGGGCCATGCTCGAGCGGGAGCTCGACTTCGTCAGCGTGGAGGAAGGCCGCAGCCCGTTGGAGGAGAAGCCGCTGGAGCTCGACCTGTTCGTGAACCGCCCCGACGATGCGGGCGCGCGGCGCGCGGCATCGTCCCACGCCGACGACGAGGAAGGCGCGGACGAAGACGTGGTGGACATCGACCAGTTGCGGCCCGACGGGTCGGAGCGCTCCGGCGACGAGCCCTGGCAGCCCCACTGGCGCTTCTCGATGGGCGAGTCCCAGGAGCGCCCCGGATCCGAGGCATGAGCACGGACACGGTCCCGACCCTCGCGGCGGTCGACGCGGCCGCCGAGCGCATCCGGAACGCGCCCGGCTTCGTGCCGCCGCGCGTGGGGATCGTGCTCGGGACGGGACTCGGGCGGCTGGCGTCCGAGATGGACGTGAAAGCCACGGTGCCCTACACGGACCTGCCCGGTTTCCCACTGGCCACCGTCGAGAGCCACAGCGGGCGTCTGCTGCTGGGCTCCCTGGCCGGGGTGCCGGTCGTGGTCCTGCAGGGCCGCTTCCACCGCTATGAGGGCTACACCCTGCAGCAGGTGACCTTCCCCATCCGCGTGTTGGGCCGGCTGGGCATCGACGTGCTGATCGTCACCGGCGCGTCCGGCGGGATGAACCCGCTCTGGTCGCCCGGTGACCTGGTCCTCCTGGACGACCACATCAACCTGTTGGGCGACAACCCCCTGGTGGGCCCCAACCTGGATGCGCTGGGACCGCGCTTCCCGGACATGTCGGAGCCGTACGACCGCGCCCTCCAGCGCCTGGCACAGGACGTCGCGCTCCGGCGCGGCCTCCCGCTCCGGCGCGGCGTCTACGTCGCGGTGGTGGGTCCCAACCTCGAGACGCGTGCCGAATACCGCATGCTGCGCGCGCTCGGCGCCGACGTGGTGGGCATGTCCACCGTGCCCGAGGTGATCGTGGCCCGCCACATGGGCATCCGCGTGCTGGGTCTGTCCATCGTCACCGACGCCTGTCTGCCGGATGCATTGGAGCCGGCGGACGTGAACACCATCATCCGCACGGCCATGGAGGCCGAGCCCCATCTGACCGGGCTCGTCCACGACGTCATCGCCCACTTCGCCGACGCATGAGCTATCCCGAGCTGCCCAAGTCGCTGAACGAGCTGGAAGAGCAGGTGCTGGCCCGCTGGCGGGAGGAGCACCTGTTCGAGCGCACGCTCGAATGGACGCGGGACAACCCGCCCTTCGTCTTCTACGAGGGCCCGCCCACGGCCAACGGCCGCCCCGGCTTCCACCACATCATCGCGCGGACCACCAAGGACCTGATCTGCCGGTACCGTGCGCTGACCGGCCGGCGCGTGCTGCGCAAGGCGGGTTGGGACACCCACGGGCTCCCCGTGGAGATCGAGGCGGAGAAGAAGCTCGGCATCTCCGGCAAGCCCGACATCGAGGCCATCGGGATCGAGCGCTTCAACGAGGTGTGTCGCGAGTCCGTCTGGACCTATCAGGAGGTCTGGGAGGAGCTCTCCGAGCGCATCGGCTACTGGCTCGACTACTCCAAGCCGTACGTGACCTACCACGCCGACTACATCGAAAGCGTGTGGTGGATCCTGTCGGAGCTGGCGGGGAAGGGACTGCTCTACCGCGGCCACAAGAGTGTGCCGTACTGCCCGCGCTGCGGGACCGCCCTCTCGTCGCACGAGGTGGCCCAGGGCTACGAGGACGTCGAAGACCCCTCCCTCTACTTCCTGGCCCCCCTGCGCGGGGAGGACGGTCAGGCCGACCCGGACGGCCGGGCCTTCGTGGTGTGGACCACGACGCCCTGGACGGTCCCGTCCAACGCCGCCCTGGCCGTCCATCCGGATCTGACCTACGTGGAGGTGGACACCGAGGCGGGTCCGCGCATCGTGGCCGAATCGCGGTTGGCCGCCCTGTTCGGCGAGGACGCGCCCGTGCGGGCTCGGCACCGCGGTGCCGACCTGGTGGGGACGCGGTACGAGCGGCCGCTGGATCTCATCGCGGTGGACGACCCGTCCGCGACCGCCTGGACGGTGGTCGCGGAGGACTTCGTATCCGCCGAGGACGGAACGGGCCTGGTGCACATCGCGCCGGCGTTCGGGGCCGACGACTTCGCGGCCGGGCAGCGCTACGGCCTGCCCCTCCTGCGGCCCATCGACGACCAGGGCCGCTTCGGGACGGCCGTGCCGGTCGTGGGCGGTCTGTTCGTCAAGGACGCCGACGCGCCCATCCTGGAGCTGCTGGCCGAACGCGGTCGGCTGTTCCGCACCGAGCACTACCTGCACAGCTATCCGCACTGCTGGCGCTGCCGCTCGCCCCTGATCTACATGGCACGCGACTCCTGGTTCGCCGCCACGTCGTCGCTCAAGGACCAGCTGCTCGCCAACCATCACCAGATCGCCTGGCACCCCCCCGAGGTGGGGGAGGGCCGCTTCGGAGCCTGGTTGGAGGGCAACGTGGACTGGGCGCTGTCGCGCGACCGGTTCTGGGGCACGCCGCTGCCGGTGTGGATCTGTGATCGCGACGCGGACCACGTGGAGTGGATCGGCAGCTTCGCGGCCCTGGCCGACAAGGCGGGCCCGTTGCCCGAGCCGTTCGATCCGCACCGGCCGTTCATCGACGAGTACACGTGGCCGTGCGCGTGCGGCGGCACCATGAAGCGCACGACCGCCGTGATCGACGTGTGGTTCGACTCGGGCGCCATGCCTTATGCGCAATGGCACTACCCGTTCGAGAACCAGGACGTGTTCGCGGACCAGTTCCCGGCGGACTACATCTGCGAGGCCATGGACCAGACGCGCGGCTGGTTCTACTCGCTGCTCGCCATCTCCACGATGCTGGGCAAGGGACCGTCGTTCAAGAACGTCATCGTCAACGGGCTGATCCTGGACGCGGACGGCCTCAAGATGTCCAAGTCCCGCGGGAACGTCGTGGACCCGTTCGACGCCATCGCCGAACACGGCGCCGACGCGTTGCGCTGGGCCATGATGACGGTCAGCTACCCGTGGGCGGACAAGCGCTACGATCCGGCGGGCGTGGCCGACGCCAGCCGGGCGTTGTTCGACACCCTGCTGGAGACGTACCGCTTCTTCGCGCTGTACGCGAACCTGGAAGGCTGGTCGCCTTCGGACGCCGATCCCGCGCCGGAGGCCCGTCCCGTGCTCGATCGCTGGGTGCTGGCCCGGCTGGACGGACTGGTGCGCCTGGTGCGGTCGGAGCTGGATGGCTATCAGATCACGCGGCCCTACCGGGAAGTCGGCGCGTTCGTCGACGACCTGTCCAATTGGTACGTGCGCCGCTCCCGCCGCCGTTTCTGGGGCAACACCGACGCGCACGACACGCGCGCCGCCTTCCGCACGCTCCACGACGCGCTGCACACGCTCGCGCTGTTGTTGGCGCCCGTCACGCCGTTCGTGGCGGATGCGCTGTGCCGCGCCCTGACCAGCCAGAGCGCGCACCTCACGCCGTTCCCGGAGAGCGGCCCCGGCGCCCTGTCCGACCCCGCGTTGGAGGAGGAGATGCGCGCGGTGCGCATGCTGTCCCGGCTCGGCCGGGCGGCGCGGGAGGATGTGCGCATCCGGGTGCGCCAGCCGCTGCGTCAGCTGCGCGCGGTGGTGCCGGGCGGCCAGGTGCCGCGTCCCGACGTCCTGGAGGTCCTGGAGGACGAGCTGAACGTGAAGCAGGTGGACTTCATCACCACCTCCGACGGCCTGGTGCAGGTCAGCGCCAAGCCGAACTACCGGGTGCTGGGCAAGCGCTTCCAGAAGCGGACGGAGCAGGCGGCCACCGCCATCCGCGACCTGGATGCGGACGCGCTCCGCCGGTACCGGGCCGGGGAGCCCGTGGAGATCGCGGTGGAGGGCGAGCGCTTCGCGCTGCAGCCGGGCGACCTGGACGTGGTGGAGGAGGCCGCGGGGGACTACGCCGTGCGCGCCGAGGGCGGGTACGTCGCGGCGCTGGACCCGACCCTGGACGACGGGCTCGTGCGCGAAGGCCTCTACCGCGAGCTGGTCAACCGCGTCCAGCGCCTGCGCAAGGACGGCGGGCTCGCGGTCTCGGACCGCATCCGGTTGGCGGTGGCCGGCCCCGACGACGTGCGGGCCGCGGCCGAGGCGTACGCCCAGGCGCTGGCCAGCGAGACCCTGGCGCTCGACGTGCAGGTGCTGGACCGGCCGGAGCCGGGCGCGTTCGCGCATGCGCGGGACGAGGACCTCGACGGCCGCACCGCCTGGATCGGCCTCGAGCCCGTGGAGACGGGCTGAGCCGGGGGCCGGATGGCGGACCGCACCAGGCAGGCGGGCGGCGTCCGGCGCCCCGGCAAGGCGGTCGCGCTGTTCGGCGTGAGCGGAGGCGTGGTCCTGCTGGACCAGGCGTCGAAGAACTTCATCCGCGTCCTGCTCCAACCGGGAGACGCCCAGGCGGTCGTGGAGGGCGTGCTGCGCGTGACCTACCTGCTGAACCCGGGCTCGGCGTTCGGGCTCGCGGTGGGAGGCGCGAACGGGCCCACGCTGCTCTCGCTCGCGGCCACTCTGCTGCTGGCGCTCGTCTTCCTGTTCATGCCGGTCGAGCTCCGCTTCCGGCTGTACGCCGTGGCCCTCACGTTCGGGGGTGCGCTGGGCAACCTCATCGACCGTCTCAAGGACCCGCCCGGCGTGGTGGACTTCATCGACCTGCGCCTGGGATCCCTGTCCTTCCCGGTCTTCAACCTCGCGGACGTGGCCGTCCTGTTCGGCACGATCGCGCTGATCGTCGCCATCTGGTGGGACGAGCGCCGACTGCATGAGCGACAGCGCCGCGCGTCTTGAGGTCGGGGAAGGCGACCGCGGTCGGCTCGACCGCTTCGTGGCCGACCGGTTGGGGCTCTCGCGCACACGGGTGGCGCGGCTGGCGGAGGAGGGGCGCGTGCGCGTGGACGGACGTGCCGTCCGCAAGTCGGAGGCGGTCGAGCCCGGTCAGGTGATCGAGGTGGACGTGCCTCCGCCCGAGCCGGTGGACATCCCCGCCGAGGACCTTCCCCTGCACGTGGTCCACGAGGACGCCGAGCTGCTGGTGGTGGACAAACCTGCCGGCATGGTGGTCCATCCGGCCCCCGGGCATCGCACGGGCACCCTGGTCAACGCGCTGCTGTTCCACGTCCGCGATCTGTCCGGCGTGGGCGGTCGGCTGCGCCCCGGCATCGTCCATCGGCTCGACCGCGACACGTCCGGACTCCTGCTCGTGGCGAAGACCGATCGCGCCCACCTGGCGCTGTCCGAGCAACTGCGGCGGAGGGAGATCAAACGCCTTTATCTGGCGGCGTCCTGGGGGCATCTGCCCGAGGACCGCCTCACCGTCGAGGCGCCCATCGGTCGCGATCCGCGGGACCGCAAACGCATGGCCGTGGTGGAGGGCGGACGCGCCGCCCGTACGCTGATCCGGGTGCGGGAGCGCTGGCCGTCCGGCGAGCTCCTGGACGTGCGTCTGTCCACCGGCCGGACCCACCAGATCCGGGTCCACCTCTTGCATCTGGGCCATCCGGTCATCGGAGATTCCCTGTATGGCGCGGGCTGGGAGCGCGGAATCGCGGGGCCGGACAGACGCTGGGCGAGGGAACTCCTTGCCCGCGTGCCCAGGCAGTTCTTGCATGCCCGGGCGCTCTCCTTCGCTCACCCGTTGAGCGGAGAGCACCTGCACTTCCGAATCCCACCTCCGCCCGATCTCGCGGCGGCGCTGGCGTACGCCAGAACCGCGCGCGGAGGATAGGCCGGGGCGGCATGAACGTGAGGTCGACCGGAGGAGTGCCGACGCGGCTTCCTCCGCCGGGACCCTTGGACATCGCGGTGGACACGTTCGTCCGGGACGCGGGCGCGGAGCGGGTCATGCTCATGAACCGCTCCGGACGGCTCCTCCTGCAACGTGGCTTCGCCGACGCGCGCCAGGTGATGAAGGTCGCCACCCTGGCGGCCGGGATCCACGCGACCGGCAAGCGCATCGGGGAGCTGGTCGGCGACCCCGGCATGGCCCAGTCCCAGAACCGCGGCAGCACCTGCGAGTTCTTCCTCTCCGAGCTGCTCACTCCGGCCGGGCCCATCCTGTTCCTGACCGTCTTCCGCGCCAACGGCCGCCCCCAGGTCGCACGTGGCGCCTTCGAGGTGTTCGCGCGCACGCTGGGCTCGCTCGCCGGCGTCGGCGGTGATGGTCCCCTGCGGGCGGAGGAATTCGAGACGTCGTTGATGACGAGTCTCGAGAGGTTGTTCCCGCAGCGATGATCCGCGACGTGCAGTCCCAGCTCGATCCACGGATGACCTTCGACACGTTCGTCGTCGGTCCCGGGAACCGGCTGGCCTCCGCGGCCGCGCGCCGTGCCGCCGACTCCCCGGCGGCGTCGTACAACCCGCTGTTCCTGTACTCGGCGTCGGGTCTGGGCAAATCGCACATCCTGAACGCGATGGCCCACCACTCCGAGCGGCTCAACCCGGACGCACGCGTCCTGTACCAGACGCTCGAAGGCTATCTCAACGAGCTGGCTGAAGCGCTCGCGCACGGCCGGCAGGAGGAGATGCGCGATCGGTACAAGGATCTGGACATCCTGTTGCTGGACGACGTCCAGTTCCTGACCGGGCAGCCCGAGGCGCAGGAGATCCTGCTGCGCACGCTCGATGCCTTGAACGTCTCCGGGAGCCAGATCGTCCTCGCGTCGGACCGTCCCCCCGCCGAGATCGACGGGCTCGACGCGCGCTTGCTGTCGCGCTTCTCGGGCGGGCTGATGGTGGACATCTCACCTCCCGAGTTCGAGACGCGCCTGGCCATCATCCGGCGCAAGCGCGCGGAGCGGAACGTGGGCGTCTCGGACGAGGTGGCCGAGGCCATCGCCCGGATGCCGTTCCGCAACGTGCGCGAGCTGATGGGTGGGCTCAACCGTGTGATCGCGATCCAGGATCTCGAGGGCCGCGTCGTCACGGCCGCCGAGGTGGGCAAGCTGATCGACGTGCCGCGCGAGCGGGTCAAGCGTCCGAAGCGCCTGGCCGGCCTGGGTGCGTCGACGGCCCACGCCGAGCCCGAGTTCGAGGAGGCGTGGCAGACGCAGCTGCGCGAAGCCGCCGAGGCGGCCGAGGCGGAGGGGTTCAATGCATCCCGCCTGCGCCGGGTCCTCGATGGCGATCTGGAGCCGGCGGACCCGGAGCGCATCGTCGCCGACTACCACGCGGTGCTCGACGAGCTGCGTCGGATCCAGTCCGAGCTGGACATGGTGGGCAACCCGTGGCCGGAGGCCGCGCGCGGCGTCCTGACCGACCCGGAGCGCCTGGAGGAGGCCCGCGCGCTGTTGGCGTCGGCGCGGGAGCGCGTGCGTGACTTCCCGCCGTTCCGCGACGATCGTCCCCTCGACACCGCGGAGGAGCGCTTCCCTGCGCTGGCGGTGAAGGCCGCACGCGAGGTCGTGGGCGAGGAGCCGCCCGAGTACAACCCGCTGTTCGTGTGGAGCCCCGACGGGCACGGTGCGCGCGAGCTGCTGGAGGCCATCGGCACGACGTTCGTCTCGCAGCGGCCCCGCTCCCGCGTCGCGCTCATCTCGGCCCGCGAGTTCGCGGACGAGTTCGTGACGGCCCTCTCCGAGGGCGTGGCGGGTGCGTGGCGCGAGCGCTGGTGGACGGTCGAGCTGCTGATGGTGCATCAGGCCCAGGAGCTCTCGCAGACCGAACGGGCGCAGGACGAGTTCTTCCACCTGTTCGAGGCGGTCAAGCGCCGGGGCGCCCGGATCGTCATTGCCGCGGACCGGCCCCCGTCGCGCGTCACGCAGATCGACGACCGGTTGCGCTCGCGCTTCGAGGGTGGGCTGGTCGTGCAGATGGACGTCACCGGCGAGCCGCCGCTCCCGGCGGAGGAGCTGCTGGCGCGGCGGGTCAAGCGGCAAGGCGTCCTCGAGACCTCCCTGGACAGCCTGGAAGGCGGGGGCGAAGTGGGCCCCGACCTCGGTCTGGTCAAGCGCGACGAGGACGGCCGCATCATCCGCGAGGATGAAGCGATCGATCCCGCGTTCCAGTCCGCGTTGGCGAGCCTGGAAGGGGGCTCGGAGCGGCACGCCCTCACGCCTCCGGAGCCGACCCACCTGGATGTGGCGGGCCCGGCGGCGCTCACCAAGATCAAGATCCGGCCCGATGACTTCCCGACGCTGCTGACCGAGAAGCGGCGTTGGCAGAAGGAAGTGGGCATCGAGGACCAACCGGCACCCGAGCCCGTTGCCCCCGCGGCGGCCGCGGCACCGGCGCCTCCACATCGTTCACCGGAGTCGGGCGAGGAACCGACCGAAGCACCCCAGCCAGCGACGGCGGACCTCCCCGACCCGGCTCCGGTGATCCCCCATCAAGACCCCGAGTACGCGGAGCCGTGGCCGCAGGGCCCGATCCCGGTCTCGGAGCTGAGCGACATCATCGACGCGATCCTGGCGCCGTTCGATCAGCCGCAGGCCGCGGCCAACGGCGTCCAGCCGACCGCCCACCCGCAACCGCGTTGGCGTCCCTCGCCCGAGAAGGTGGTCTGGGACTGGCCGCGCATCGAGGACCGCATTGTACCGGAGGATGCCTGAGATGGCGCTCCGCGGTTCGCTGAACGAGGTCAATCTCGCGGACATCTGCCAGCTCCTGGCGATGGGCCGCAAGAGCGGATGTCTCTGGATCACGGACCGCTCGAACTTCGGCTACGTCTACTTCGACCAGGGACGCGTCACGTACGCGTCCGTGCTGAATCGGCCCGACCGGCTGGGTGAGCTTCTGGTCCAGAACGGCGTCATCGACCGCGAGCAGCTCTCGGCGGCCATGGAGGGGCAGGCGCATCAGCCCGGCGCGCGCCTCGGACGCCTGCTCGTCGGGCAGGGGGCCATGACGGAGGAGCAGCTCAAGCAGTATGTGGAGCTGCAGATCTCGGAGGCCGTCTACCATCTGTTCACGTGGAGCCAGGGCTCGTTCCACTTCGATCCCGACCACGTGCCCGAGGAAGAAGAGGCGCGGCTGGTCTCGATCAACGCCGAGAACCTGCTGCTGGAAGGTGCGCGCCGCGTCGACGAATGGAGCCTGATCGAGAAGCGCATCCCGAGCTTCGACCTGGTGTTCTCGCTCACGCGCCAGCCGGAGGGCGACGAGATCGAGCTGACCGGCGAGCAACGCAAGGTGATCGCGGCCTTGGACGGTCAGCGTTCCGTCGACGAGGTCGTGCGCGAGACCGGACTGGTGGAGTTCGCAGCCGGCAAGGCGCTGTACGGGCTCGTGCAGGCGGGGTTTGCCGAACAGAGCGGTCGCAAGGTGGGTGCGCAGAAGGACACGCCGGAAGCGCGCATCCAACGGCACCTGGACCTGGGGCTCGCGTTCGATCGAGCCGGTCTGCTGGAAGACGCCGCGCGCGAGTTCCGCAGGGTGGTGGAGCTGGACGAGCACAACGAGCTGGCGCACCGCAAGCTGGCTCGGATCGCCCTGCACGGGAAGAAGGCGGCGGATGCGCTGCATCACTACGGCGCCTTGCCGGGCGCGCAACAGAAGACGTACGGCGTCCTGCGCAATCGCGCGCTCGCCCTGGAGATGCTGGGTCGCTACGACGAGGCGCTCCAACTCCTGGACGTGGCCGAGGGGATCCGACCCTCGGACGTGGACCTGTTCCTGCACCGGGGCATCGCGCTGCTCAAGGCCGACCAGCCGCGCGGCGCCAACGACGCGTTCATCCGCTACCGGGAGCGGCTGGGCAAGCGGCTCCCTCCCCCCATCTACTTCGCGCACGCCGTGCTGGCCGCGGCGCTGGACGGCTCCACCGAGGATGCCGTGCGGATCGGACGCGAGGGGCTGGCGAGCTATCCCAAGGACGGTGCCATCCTGGTGAACACCGGCGCGGTCCTGGAGCAGGTGGGCGAGCCGGCCGCTTCGGAGGCGTTCTACCTCCGGGCCGTGGGGCAGGACCCGCCGCCACAGGCCCACAAGAACCTGGGCGACCTCGCCCATCGGCGCGGCGACCTGGGTGGGGCCCGCGCCCACTACGAACGCGCGGTGCGGGTCGAACCCCAACTCGGGGATGACGTGTACGCCAGGCTGGGGCAACTCGCCCGCCAGGACGCGGATCTCCGGAGGGCGGGGGAGTACTTCCAGCGGGCGCTGGAGCTCAACCCGTCCAACGAGGCGGCCCGCTCCGGCCAACGCGAACTGGAACAGGCACACACCGGATGACCTCTCTCGCCTCCCTCCTCCTCGCGCTCGCGACGGTGGGGGGGGCGTGGACCGGGGCGGACGCGCGCGGCGGACGTGCGGTCTCTGCGGTCGCCGCGGGGGAGGCCTCGTCATCCGATCGGGGGCACGTCTCCGTGCCCCAGGCGGTCGATCCGCTGTCGGGCGCCGACACCCTGCCCGGTCGCCGGGTCACCGTGGTCTACTGGGACGGGCTCGAAGCGCGCGCCCGGGACCTCCAGACGGGGCTCGAGACCGCCCCCGCGCTGCTGGGCCTGCCGGAGGGCGTGCCCTCCGGGGTGACGCTGTGGCTGGCCGACACCGAGGAGCGCTTCCAGGCGCTGGTGGGAGGGGCCGCGCCCGACTGGTCGGCCGCGGTGGCGCTGCTCGATCGCGATGCCATCCTGCTGCCGGTCTATGCGTCCAACCGCACGCGCTTCGGCGATCGGGCGGCCACCCTGCGGCACGAGTGGGCCCACATCGGGCTGGCGCAGTGGCTGGAGGACCTGCGCGTGCCGCGCTGGTTCCACGAGGGCTACGCCCGGGTGGCGGCAGGGGAATGGGACGCCCGGTCGGGCTGGGCGCTACGGTGGGCGCTGGCGCGGGGGACCGCACCCCCGCTGGACTCGCTGACCCTGGACTGGCCGGACGGGGGCGCCCGGGCCCGGCTGGCGTACGACCTCTCGGCATCCGCGGTCGAATACCTGCTGTCTCAGCCCGCAGGTGAGGAAGGGGTCCGTATCTTCTTGGAGCGGTGGAGGTTGGGGGGGAGCTTCGACGACGCGCTCGGAAGCGTGTTCGGCTTCACCCCGGGGCGCTTCGAGACCGCCTGGGTACGGTGGCTCAAGCGGCGCTACGGGTGGTTGCTGCTGCTGTCGCAGTCCGTGGCCCTCTGGCTGGGCCTCGGGGTGACGCTGCTCGTGCTGTGGCGCTGGCGGCGGCGGCGGATGACCCGGCGCATGGCGCGGCTGCGGGCGAACGAGCCGCCGGACGAGCCGGCCTGGTGGGAGGAGCCGCCCGGGCCGCCCACCCCTCCCGCGCCCCGGGACCCCGGTCCTCCGGCCGGGTCCGGGCCCCCGTCACCGACCGATCCGCCCGGCGCTCGCCCGCCGCCCGTGCCCCCGTCGAACCCCTCGGAGGAGCGCGGGTAGAAGCCCCGGTCCCGACGTGGAGCCCCCTCACCCCGCGCTCCACGCTCCCCCACCGGAAGACGAAAGACCGGACGTGCCGATGCCGTCACGCATCTTCCTGGTCGACGACAACACGGATGCCCTCGGCGTGCTCAAGGCCAAGCTCGAGCACGTGGGCCATCACGTGGGCATCGCCGGCAGCGCCGAAGAAGCCCTCTCCCGCATCAAGGAATTCGATCCCGCCGTCGTCATCACGGACCTCCACATGCCGGGCATGAACGGGCTCCAGCTCCTGGAGCGCGTCAAGTCCGACATGGAGGACGTGGACGTGATCGTGGCCACGGGTCACGAGGACATGAGCTCGGCCGTGCTGGCCATGAAGGCGGGCGCCTTCGACTACCTGGTCAAGCCGGTCGACCTCGGGGAGGTGGAGTCCCTGGTGGACCGCTGCCTGGAGGCGCAGCGCCTGAACCGGGCGGCCCGCCGTCAGCAGCCCGAGATCCCGCCTCCGTCCTTCGGCGAGAACACGGTCGTGGGTCGCGACCCGCGCATGATCGACATCTTCAAGACGATCGGCGTGCTGGCCCGCAACCGGGCCACGGTCCTCATCCGCGGCGAGACCGGGACCGGCAAGGAGATGATCGCGCGCGCGATCCACCAGAACTCCTCCGCTTCGCGCGAGCCCTTCATCGCCGTGAACTGCACCGCGCTCTCCGACACGCTGCTCGAGTCGGAGCTGTTCGGCCACGTGAAGGGCTCCTTCACCGGAGCGGTGTCGTCCAAGCGGGGCTACTTCGAGCTGGCCGGGGCGGGGACGATCTTCCTGGACGAGATCGGCGACACCTCGCCGGACTTCCAGACCAAGCTGCTCCGGGTGCTGCAGGAGCGGCAGTTCTATCCGGTGGGGGGAGAGGAGCCCCGGTTCACCGAGGCCCGGGTGGTGGCCGCCACGCACCAGCCCATCGAGAAGCTGGTGGAGGAAGGAGGCTTCCGCGAAGACCTCTATTTCCGCCTCAAGGTGGTGGAGATCGAGGTGCCGCCGCTGCGGGAGCGCCCGGACGACATCGCGCTCCTGGCCCAGGCGCTGCTGGCCAAGATCGCGCGCGACATGGGATCCGACACGCGCTTCATCTCGGAGCCCGCCATGCGGCGTCTGCGTGGGCACACCTGGCCCGGGAACGTGCGCGAGCTGGAGAACGTCCTGACGCGCGCGATCGTGCTGGCGCGCGGGCATGCGATCGCCGAAGAGCACATCTCGCTGGGCATCCAGGTCTCCACGCGAGGCAGCCGGTCCGACGGACCCGACTCCGACACGCTGGATGCGGTGATCGCCGCCCACGTGGCCGACGTGCTGCAGCGGTGCGGGGGCAACAAGAGCCAGGCGGCGCGCACGCTGTCCATCTCGCGCTCCCGTCTCGCCCGCATCCTGCGCAAGTTCAACCTGGACGACGGCTCGGACGAAGGGGACCTGGGAGGTCTCGACGATGAGGACGACGACGATTGAGCGCCGGCGCGCCGCGGCGGCTCCCTTGACCGCCGACCCCGGCGCCCGGTAGGCTGAGCCATGGCCAGGACTCGCACCACCAAGAACGAGACGGCGCGGACCGGGGCGGTGGCCTCGCAGGCGCTCCGCTTCTCGACCGTCAACGCCGTCGTGGGGGGAGCCGCCCTCGCGGCCATCGGGCTGGGGTTCTTCCTGCTCGCCCAGGGCTCGATCACGGCCGCACCGCTGCTGCTGGTGCTGGGCTACGTGGTCCTCATCCCGCTCGCCCTGATCCTGTAGCGCGTCGGCGTGCTCGAGCGGATCGGCCTTCGCCCGTGCGGGCGGGCCGCTTCCGTGTGGAGGGCATGACCACGGGACCCGGAAGGGTCCCGCGCATCAGCCGTTGAGCGTGACCGGCGGAGCCGGTGCCTCCTGGGGGGCGGCGTCGGCCGGTTGGACCGGCACGTCGCCGCTGTCGGCGGGAGCCGGGCGCTCGCTGAGCACCGTCCCCGATCCCAGGGCCAGAATGGTGAGCGTGATGCCGAGTATCGTGATCTTCGGAGAAGTCTTTCTGAGCAAGGTCATGGGTTCTGGTTCCTCCACCTCTCGTCCACCCCTTCGTCACATACGACGTATGAACGCCCAGAAACGTTTCATCGCCGCGTTGGCCGCAGGAGCGCTGATGAGCTCGTCCCCCGATCTCGCTGCCCAGCAAGGACCCTTCAGCGCCGGCGGGCGCTCCACCGTCTATGCGCCCCACGGAGCCGTGGCCACCAGCCAGCCGCTGGCCACCTCGGCCGCCCTGCGGGTGCTCGAGGAGGGCGGCAACGCAATCGACGCCGCCGTGGTGGCCGCCGCGGTCCTGGGCGTGGTCGAGCCCCACATGACCGGCATGGGCGGAGACCTGTTCGCCCTGTTCTGGTCGGCCGGAGAGGGACGTCTGGTGGGCCTGGATGCGTCGGGGAAGGGCGGGTCGCTCCTCGACGCCGACGCGCTCCTGGCCAGTGGCGTGGAGCGCATGCCGGGCTCCGGGCCCCGGTCGGTCACGGTGCCCGGTGCCGTGTCGGGGTGGGCAGCGCTGCTCGAACGGCACGGCACCCTGACGTTGGCGGAGGCGTTGGAGCCCGCCCGCCGCATCGCCGAGGAGGGATTCCCCGTGACGCCGGTGATCGCGGCCCAGTGGCGGGCCCAGGTGCCCAAGCTGGCCCGCGACCCGGGCGCCGCCGCGACCTTCCTCTTCGAGGGGGATCGGGGGCCCGAGGCGGGCGAGTGGTTCCGCAATCCCGATCTGGCCGCCTCCTACGCGGCGCTGCAGCGCGAAGGACCGGGCGCGCTGTACGGGGGCGCGCTGGGGCGCCGGATCGTGGACCACCTCCAGGCCGAAGGTGGCTTCCTCACCCTGGAGGACCTGCGTGCGCACAGCGTGCGCTGGGTGGAGCCGCTGTCGGTGGACTATCGCGGCTACACCGTCTGGGAGCTTCCGCCCTCCGGACAGGGGATCGCCGCGCTGCAGATGCTGGAGCTGCTCGAGCCGTACGACCTGGCGGCGATGGGCCACAACTCGCCTGAGTATCTACATCACCTGATCGAGGCCAAGAAGCTGGCGTACGAAGACCTGCGGCTCTACGTCGCCGACCCGGAGTGGATGGACACCAGCCCTGGGCACCTGCTCTCGGAGGACTACCTGAGCACGCGCCGGGCGCTCATCTCGCCGCGGGCCGCCGCCGATCGGGAGGAGGCGCCCGAGGCCGCCCAGGCGTCGGAGACCATCTACCTGGCCGTGGCCGACCGCGACGGCAACATGGTGTCCCTCATCAACTCGGTGTTCGGCTACTTCGGCTCCGGCGTCGTGGTGCCGGGGACGGGCATCGTGCTCCAGAACCGGGGGGGTGGCTTCACCCTCGAGCCCGGCCACCCCAACCGGGCGGCTCCGGGCAAACGCCCCTTCCACACCATCATCCCGGGGTTCGTCACCCGGGATGGGGCGCCCTGGATGGCGTTCGGGCTCATGGGCGGCGCGATGCAGCCGCAGGGTCATGCCCAGCTGCTGATCAACCTCATCGACTTCGGCATGGAGCCGCAGGCGGCCGTCGACGCCGCCCGTTTCTACCATCTCTCCGGCAGGAGCGTGGCCCTGGAGCCGGCGATCGGAGCCGACACCCGGCGGGCGCTGGCCGCTCTGGGCCACGAGATCTCCGACAGCGAGCCCGCGTTCGGGGGTGCACAGCTGGTGATGAAGCTGGCGCGCGGCTGGGCCGCGGCCTCGGATCCGCGCAAGGACGGACACGCGGCGGGCCACTGACGCGGCGGCCCTCAGCCGGCGGCGGCCTCCTCCACGCGCGTCCACACGGCGTCGAGATCCTCCCACGTGCAGAGGTAGGTGCCCAGCGCCCACCGGATCGTGAGCTGGCCCGCGATGGTGGCGTGGGACAGGAAGGCGAACCCGGAGCGGTTGATGCGCTCGAGGATCCGTCGGGTCGCGTCCTCCCCGTCGCGGTGGCGGAAGCAGACCAGTCCCATCGTGGTGGGGGCGGCCAGCTCCAGGTGGGGGTCCTCCTCGATCCGGCGGGTCAGGCGTTCGGCCCACTCGACGTGCTCCCGGATGCGCCGCACGATGCCCTCCCGTCCGAACGACCGCATCACGAACCAGAGCTTCAACGATCGGAAGCGCCGCCCCAGCGGCAGCGCGTAGTCCATGAGGTCGACGGTGCGATCGCCTTGTTCGTACGCCAGATAGGACGGCGTCAGCGAGAACGCGCCGCGGAAGGTGGCGGGGTCGCGCGTGTAGAGGACGCTGATGTCCATCGGGCAGAAGAGCCACTTGTGGGGATTGACCACGATCGAGTCGGCGTCGTCCGCCCCATCGAGCACGTGCTGCAGCTCGGGCACCACGGCCGCGGCCCCGCCGTAGGCGGCATCGACGTGCACCCACATGCGTTCGGCCCGGGCGATCGCCACGATCTCCCGCACCGGGTCGACACTGGTGACGCCGGTCGTCCCCACCGTCGGCACCACGCACGCCGGCACGAGGCCCTGGGCCCGGTCCGCGCGGATGCGGTCCGAGAGCGCGTCGGGCCGCATCCGGAAGTCGGCATCGACGGGGATCCGCCGCAGGTTCGCCAGCCCGATCCCGGCCATCATGCAGGCCTTGTCCACCGACGAGTGCGCGTACTCGGAGGTGTAGACGGTGAGCCGCCCGGAAGGGCCCCGGTCCCGGCTCTCCGGCTCGGCCCGGTGCCGTGCGGCCGCGATGGCGTGGAGCGTGGAGGTGGATGCCGTATCCAGGATCTGCCCGAACCACCCCGGCGTGAGCCCCAACCACTGACGCAGCCAATCGAGCGTGACCTGCTCCAGCTCGGTGCCGGCCGGGCCCGACGCCCAGAGCATGTGCTGCATGTTCAGCCCCGCGATGAGCGTCTCCGCCAGCACACCGGGGGGAGACGACGAGATCGCGAAGAACGAATGGAAGCGCGGGTGGTTCCAGTGCGTGACGGCGGGCAGGATGTCGCGTTCGAAGTCGGCGAGGATCTGCGCGACCTCGGCGCCCTCTTCAGGACCCGCGTCGGGGAGGCGATCGACGAGATCGCCCGGCTGCATGTCGGGCAGGACGGGCAGGTCGCGGAGCGTCCGCCAGTACCCGGCGATCCAGTCGGAGATGAGGGGCGCGATCGCGTGATACTCGTCCGGCGTCATGGGCACGACCAGGGTGGGGAAGGGCACTCGCAGGGCGCTCCAGGGTTACGCGGGGCGGCGCACCGGCGCCAGGGCACCTGGCCCGGAGCTCCACTCCTTCCCGCCATTCCTCGCTGTCCGCGACTCCGACGCCCCGCGCAGGGAGAGGTCCACTGATGCTGACGCACACACCCGGCGAGCCGGGCTCCGGGACTCCGCATCAAGGGCGCCCCCTCCTGTGGGGCGGATGCGCACTCCGGGACGCGGCCCGCGTGCTGGTGCTCGTGCACGGCCGCGGAGGCTCCAGCGAGGACATCCTCGGCCTGGGGGAGCATCTGGCACCGCCGGACTCGGCGCTGGTGGCGCCCGGAGCGTTCCAGCACACCTGGTATCCGCACCGCTTCCTGGAGCCGACGGAGCACAACGAACCGTGGCTCTCCTCCGCGCTCCGCATGCTCGACGACCTGGAGGCGTACCTCAGCGACGAGGGGATCGCGTCGGAGCGCACGTTCCTCGTCGGCTTCTCCCAGGGCGCGTGCCTTTCGTCCGAGTCGGTGCGGCGCCGGCCCCGTCCGCTCGCGGGGCTGCTGGCATACGCCGGCGGCGTGATCGGGCCGGAGGCCGGTGCGGCCGGACCGGCCGATTCCCTGTCGTCTGTGCCCGTCCTGCTGGCCTGCGGAGACACGGATCCGCACATCCCGGCCACACGCGTGCGCGAGACCGCCGAGCTGCTCACCCGCATGGGCGCCGCGGTCGATCTGCGCCTGTATCCCGGGATGGGCCACGGCATCAACCCGGATGGGCTGGCCGCCGGTCGGCGGATCCTGGCCCCGGACGGGTGATCCTGACCCCGGACGTGTGATCTTGGCCCTCGACGGCTGATCCGGCCCCGGACGGATCCTGGCTCCCGACGGCTGATCCGCCGGGCTCGGTTCGGCATCCGACCCGGCTCTCCGATCCACCGCGGCGCCTGCTCCCCCCTTTCCGGCCTCGCTGTCCGGGTACTGTCGCGCCCCTCCGCGCCGGATTGATCTGTTCGAACCGATCAATCCCGCACGCAGCGGAGGGAGGAAGAAGGAACCGCTCACCACCTTGACGAGCGGCCCTGTTGTGGTCAAAATCCACCATGTGCTTATTTTTGAGCACTTAGGAGGCGGGGTCGGAGGCGGCTCCTGCCCGCCCGGCGGGATCACGGGGCGGAGGAACGGCCGGAGCGTGGTCGAAACCCTTCAGGTCTTCCCGCCATCCAACCGTAGGTGGACAACAGCGGGCCCATGGGGCAGGGGGACGGGATGGGAGGACGAGCGCGTGCGTCTACGGTGGCATGGAGTGGCCTGCTGGCCGCAGGGCTCCTCCTGGGCGTCGCGGATCCAACTGCGGCCCAGGCGGTGGACGGGGACCGACCCGACTCCGGACGGGTGACCCGGAGCACCACCGTGACCTCCGCCCGTCGGGCCCTGGAGCCGCCCCGGATCGACGGCCTCGATACCGACGCCGTCTGGCGCGACACGGAGGCGCGCAGCGACTTCCGGCAGTTCAATCCCGCACCGGACGCCGATCCCTCGTTGCGGACCGAGTTCCGGGTCGCGTACGACGACGACAATCTGTACGTGTTCGTGCGCGCCTTCGATGCGCATCCCGATAGCATCATGCGCGCGCTCACGCGTCGGGACGTGCGTGGGCCGTCGGACCAGATCACGCTGTACATCGACTCCTACAACGATCGACGCACCGGCTTCTCCTTCCACGTGAATCCCGACGGCGTGAAGCGGGACTACTCGATCTTCAACGACGGCAACGAGGACGTCTCCTGGAACGGGATCTGGGACGCGGTCCCGCAGGTCGATTCGCTCGGCTGGACCGCCGAGTTCCGCATTCCCCTCTCCCAGCTCCGTTTCGCCGACGCCGACGAGCATACGTTCGGGTTCGGGATCCGACGCCAGATCGAACGCTACAACGAGTCGGTGAGCTGGCCGCTCTACTCTCAGAATGTGAGCGGCCTGGTCTCCCAGCTCGGCTACCTGGAGGGCCTGGAGAACCTGGGCTCGGTACGCCGGGCCGAGCTGACCCCATATGCCCTCACGCGCAACGTGTCGCGGCCCCTGGGCGGGGGTGGGTTCGAGCGCGCCCAGGAGATCTCCGTGGGAGGGGATCTCAAGGTCGGTCTGACACCCAACATCATCCTCGATGCCACGGTGAACCCGGACTTCGGCCAGGTGGAAGCCGATCCCGCGGTGCTCAATCTGACGGCGTTCGAGGTCTTCCAGTCGGAGCGGCGGCCGTTCTTCGTGGAAGGCACGGGGCTCTACCAGTTCGCCCTGAACTGCTACATCGTCGTCGACTGTCAGACGAACGAAGGTCTGTTCTACTCGAGGCGGATCGGCCGTAGCCCGTCCCTGGCCTCCGAGTACGGGGATGCCCGCACGCCCACGTCCACCCCCATCGCGGCCGCCGTCAAGCTGACGGGACGCACGCGGGGTGGCCTGTCGTTCGGGGTCCTGGACGCCTTCACGCAACAGGTGGAGGGGACCCAGGGGCGGGCCGTGGAGCCGCGCACGAACCACACGGTCCTGCGCGTCCAGCAGGACTTCCGCAACGGGGACGCCGGGATCGGCTGGATCGGGACGGCCGTGCACCGCGGCCTGGACGAGAACACCCGTGCCTGGATGCACGAGAGTGCCTGGGTCAGCGGCCTCAGCTTCCGCAACCGGTTCGGAGATCGCAACTACGAAGTGGCCGGCTCCTTCGCCGCCTCGCACGTCGCGGGTAGCGAAGAGGCCATCACGCGTACGCAGCGCAGCTCGGTGCACTACTACCAGCAGCCCGGGGACGACCTCGCCCTCGACTCCGCGCGGACCTCCCTGTCGGGCACCGCGCTACAGTTGAAGGTGGGCAAGTACGGAGGCGGGATCACGCGCTTCGAGACCAGCCTGGTCCGGCAATCCGCGGGCTTCGAGCCGAACGATCTGGGGTTCTTGCGACGTGCCGATATCCTCGACTGGAGCACGTGGGCCGCGCTGTCGTTCCGCAGCCCCACCCGGCTGTACCGCTGGGCGCAACTCAATGCCAACCACTGGGAGCACTGGAGCACGTCCGGCCTCCGGCTCGAGAACGCCCTCAACGTGAACGGCCACATGGGTCTCCACAACAACTGGGACGTGCATGCGGGGGCGACGTTCGGTCGACTCGGGGAGACCTGGTGCGACCGCTGCACCCGGGGCGGCCCCGCGCTGCGGCAGAGCGGGGGGATCTTCCCCTGGTTCGGTGTCAACGGAGACAGCCGACGGATGGTCGTTCCCGGGATGTGGGTCAACCTGGACTTCGCCGACGAGGGTCGGACGCGGCGCACCAGCCTGAGCCCGTACCTCAACATGAACGTCTCCACCCGGCTGCGCGCCAACCTGGGTGTGAACGTCAACCACGTCGACCGCGACGCGCAGTGGTATGGCAACTTCACGGACGGCACCGGTGTCACCCACCATACGTTCGCTCACCTGGACCAGCGTACGGTCTCGATGAACGTGCGCCTGAACTACACGGCCACGCCGGATCTCACATTCGAGTTCTACGGGGAGCCGTTCGCCAGCTCGGGCACCTACTCCGACGTGCGTGAGGTGAGCGCCACACCGGGCGCGGACGACTACGACGATCGCTTCCGGCCGTACGCACCGCCGGCGGACGAAGCGCTCAGCTTCTCCTTCCGGCAGCTGCGCACCAACGCCGTGCTGCGCTGGGAGTACAGCCCGGGCTCGACCCTCTTCCTCGTCTGGGCGCACGGCCGGGAGGCCTACCTCGAAGACGAGCCCCGCCAGCCCTGGCGGCGGGACTTCAATGGCCTCTTCGACCTGCATCCCGATAATACGTTCCTCGTGAAGGTCGCGTACTGGCTGAACCGGTGAGGACAGATCGGCGCCGTTGCGCCATTGTGGCCCGACGAGGCGGCAGCCCTGCGACATGGCGCGGAGCTTGCGCCCTGTAGTCCCCCGAGGTGGTGCATCTCTGCCCCATTTCGAGCGCGAGGACAGATGAGCAGAATCAGCGAGCCTGCCGCCGAGAAGGCGGTGCGGTTCACCCATGCCGCCACCCCCCATCCCGTTTCACCCCGGCTCGTCCTGTGGGCCGTGGTCTGTGCGGAAGTGTGCGCCCTGGCACTTCCGCTCCACCCCTTCCTGCGAACGGTGCTGGGGTTCATGGCCCTGGCCCCCCTGATCTGGTTGGCCTCCAACCTGGAGCCGGCCCAGACCAGCGCCCGCCGGGACGCGTGGGAGCGCGTGCGCCGCTTCAGGCGGTTGCGGACGCTCACCCAGGTGTTCCTGGAGGAGGTGCGCCGTCTCAACTGGTTGGGCGTCGACGCCCGGCGTGGAGGCCACCTGGCGCTCCAGGCCGAGCGCGAGATGCAGGCCATCGAGACGCGCCTCCACGAGCTGATCGGACAGATCCGGACGGCTGCGGGCGTGGAGAACGAACGACGTTCGTCGGAGGCGCAGGCGGGGCGCTGACGCCCCGCCTTGAACCACCGCACAATCGAGGTGCAGTCCGAAGGATGCGCCGGCCCCTTGACCCGGGCCGGCGCAGGCCGCGGGCGCACTCGCGCCGCGCTTGCGGGAGGCCCCGCGGTCGCGCACTCTGGCTGTGGCTCGCTCGGTTGCGGGCCTCGACCCCTTCCTCCGATCGAGCGTGGATGCGCCACTGCCTGCTGGGCACCGTCGTCGTGTCCGCTGTCCTCTCCTCCGGATGCGTGACCCGGGGTACGCACCGTGCCGCCCTCGCCGAGTTGTCGGAGACACAGGCGCGCCTGACCAGCGCGGAGCAGGGTGCGCAGCAGGAGCGCAGGCGGTTGCAGGCGGAGATCGCCGACCTGCGACTACGGCAGGAGACGCTCCGCGATTCGCTCGCCGCTCGTGAGCGGGAGCTGAGCCGGCTGAGCCGGACGGCATCGTCCACGGAGTCCGAGCGCCTGCGTCTGCAGGAGCGCCTGCAGGATCGGGGGCAGGAGGTGGAGGGTCTGCAGCGCCGTCTGGACGCGCTCGCGGCCGTCGAGGCGGAGGTACGCGAGCGGAACCGCATCTACGAGGAGATCCTGGCGCGCTTCCGGTCGCTGATCGACGGGGGCCAGCTCTCGGTCCGGATCGACCGCGGGCGTCTGGTCATCCTGCTCCCGCAGGACGTGCTGTTCACGTCGGGGAGCGCTTCCTTGAATCGCGAGGGGACCGCCACGGTGATCCCGGTGGGCCAGGCCCTCGCGGCCCTGCCGGATCGACGCTTCCAGGTCGAAGGGCACACGGACGACGTGCCGATCTCCACGGCGCGATTCCCCTCCAACTGGGAGCTGAGCGCCGCTCGGGCCCTGACGGTGGTGCGCCTGCTCACGGAGCAGGGCGTCGCCCCCGCACACCTGTCCGCAGCCGGGTTCGGGGAGCACCAACCCGTGGCCTCCAACGAGACCGCGGACGGCCGACGCGCCAACCGCCGCATCGAGATCGTGATGCTCCCCGATCTGGACCTCGTCTCGGAGCTCTCCCCGAGCCGCTGAAGCTCGTTCGTTGACAACGAACTGCCGCCGCCGTACGCTTCCCCTCAAGCATCTAGGGAAGGGAGAAACGATGGCGCGTGGGGAGGGAGCGCGGCGGGTTGCGCTGCTGCAGGGCACGCTGGACATGCTGATCCTGAAGGCGCTGAGCTGGGGCCCGTGCCACGGGTACGGCATCGCCCGCGCGCTCGAGGAGCAGACCGGCGATGCGCTCGGCGTGGAGGAGGGGTCCCTGTATCCGGCGCTCCACCGCATGGTCGGACGGGGCTGGGTGCGCGCCGAGTGGGGCACGAGTGAGAACAACCGCCGCGCCAAGTACTACACGCTGACTCCGGCCGGGCGGAGGCGCCTCGCGGAGGAGACGCGGCAGTGGGCGCGCTTCGTGTCGACGATCGCCATGGTGCTGGAGGGCGATCGCGGCTGAGGCGTGCGCAGACGGTGCGCGCGTGGACGCCCTCGGCCGTGCGGACGGGCGGCCGCGGAGTGGAGGACCGGGAGGGAGGGGGACGATGACGGAACGGCGGCGGGACCTGGACGAGACCCTCGAGGCGCGGCGCGTGGACAGCGACGTCGACGAGGAGATCGCGCACCACATCGAGATGCGCATCCGGGACAATCGCGCACGCGGGATGAGCGACGCCGAGGCCCGCGCGGAAGCGCTCGCGCGCTTCGGGGACGTGGAACGCGTCCGTGCCGCAACACGGAACGTGGATCGCGCCCGCCACCGGAAGGCCGCCTGGAGCGAGCGGATGGCCGACGTCTCCGCGGGTGCGCGCCTGGCGGCGCGCAGCCTCCTGCGCCGGCCTCTCCTCGCCTTCTCCGTGGTTGCGATCCTGGCCCTTGGGGTCGGAGCGACCTCCGCGGTCTTCACCGTCGTCGATCGGGTGGTTCTGCGTCCGCTCCCTTACCCGGATGCGGACGAGCTGGTGTGGGTCGAGAGCGCGGTGCCGTACGTGGGCGCCGATGCCCGCTGGGGGGTCTCCCAGGCCGGCTACTTCGCGTTCGTCGATGATGCGCGCACGCTCTCGGGTGTCGCCGCGTTCTCCACCCAGGAGATCACCTGGCTGGGAGAGGGCGCGCCCCGGGTGGTGGAGCTGGCGTCCGTGTCGCACACCCTGTTCGACGTGTTCGCTGCGCGCCCGGCGGTCGGTCGCCTCTTCCTGCAGGAGGACGATGTCCCCGGCGCTGCCCGCGTGGCGGTGCTGTCGCATGGCTTCTGGCAGCGTGAGTTCGGGGGTGACGCCGCCGTGGTCGGCACCACGCTCCGGCTCGGCAGCGTCACCGCCGAAGTGGTGGGCGTGCTGGAGGAAGGGATCTCGCTCCCCGAACAGGTCCCGGACGTGTGGACGGCGCTGCGCCTGGATCCGGCTGCCCGGCCCGTGAACGCCCATTGGCTCTCCGTGGTCGGCAGGCTCGCGACGGGACGGACCGCGGAGGACGCCGAGCGCGAGCTGGGGGAGATCACCGCGACGTTCACGAGACGCTTCCCGTCCGCCTATTCCGAGCGCTTCATGCGCGAGAGCGGTTTCGCCACACGCGCCGTCCCGCTCAAGGCGCATGTGCTCGGTGACACGCACCGCACCTTGTGGACGTTGTTCGGCTCCGTGCTGCTGCTCCTCGCCATCACCGTGGCCAACGTGGGGAATCTGTACCTCGTGCGCGCCGAGGGCCGCCGGCGCGAGTTGGCCATCCGAGCGGCGCTGGGGGCCAACGCGCGCAGGCTCGCCGGACTGCACGTGACGGAGAGCGTGTTGCTGGCCCTCGCTGCGGCGGGCCCGGCGCTCGGACTGACCTGGGCCGGCGTGCATGTGCTCGTCCGTCTGGCGCCCGCCGAGTTGCCGCGGTTGGGAGAGGTGCATCTGGACGCCGTCAGCATCGCCTTCACTGTGGCGCTCACCATCGTGGGTGGCGTCCTCCTGGGCGTGCTTCCCGTGGCGTTCCGGATGACGGACCCGCACGACCTCGCCGAGGGCACCCGCCGGGTCCTGTCCCCCGTACGCCACCGTCTCCGACAGGGCCTGGTGGGCGCGCAGGTCGCGCTCGCGCTCGTGCTGCTGGCCGGAGCCGGTCTGATGCTCCAGAGCTTCATCCACCTGCGTGCGGTGGATCCGGGGTTCGAGCCCGATGGCGTCGCCGTCTTCACCGTGCCGTTGCCCGCGGGCCGCTATCCGGACTATGCGGACGTGGCGGCCTTCCAGCGTGAACTGCTGTCCGGGTTGGAGTCATTGCCCGGCGTCTCGGTGGCCGGCGCGACCGAGCTGCTGCCGCTGGTGGAGACCAACGACGCGAGCCACTGCGCCGCGCTCTTCTTCGACGACCAGCCCCCCAACGCCGACGAGCAGCCGCCGTGTCTCCCCGTGTTGCAGGTGGCGCCCGGCTACTTCGAGACACTCGGCATCCCGGTGCGGGGGAGCGCTCCCTCGTGGAGTGATCTGGACGGCGAAGCGGGTCGCGTGGTCGTCACCGAGGCGTTCGCCGCACGGGTGTGGCCGGGTCAGGACCCCATCGGGAGGGGCGTGCGCGGCAACGGCTGGGAGGAGCCGTTCTACCGGGTGGCCGGAGTCGCCGGCAACGTGCGCGCGGACGGACTCGACCGCCCTCCTCTGGAAGCGGTGTACTTCCCGCTGATGCCCATCGAAGGCGCGCCGCTCTGGGTGCCGCCGCGCACCATGCGCATCGTGGTCCGCACGGAGGGCGGGGATGCGGCGCCCCTCTTCCCGTCCTTCCGCGACGTGGTCACGGCACTCGATCCCGAGGTGCCCGTCGTGGAGCCGCGGGCCCTGACGGCCGCCATCGCGCGTTCGCCCGTCATGGCGCGGGCCTCCTTCACCCTGGTGCTGCTCGGCGTGGCCGGAATGATGGCGCTCCTGCTGTCCGCGGTCGGCATCTACGGGGTGCTCGCCTACCTGGTGGCGCAACGGCAGGCCGAGATGGGGGTCCGCCTGGCCCTGGGGGCGCTGCCCGGGCAGGTCGTACGCTTGATCGTGGGCCAATCGCTGCGTCTCGCCGGCATCGGTGTGGCGGTGGGGCTGGTGGGAGCCGTCGCCTTCACGCGCTCGCTGGACGCCCTGCTCTTCGGGGTCAGCCCCACCGATCCGTGGACGCTCGGGGGCGCGGCGGCGCTGCTCCTGACCGTCGCCCTGCTGGCGACGTTGATGCCGGCGCTCCGGGCCGCGCGCGTGGACCCGAAGGCGGTCCTGCAGGCGGAGTAGCCCGGGGCCGCCGCGGGCTCAGGCTCGATTGGTCCCGGTTTCCCGGTCGCCTACGGTGCGGCCGAACCCCCGGAGACCGCTTGTACGCCGAACGCTGGGAGCGCGCCACGGACATCCTGGCGGAGGTCGAGGAGGCCTACGTTGCGGAGGGTCTGTCCGAGGAGATCAGCGACCGCTTGAGCGGGTATGCTGCCCTCACGGTCCTGGGGCGGCAGACGGCCGTGTGCGCCTCCGCGCAGCAGATGGGGCCGTAGCGGCCACCCCGGTGGGGTTCGACGCGCTGCACGGATCCGAGGCGCAGATCCGGCGCGCGCTGGTGCTGGCACGGTTGCGGGATCCCCAGGCCGCGGCCGAGCTGGGCGCCGTGTTCTCCTCTCCCTCCGCCTTCCGCCCGGATCTGCTCCGACACGATCCGGGGGTGTGGGGGTGGTGGCGGGGACGGAGGCCCGCGGCATCGACGATGCGCACCCGCCAGCGTGTCCTCAGGGTGCGGGCACGGTGAGGACCGCCCTCACTCCGCCGCCTGGCACCGGGCCCAGACTCAGCGCGCTCGTACCGTCGACTTCGATCCAGCGGGTCCCGATCTGGCTGAGCAGCAGCCCCAGGCTCGCGCCGAGCAAGGCGCCCCCCAGCGCGGGTCCGAGGTCCTTCACCTCACGGGTGCGGGTACAGTCCGGGAAGGCGAGAAAGCCGCAGTCGGGCTGCTCGCTGGTGCCCGCCATCGAGTGGCCGAGGACGCCCCCTCCCACGCCGCCCACGAGGACGGCGAGCGTGGCGGCGGCCCTGCGGCTCTCCTTGATGTAGAGCGGTCCTTCGGCGGCCGGGTCCACCGTCCGTAGCTGGCCCTCCGGCGTGCGGAGGACCAGCGAATCGGGACTCGCGTACACGACCCGACCGCGCGAGCTGTCGGGCCCGTCCCCGATCCTCACCCAACGACCCCGTTGCAGCGTCTGTCCGGCGGCTGGAGTTGCGCACATCAGAAGCAGGCTCGCCCAGAGCAGCGGTCTCAGGCTTCGCGGTCCTTCCATCGGTGGTCTCCGGGTGGAGTGGATGGGGGCACCGGCCTTCCCGCCTCCGAAGCAGGGGCGCGTGGACCGGGCACGGGGCACATCCGAGATACGGGAACCGCGCTCCGGCTGGACCACGTCCCGCGGGTTTCCCGTACCGGGGTCAGAGCACCCCCCGTCCGGAGCCGTTGCATGCGCACTCCTCCACCTCTTTCCCGGGGCTCCCGCGCCGGGCTCGGTGCCCGCGGTGTCCACCTGCTGGCGCGCGCGGTGGCGCGTAGCCTGTGCAGGCTCGACGTCCGGGGGCGCCAACACGTCCCCACCCGGGGCGCCTGTCTTCTGATCTTCAATCACGTGAGCAACTTCGATCTTCCGCTGATCTTCGCCGCGCTTCCGCGGACCGACGTGGTCGCGTTGGTTGCCGCGGACCGCAGGGATCATCCGCTGAGCCGCTTTGTCGACGCCGCCGGCGGTCTCTGGCTTCGACGCGGAGGCCGCGACCGCGCGACGCTGGAGCGAGCGGTGGGGGCGCTGGCGAGGGGCTGCATGGTGGGGCTGGCGCCCGAAGGCGGACGTAGCCCCACGGGCGGGCTCCGGCGCGCCCACACCGGCCTGGCATTCCTGGTGGAGCGCTCGGGCGCCCCCATCCTGCCGGTCGCCGTGACCGGTGCCGAACAGCTGCACCGATCCTGGCGTGCGCTGTGGCGCCCGCAGGTCCGGATCACCTTCGGGGCGCCATTGTCCTTCGATGCTTCGCCCTCGGGCCTCAGCGGGAAGGCCTTCCGCCGCAGGGAGACGGACCGCTGCATGGTCGCCGTTGCCGGGTTGCTGCCAGAGCGCTATCGCGGCTTCTACGGCGAGGACGCAGCCGGGGCGCTCGCGCGGGACCGCGCGTCGTGATGCCGCGTGGCCGCCTGGACATCGGCTGGAGCGATCTCGCGCACGCCGTCGCGGTCGGTCCGCGGCCAGGACCGCGCCCCGAGCTCGCGCGACGCCTGCGCACGCACCTGCCCGATCCGCCGCGCACGCTCGTGACGCTGTCGGTGCGCAGCGGCTTCGATCTTCTGCTGCACGCGTTGGCGCTCCCTCGCGGAAGCGAGGTGCTGCTCTCTGCGCTGACGATCCGGGACATGGCGCGCATCGTCACAGCCCATGGCCTGGTGCCCGTGCCGGTGGATCTGGACATGGATCGGCTGGCCCTCGACCCGGAGGCGCTCCAGCGCGCGACCGGACCTCGCGCCCGGGTGCTCGTGGTCGCGCATCTGTTCGGAAGCCGCATGCCACTGGGACGCGTGCGGGAGTTCTGCACGGCGCGCGGTCTCCTCCTGGTCGAGGACTGTGCCCAGAGCTTCACCGGCCTCGACACGACAGGAGATCCTCGGAGCGACGTGGTCATGATGAGCTTCGGGCTCATCAAGACCCACACGTGCCTGGGCGGGGCGGTGCTGGTGGTGCGCTCCCCGGACCTGCGGGAGCGGATGCGGCGGATCCAGCACGCGTGGCCGCTGCAACCCGATCGTGAGGTCCGCGTCCGGGCTTTGCGCGCGGCAGGCGTGCAGGCCCTCCTCACACCGGCCTGCTACGGGAGCGTGGTGGGCCTGGCGGGTCTCCTGGGATGGAACCACGACGCCCGCCTCAGCAACTCGCTGCGTGGATTTCCCGGGGCCGGATTCTTCGAGCGGATCCGCCGCCGTCCGTCCGGAGCTCTCCTGGCCCTGATGGCGCACCGGTTCGAGCGGTTCGATCCAGCGCGCCTCCGCCGGCGAGCCGACGCCGCCTCCGCATTGCTGCAGCGCATCCCCCATCTCTCTGTCCCAGGTCGCTCCGCGTCCGACCACACGCACTGGCTGGTGCCGGTCTGCGTGCCCGAGCCGGAGGTGCGGATGCGCGCGCTGTGGCGCGACGGGTTCGACGCCACGCGCGGGGCCACGAGCCTCGCGCCGGTTCCGTCGCCTCCGGGCTTCGGCCACGTGCGCACTCCGAACGTGTCCCGGTGCATGGGGGAGATCCTCTTCCTGCCGGCTCCCCTCGGGGCGTCACGCTCCCGGTTGGACACGCTCGTCGCGCACCTCGCGGCGTGGCCGGCGCACCGCGCTCCGGCGCAGAGGGCGTGTGGCTGAGCGGGGAGGCGTGCGGACCGTCGACGTGCTCGTGGTGGGCGGCGGGATCATGGGCGCGGGCGTCGCGCGTGTCGCTGCGCACGCCGGTCTGTCGGTGCTGCTGGTGGAGCGCGCGGACTTCGCATCCGGAACGTCCAGCCGCTCGTCGAAATTGGTCCATGGCGGGTTGCACTATCTCGCCCGAGGGCAGGTGGGCACGGCACGGCGCGCGTGTGCCGAGCGCAACGCCTTGCTGGAGGCCGGCTCCGGTCTCGTGCACGGCCTCGCCTTCGCGATCCCGCGCGACCAGACCGGGCCCTATCCCCCGTGGGCGGTGGGGCTCCTGATGCGGGCGTACGGATGGTGGGGCGGCGTCGACCCGTGCGACGTCCCCGACCCCCGGGCCGACGAGGCCCGTCCCGACGCCGCCCCCTTCCGGTACCGCGATGCGGTGACGGATGACGCCGCCCTGGTCCTGCGCGTCCTGCGCGAAGCGCGCGGGGCGGGGGCCACATGCCTGAACGGGGTGGAAGCTCGGCACCTGGTGCGCTCCTCCGACGGGCTCGTGGCCGGGATGCGTCTGCACGACCGGGCCGCCGGTCGTGCGTGGGTCCAGCCGGCGCGAGTGGTCGTCAATGCCGCCGGCGTGGGGGCCGATCGGGTGCGCGCGGGGCTGGGGCTGGATGCGGTGCTCACGCACGTGCGCGGCAGTCATCTCGTCCTGCCGCGCCATCGACTCCCGCTGCGTCACGCGGTCGCGACCATCGACCCCCACACGGCCCGACCCGTCTACGCCGTACCGTGGTTGGGCGTCACGCTGGTAGGGTCCACGTCCGAGCCGCAGCCGGAGGCGCTGGACCGCGAGCCCCGGATCACCCGGGCCGAGGCGGATCACCTGTTGGCCTGGGCGCGGGGGCTGGCTCCGGCCCGGTGCCTGGGCCCGGACGACGTGCTGTGCACCTTCTCCGGTGTGCGCGGTCTGTGTGCGGGCCCCGCGGCGGCGGGTCTCCATGGCTCCCGGGACCATCGCGTCCTCGAGGAGCGCGGGCTGTTCACCGTGGCGGGTGGGAAGCTGACCACGTTCGCGCACGTGGCCCGCGACGTTCTCGGCCGGATCTGGCCGCGTCTGCGGCCGGGACGGGTGCATCCCGCTCCGGCACCGACGCTCGATGCGGTGCCGCCGCCGTGGATGGGTCTCCCGTTCGCGAGCGGCACCGCGCGCCGCCTTCTCGGGCGGCATGGCGCGGAGGGGGTCGAGTGGATGGCGGCTCGACCACGCGACGAGCACCACGCCGTGGTGTCGCACGTCTGCGTCGCCGAGGTGCGATGGATCATCCGTGCCGAGGCGCCGCGCTCGCTGTCGGACCTGCTCCTGCGGCGCACGCGGCTGGCACTGTGCACCGCCGACGGCGGTACCGCGGCCGCGGCGGCGTTGCGCCCGTGGATCCAGGAGGAGATGGGGTGGGGAACAGCCAGATGGAAGGAGGAGCTGCATGCACATCGGCAACGGATGGCGGAGGCGTACGGGTGGCCCCACGGGGCCGGTCGGGAGACCGGTCGGTCGGTGGCGTGATGGCGCGCCCAGCGGGTCCACGGGTGTCCGGCCTGGGAGGGTGTGGATCCTCCTGTTCGTATGCGCCGTGCTCGCGAGCCCTGTGACCCTGGACGGACAGGAGCCCGTCGTAGCGGACTCGTCCGGAGCACAATCCGCCGAGAGGCCCAGCGAGAAGAGCCTGCTCCTCATCCCGCTGCTCGAGCTGTACGTGCCGACACTCGGATACAGCTACGCCGGGCACTGGCGGCGAGGCATCCCGTCGGGCCTGACGAGGCTCGTGGGGTTCGGTCTGGTGATGCACGCCGACCAGTTCATCCTCGGCGAGGGCGGACGGAGCTGCGAAGGCGCTTGCGCGCTGGGGAGCGTACTCGTGATCGGCGGTACGGCCTGGGCGATCCTCGACGCGATGCACCTCGCGCATCGTGACAATCAGCGGGTGCGTACCCAGCGACTGCGTGCGGAGGTGGCGCCGTTGCTCGACGGGGCGCGCCCGGGGATGTCGGTGCGCATCCAGTGGGACTGACGGGTACTCGCCCGGCGCCGCCGTCTGTGCGTCAGGTCCGCCGCTCGCGCCCGAGTGCTCCCACGAGGCCCGGCACCGCGCTCGCTCGCGCGTGCACCTCCGTGACGCCGGTTTCCTCGATGAGACGTGCCACGTGATCGGCGCGGACGCGCCCTCCGGCGAGCACGGTGAGCGAGCCACCGGCAACGGACACCAGCGCCCGCAGCATGGAGCGCCCCTCCCACGCCTGGCTCGCCCCGCCGGACGTGAGCACGCGGTGCACACCGCATCGGAGCAGCGTCTCCAGGCCGGTGAGGGGATCGTCCAACTCGTCGAACGCGCGATGGAAGGTGACCGGCCGGCCGTCGGCGGCGGCAACCAGGTCGCGTAGCGCGGCCGCGTCCACCCGCCCGCGTGCGTCGAGCACGCCGACGACGATCCCATTGGCGCCCGCCCGTGTCAGCGTGGATACGGTCTCGATGAGGGCCGCGAGCTCTGCCGGTGCAACGCGGAACGACCCCTCGCGCGAGCGGGCCATCGCGAAGACGGGGCCGCCCGCGAGGGCGCGCGCCTCGCGGACGTCCGCGCCGTCCGGCGTGAGCCCACCGACGTCGAGCCGACGGCAGAGCTCGACCCGTGAGGCTCCTGCGGCAAAGCAGGCGGCCGCCTCGGCGGCGGATGTGACGCAGGCCTCCACAAGCACGCGCGCAATCGGGGGTGAGGTCACGGGCGGCTCGCGGACGAGCGTCGGAGGTGGCCGGCGTCCGGGGCCCCTCTACCTGTACCCGCAGGCGGTGGTGCAGCCGACCGGAGGGTGCCGGTCCTGGATTGCGCGGGCGCGGGCTCGGCGCGAGCGTCCTGGCTGCCGGTCGGGCCCTTGCTCCGAAGGACGCATCGCATGCGAATCCTCGTGTCCCTGGTTGCGGCGCTGAACCTCTGGTTCGGGGTCCGGGCCGCGCTCAACGTCCTGGGGATCCTGCAGACGAGCAAGTACGGGACGCCCACCACGGTTCTTGCGGCGCTCCTGGGCCTGGGGCTGGGCGGCTATGGTGCCTGGCTGGCCTGGATGGGAAAGGACCTCCGTCACGGGCTGCTCGTCGGCCTCGCTCCGTGGGTGCTGGGCGTGGTCGTGGTGTTCATCTCCCTCGTGGTGGGCGATCCTCGCTGAGCGGCACGCGGGATGCTTCCGGCGGTACGGACGGGGGCTCGCCGCTCCGCCGGTCGGCCATTTCCGCCCTGATCCCTTCGGCCCCGGAGGCCTCCTGGCCCTCGCCTGCGATCTCCACAACCATCTGCTCCCCGACGTCGACGACGGCTCCCGGTCGCTCGACGAGACCCTTCGTCACCTGCAGATGTTCTGCGCCCAGGGGGTCGCGGCCGTGTGCTTCACGCCCCACCTGTTGGCGGCCACCCGGTCGCCGGAGCAGCTCGCTGCGGACGTCGCCCTCCACCGCGAGCGATTCACCTGCGTCCAGGGCGCCGTAGGCGAGAAGGACGGCTTTCCCCGCCTGCACCTGGGCCAGGAGATCCTGGCCCCCGGACCCGAGGACCTCCGCCGTGCGCTCCAGATCGAAGGCGTGGGGGTGGACGGTGGCCAGACCGTACTCGTGGAACTCGGGTTCCGGCCCGGCTTCGACGGAGCGGCGGTCGTCGCGGCCGGTCGGGCGGACGGTCGTCGCGTGATCCTCGCGCACCCGGAGCGCTACGCCTATGGGGATACGGACCCGTTGGCTGCCATGGAGGAGTGGCGCGGGCTGGGGGCGTCGTTGCAGGTCAACGGAGGAAGCCTGCTCGGACACCACGGTCGCGGTGCTCAGGACCTCGGTACGACGCTGTGCCGGGAGGGGATCGCCGATCTGGTGGCCACGGATCACCACGGGGAGTTCCGGCCGCATATGCCGGAGGAGATCCTGGCTGCGTTGGAGGAGATCCTGCCGGCCCAGGCCGTTCGGGATCTGCTGGTGGAGGGGCCGGGAAGGGTGTTGGCAGTGCGAACGCCGTAGCGCGGGTGCGGCCGCCACGCCCGGGACCGGCGGGTGCCGACGGCGTGGGGCGGGTCCTCCCCGACAGACCGAATCACGGCGCTCTGGCTAGACTGTCCGTGGCCCTAGAAAACGCAGGTCGAATCGGGGTCGCAACGGGGAGCGCGGGCGATGTACGTGACAACCGCCAATCGTGCCGTGGGGTTCTGGTCCGCGATCCTGGCCACGGTATTCAGCCTGACGTATGTCGTGGCGCAACTCGCGGAGTGGCTCGGCTGGCTCGGCTCCGACGGTGGGCCGGCGAGTTCGAGCACCACCCTCGGGATCGCCGTCCTGCTCACTCCCTCCCTCCTGCTCGGTAGCTCGTTCCTCGTGTTGCTCGTCAGCGTCCACCAGGCTGCACCGCGCGAGAAGAAGGTCTGGAGCCAGGCGGCGCTCGCCTTCGGGACCGTCTACGCGGTCCTGATCAGCATGACCTACTTCGTTCAGCTGACGTTCGTGGGGCCTCGCATCGCCGAAGCGCGTACCGCGGGCATCGAGGTGTTCCTGTTCGTCCCCTTCGACTCGTTCTTGTACTCCGTGGACCTCTTGGGATACAGCTTCATGAGTCTGGCGACGCTGTTCGCGGCACCCGTGTTCGCCACCCACGGAGCTGAGCGCATCGCGCGCTGGTTCTTGATCGCGAACGGGCTGCTCCTGCCGTTCCTGGTGGGGCAGCTCTATCTGAACGTCCTCATCTGGCCGGCCTCCGCCTGGGCGATCACGTTTCCGGGAGCCACGGGGTCGATTGCCCTCCTGTTCCACCGGTCCGAGGTGGGTGCGCTGCGCGCCACCGTCGCGTAGGTCTGACCTCCCTCGGCCCAGTGGGTGCGCTGGCTCGACTCCCCCGCCACACCCTATCTTCAGGCAGGCACAAGTGCCGGGCGCTTAGCTCAGCTGGTCCAGAGCACCTGCCTTACAAGCAGGGGGTCGCTGGTTCGAATCCAGCAGCGCCCATATCCCATGCAGGGGAGGGAGGTCCATGGACCCCCGGGTCGTCGTCATAACGGGTGGCAGCGCCGGGATCGGCGCGGCCGCAGTCCAGCTCCTCGCCGCCCGCGGGGATGCCGTGGTGCCGGTGGCCCGCCGGGCCGAGAAGCTGGAGGAGGTCGCGCGGGAGGCCGGAGGCACCGTCTTCCCGGTCAGCGCCGACATGGAGGTCCGCGCCGAGGTGCGGCGGGCCGTGGACGCGACGCTCGAGCGCTTCGGTCGCGTCGACGTCTGGGTGAACAATGCCGGTCGGGGGATCTCCCGGTTGCCCTCGGAGCTCACGGACGACGACATCGACGCCATGATGCGCGCCAACGTGCTGAGCGCGCTGTACGGCATGCAGGAGGTGCTCCCGCACTTCAAGGAGCGGGGCCAGGGCCACCTGATCAACGTGTCCTCGCTCCTGGGACGCGTGCCGTTCGCCACCATCCGCTCCGCCTACTGCGGGGCCAAGCACTTCCTGAACGCGCTGACGGCCACGTTCCGGGCCGAGCTGGCCGAGTCGCATCCCGGCATCCGCATCTCGCTGCTCTCCCCGGGCGTGGTACGCACCGACTTCGGCAACAGTGCGCTGCACGGCGGACCCGACTCCCGCTCCTTTCCCGAGTCGCAGAGTGCCGAGGAGGTTGCCGCCGTCCTCGCGGACGTCATCGACACGGGCCGACCCGACGTCTACACACGCGCTGGCTTCCACGAGCGGATCGCCGGGTACTACGCGTCGCACGGGACGGATCCGTAGGTCCCAGGCTCCAAGGGGGTTTCATCCCGCGGGCCCGCGGGTTCTCGTCCACTCACACCCTCTCCTCCCGCCGGCCCCGCTCTCCCCGCTCGTCGATCACCGCTGCGGGTGATGTCCAGATCCTCCCTTCCTCGTCGCCGTGGCCGGTGTGCCGCGGTCGAGTGGCCGCGCGCAACGCCATTCCAACGGGGGAATGCATCATGCCGCGGCTTCGTATCCTCGCGCTCCTGTCGGTCGCATCGGCCGTGGGAGCCTGTCACGATAGTCCCACCCACCCCGCGGCCGCCGCACCGGCCCCGCCGGCGCTTCAGGCGGCTGCCGTGGCGATCCCCAGCAGCGCCTGTACCCGCACCTGGACGTCCGGCATCGGCGGCCTGTGGCTCGACGCGGGACGCTGGACGCCCGCCGGCGTGCCCGCACCGGGCGATGTGGTCTGCATCGACGCGCCGGGCACCTACACGGTCCAATTGGCTTCGCCCACGGACGTGGCCAGTCTGCGCATCGGGGGCCCGGGCGCGGAGGTGACGCTCGAGTGGGATCCCGTCGTGGCCAGCACCTTCGCAGTCTCTGACACGCTGGAGGTCGCCGCCGGCAGCCGTTTCGAGATCCCTTCGGTCGGAGGCCACGTCATCGGCGGCAATCCGGGCCCGACCCTGATCAACGACGGCCGCTTGACCGTATCCAACCCCTGTGCCTGCGGGGGACTGCTCGCGCGCTTCGAGGTCGCACGCATCCGCAACGGAGGCACACTCGATCTCACCGCACCGATCGACGTCTGGTTGGCCACGGATGCCCGTGTCATCAACACCGGAGTGATCGTCGGACGCGCGGCGGGTACCAGTCCCATCGATTTCCTGCACCGGGGTGGCGCCACGGGAGCACGCTGGCTGCAGCGGTCGGGCTCGGTGGTCGGCCTTGCACCCATCCAGATCTTCTTCCCCTTCGATTGGTCGGGGGGCGAGCTCGAGCCCTCTCCACACGCCGTTTCGGTGTGGAACAGCGACGTCGTGCTGCAGACCAGCCGACTCGACGGGACGCTCCATCTGACGGGGACGTCGCCGGGGACCACGCGCGTCACCGGGATCATCGGGAGGGATGTGACGCTGCGGGCTCTCGGCACCGCGCAGCGGAGCTATGCGTTTGATCGGCAGACAGCCGGGCCGACCATCAACGAGGGCGTCCTGCATCTTTGGACGAGTTCGGCCGATTCGATGTCCGTCGTCCTGCCCGGCCTCGTGAATCGGGGAGAATGGCGCGTGACGGGCCCGGTCCTCGTGCTCGCAGACAGCATCGTGAACCAGGGCGAGGTGAGCTACGTCACCGACGCGCGACTGAGCGTCGCCGGACCCGGAGGCGCCGGTTCGCCGAACGTTTTCAAGAACAAGGGAACCATCGACGCGGACACTTCCACCCTGCACTTGGCCACCGGCACGACGTTCCAGGCCAACGCCGGGAGCGTGATGGACGGCGTGTTGGAGCTCGACCGCGCCACGCTCACCGGTGCCGGTACGGTGGGTGACGTGATCGCCTTCGGTGCGCGCATCCTCCCCGGCAACGGCACCGGCACGCTGACGATGGCGTCGGCACTGCTCGACAGCGCCACCGAGGTGGTGATCGAGGTGGAGGGAGCCACAGCAGGTGAGTTCGATGCGGTCGCCGTCGCAGGGGCCCTCTCCGCCACGGGAACCCTCACGGTCGAGACCGACCCAGCCTTCGTCGGCGGTCAGTGCGGCCAGGCGCTGCCGCTCATCACGCACGACGGTTCGGCCAGCGTGTCGTTCGCGGCGGTGAACGGCCTCGGCCTCGATGCGGCGCGGGCGTGGCGGCTGCACACCCGCGGCGGCACCGCCACCCTTGTCGGTTTCGACCCCGCGGGTCCGGCTCTCGCGTCCCATCCGGACGCGCTGCACCTGGCGGAGGGGCAGGGGCCCCAGAGCTACAGCCTGTGTCTCGGACCGGACGCGCCCACCGCGGACGTACAGGTGAGCACCACATCGATTCTGGGACAGGTGCTCACGGAGGGAGCCAAGACCTTCACTGTGGACGACTGGATGTTGCCGCTGGAGTTCTTGACGTCCGCCCTGGACGATTCAGTGCTCGAAGGGCTCCACACCGACACCATCCGTCATACGGTGGTCAGCACGGACCCGCGCTACGGCGGCGTGGCGGCACCGTCGGTGACCATCGAGATCGAGGACAACGACGCGGAAGCGGACCTCGTCCTGACCCAGGTCAGCCAGGAGTATGGCCAGGTGCTCGGCGACACGATGGACAACGTCTTCCGCGTCGCGAATTCCGGTCCGTCTGCGTCGAGCGGTTCGACCGTGGTCACGACGCCGCTGGTGGGGCTCGCCTTCGTGTCCGCCGCGGGCGCCGCCTGCACGGCGGATGCGGCCGAGGTGATCACCTGTGCGATCGGGCCGCTCGCCGCGGGGGCACGGGCGGAGTTCACGCTCACTCTGGAGGGCATCCAGACGGGTCTCCATACCACCACGCTTTCCGTCACCGGGCAGGACACGGATCCCGTCGCGAGCAACAACGCCGTCGTCTACACCCAGCGGATCAACTAGCAGGCGGGGGCTCCGCCGCCGGATGGTCCGGCGGCGGAGCGCTGCAGGTCGGCGGAGCGCGGGCCGGAGGGGCGCCCAGCGTCCCGCCGCCTTGGCCCGGCGGGGTGGACAGGGCGGGTCGGACTTGATCCGCGCCGCTCTGCGGTCAAACCTTCGGGTCCTGGCGCCCCCATTCCATCTCCGAGACCCGTCAATGGCCCTCCACCCCCTCGCCGGACAGCCCGTCCCGCCGGACCAGCTGAGCGACATCCCGCGGCTGGTCTCCCGCTACTACGTGGAGTCGCCGGATCCCGCCCAGGCGCGCGAGCGCGTCTCCTTCGGGACCTCGGGGCATCGGGGCACGTCGCTCGAGCGGACCTTCAACGAGGCGCACATCCTCGCCATCGCGCAGGCCATCGCCGAGCACCGTCGGGACGAAGGCATCACGGGTCCGCTCCTGCTCGGTGCAGACACGCATGCGCTGTCCGAACCCGCGCTCGTGACCGCCGTGGAGGTGCTGGTCGCCAACGGCGTGCGGGTGGTGCTGCAGTCCGGCCGCGGCTACACGCCCACGCCCGTGATCTCGTATGCCATCCTCACGCACAACGCCGGCCGTAGCGCGGAGCTGGCCGACGGCGTGGTCATCACGCCGTCGCACAACCCGCCCGAGGACGGCGGCTTCAAGTACAACCCGCCGAACGGCGGACCGGCCGACACCGCCATCACGTCCCGGATCGAGGCGCGGGCCAATGCCCTGCTGGAGGCCGGCCTCGAGGGCGTGCAGCGCATGCCCTACCGCCGGGCGCGGCAGTCGGACCGGGTCGTCGAACGCGATCTGATCGCGCCCTATGTGGACGACCTCGGGTCCGTGTTGGACATGGACGCCATCCGCGAAGGCGGCGTGCGGATCGGGGCCGACCCCATGGGTGGCTCCGGTCTCGACGCCTGGGACGCCATCGCCGAGCGCTGGGGGCTCGACCTGCAGGTGGTGAACCGCCGGATCGATCCCACGTTCGCGTTCATGCGGCTGGACTGGGACGGGAAGATCCGCATGGACTGCTCGTCCCCGTACGCCATGGCCGGTCTCGTGGAGCTGAAGGACCGCTACGACGTCGCCTTCGGCAACGACACCGACTTCGACCGCCACGGCATCGTCACCCCGGGCGGCGGGCTCATGAACCCGAACCACTACCTGGCGGTGGCGATCGAGTACCTGTTCACCCATCGTCCGGACTGGAGCCCGGACGCGGGCGTGGGCAAGACGGTGGTCTCCAGCTCCATGATCGACCGCGTCGCCGGCGCGCTGGGACGCCGTCTGGTGGAGGTGCCCGTCGGCTTCAAGTGGTTCGTGGACGGGCTCTTCGACGGCCGCCTCGCCTTCGGGGGCGAGGAGAGCGCGGGCGCCTCTTTCGTGCGGAAGAACGGCACGCCGTGGAGCACCGACAAGGACGGCATCCTGCTGGCGCTGCTGGCGGCCGAGATCACCGCGCGCACGGAGAGGGATCCGAGCGAGCGCTACGCGGAGCTCGAGGCTCGCTTCGGAAGCCCCGTCTATGCCCGCGTGGACGCCGCGGCCGGCCCCGAGGCCAAAGCGGTGCTCAAGAAGCTGTCGCCCGAGCAGGTGACGGCCTCCACGCTCGCGGGCGAGCCCATCACGGGCACGCTCACGCGCGCGCCGGGCAACGACGCGCCCATCGGCGGGCTCAAGGTGACGACGGAGAATGGCTGGTTCGCTGCGCGACCGTCCGGGACCGAGGACGTGTACAAGATCTACGCGGAGAGCTTCCGCGGCCCCGACCACCTGGCCCGGATCCAGGAGGAGGCGTCGGCGATCGTCTCCGACGCGCTGGCGGCGGCCGGCGTCAGCGTGAAGTGACGTCGCGCCGCTGCCGCAGCACCTCGTACGCCGCGAGCGCCACGCTGGTCGACAGGTTCAGGGAGCGGACGCGCGGGGACGCCACCGGCATGGAGACGAAGCGCTCCGCGTAGCGTTCGTGCAGGGCGTCGGGCAGCCCGATCGTCTCGCGCCCGAAGATCAGCACCACGTCCTCCGGCGCGCCCAGCGGGGCATCCCAGTAGGAACGCGGCGCGCGCGTGGAGAAGAACCAGGGCTCGCCCAGCCCGGGCAGGGCCTCCTCGAACCTGTCCCAGTCCGGCCAGACCTGCAGGTCCACGTGCGGCCAGTAGTCGAGCCCCGCGCGTTTCACTTCGCGCTCCTCCAGCGAGAAGCCCAGCGGCTCGATCAGGTGGAGGCTCGCGCCGACCGCCAGGCAGGTGCGCCCCGCGTTGCCGGTGTTCCAGTGGATCTCGGGATGGACCAGGACGACGTGCAGACCCACCCGATCAGGCCCCGGCCGGAGCCCGGTCGGGGAAGGCGCGGCCCACCTCCTCCGCGGCCCGCAACGAGAGGGCCGCGAACGTCAGCGTACCGTTGCTGCAGCCACCGGACACCATCGTGGGGGCGCCCACCACGAACAGGTTCTCGTGGTCGTGCGTGCGGCCCCAGGAATCGACCACGCTGTCGGCCGCATCGTCCCCCATGCGGCATCCCCCTCCGGGGTGATCCTGCGTATCGTCCACGGAGGTACGCAGCACGCGGCCGTTGCCGGACGCCGCGAGCCGCTCGAAGACGCCGCGGATGCGCGCTTCGGTGCGCCCCCGCTGCTCACGGGAGATCGGTGCGTCCTGGAAGTGCAACGTGGGCAGCGGATCTCCGAAGCGGTTGGTGCGCCCGCGGTCCAGCTCCACCCGGCTGTCCCGGTCCGGGATCACGTCGTAGTAGGAGCGTAGCCGGGTGGTGCCGGTCGCGGTGCGCGCACGCCAGTCCGCCATCAGGTCGTCCCCGAGCAGCAGGCGGTCGTCGTCGTCCCGCAGCCGGGGACCGCGGGCGGTGGTCGACTCCCAGACCCGGAAGTCGTGACGCATGAAGCCGTCCGGAAGGCCCGGTCCGCCGGCTGCCGTGGGCCGCTGGAAATACTTGGAGATGAGCGAATGCCCGTTGTACATGCCGGGCAGCAGGCGCAGCGGCAATTCCACGAAGGCGCTCACGCTGCGGTGCCCGTTCATGTAGCGGCCCACCAGTCCGGAGGAATTGGCCAGTCCCTCCGGGAAGGCACCCTGCGCGGACAACAACAACAGGTGCGGACTCCACGTGTAGCCCGCGGCCAGCACGAAGGTGCGTGCCTGGTAGACCACGTCGGTGTCGGGATCGTCGTAGGAACGCGCGACGGCCGCGTGGATGCGCGACGTGCCGTCTTCGAGCAGCAGGCGGCGCACGAGCGTGCGCGGGTGCAGACGTATGCGGCCGGCACCGAGCAGCTGCTGGAAGGTGAAATCGGGGGTGTACTTGGCGCCCGTGGGGCAGATGTTGCAGGTGTCGCAGCGCTGGCAGACGTTGCGGCCACGCCAGGGCTGCGTGTTCTTGGCCACCGGATTGATCCAGGTGGGGATGCCCGCGGCGGACACCCACTCCTGCAGCCGACCCAGCGTCCACGTGAGCGGGACCGCCGGCATGGGGTAGGGCGCGCCGCGCGGATCGAGGGGATCGGGTCCCTGCTCGCCGGCGATCCCGATGCGCTCCTCCGCGTCCTGGTAGTACGGATCGAGCGTGTCGTAGTCGAGGGGCCAGTCCGTGTGCACGCCGAAGTACGATCGATGCTGGAAGTCCTCGGGCGTGAAGCGCGGCGTGGTGCCCCCCCAGTGGAGCGCCTGCCCGCCCACCACCATGGAGCGCGACATGATCCCGAGCGCCACCTGATCGGCGATGTGGTCGTCCGTCCACGGGTTCTCCCCGTAGTCCAGGTAGCGCTGGCGCCGCTCGCCCCGCGCCTCGAGCAGGGCCGACTCGCCGCCTGCCTCCACGACGAGCACGTCCACGTCGTGCTCGTCCGTGAGCTTCTCGGCCACCAGGGCGGCGCTGATCCCCCCACCGATGATCACCACGTCCGCTTCCTCGATGCGGCGTCTCACAGGATCGCCTCCGGCTCGGCGGGCGCGGTGTCGATGCCACGACAGGTCTGCGGCGCGATGCGCACGCCGTAGCAGCGGTCGGTGGCATCCGGCGTGGACAGCCACCACCCCAGCAGGGCCAGGGCGACGTGCTCGGCCTGCAGCGGAGCGCCCAGCCCGCCGCGTGCACCTGCGAGGTGGCCGCGGAGCAGCGGGTCGGCCTCCGTGCGCTCGAGCGCCGCGAACCCCGTCTGCGAGCGCCGCTGCGCTTCGAGATCCAGCCCCCGCAGCTGCGCCGCCCAGCCCGGCCGCGGGTCGGGCGGGCCGTACCGGATCTCCGACGTCCCGTAGCCGTGGTTGAGCTCGGCCACGGGCTCATAGCCTGCGGCCCAGCGCTCGAAGCCCTGCACGGCCTCCTCCTGCTCCACCGGCGACAGCTCTGCGGGCAGCACCAGCACGGCCACCGCGCGCAGCAGTCCGCCGTCCAGGGACGTGCTCGCCGCAGCGTCCTCACGGTCGCTCGCTGGATTCGGTGCGCATCCAGTACCCACCGCCGCGGCGCCCAAGGCGGTCCCGGCGGCCTTCAGGAAGCTGCGACGATCGGTGCTCATCGCGCTCCCTCCGGCGGCAGCGCGAACGCCACCAGCGTTCCCCCGTCCGCCCCGCCGCCGGTCGCGATCACCACGTACTGCCGTCCGTCGCGGGTGGCGTAGGTCATCGGGTTCGCGTAGCCGCGTCCGGGCAGCGGTCCCTCCCACAGCCGCGCGCCCGTGGCGGCGTCGAACGCGGTCAGCACGTCCGCGCCGCCGGCCACGAAGACCAGGCCGCCCGCCGTGACGATGGGACCGGGCGCGCCCGCCGCTCCCAGCCGCTCCGGCAGGTCCACCCCGGCGAGAAGGGGATGCTCCCGCACACGCGCATTGTCCCCCACCGGACTCTGCCACACGATCTCGCCTGCGTTCATGTCGATCGCCGTCACGGTCCCGTACGGTGGGTCGATGATCGGCACGCCGTCCACGCTGGTCATGCCCCGCGCGTCGCGGTCGATGTCCCACTCCGCCACCACGCGGCTGGTGTCCGCCGGCGCCAGCTTGAACAGGGCCGGGCCCTCGGTGGCCTTCACGTAGAGGAAGCCGGTGGTCGGATCCACCGCGGAGCCGCCCCAGTTCCCCCCACCGATGATGCCGGGCATCCCCAGCGTCCCTTGCAGGGACGGCGGCGTGTAGAGCGGCCCGAAGCGCAACCCGCGCGTGAGGTCCCGGGCGCGCCGGTTGAGCTCCGGCGTGAGGCTCACCAGATCGTCCTCCTCGAAGCCCTGGCGGGAGAACGGCGGGGGCCGCGTGGGAAAGGGCTGCGTGCGTGCGGCCCGCTCACCCGGTACGTCGCTCGCGGGCACCTCGCGCTCCTCGATGGGCCAGATGGGCTCGCCGCTCACCCGGTCGAACGCGTACACGAACCCCGTCTTGGCCGCGATGGCCACCGCGTCCACGCTGCGCCCGTCCACCTCCGCGGTGTAGAGCACCGGCGCGCCGGGCAGGTCGTAGTCCCACAGCCCGTGGTGTACGGTCTGGAAGTGCCACTTCCGCTCGCCCGTGCGTGCATCCAGGCAGAGCAGCGTCTCGGCGAACAGATTGTCGCCCTTGCGGTCTCCGCCGTAGTAGTCGCCGCTTGGCGTCCCCATGGGCACGTAGAGCAGACCGCGCTCGGTGTCCACCGTCATCGGCGCCCACGCGTTGGTGTGGCCCTTCACGCGCCAGGATTCGTCTTCCCACGTCTCGTTGCCGAACTCCCCGTCCTGGGGGATGGGGTTGAAGGACCACACGAGCTCGCCCGTTCGCACATCGAACGCCTGGATGTTGCCGGGCGGATCGTTGGGATACACGAAGCCGTCCCACACGCCGTTGCCCAGGATCACCAGATCGCCGTACACGACGGGTGGAGACGTCTGCGTGTAGTGCAGACGGTTGGTGCGCCACAGGAGCTGCTCGGTGAGGTCGATCTCGCCCCGGTGCCCGAAGCTTTCGATGGGCTCGCCCGTGGCGGCGTCCAGCGCGATCAGCCGCCAGCGCGTGTTCAGGAAGAGCCGTCGGCTGCCGTCGCCGGTCCAGACCGCGACGCCCCGGTGCACCAGGCCGGTGCCGTTCGGTGGCTTGCCCCAGTCCACGGTGCCCGGGTCGTAGCTCCACAGCTCCGCGCCCGTCGCACCGTCCAATGCCACGACGCGGTTGAAGGGCGTGGAGACGTAGAGCGTGTCGCCGATGGCGAGCGGCGTGACCTCGAAGTTGCCGGCCCGGACGTCCTGACCCGGGATCGGGCGCATCGGGCCCGGAACCGGGACGTCTCCCGTCTCCCAGGTCCAGGCCACGGTCAGGTCCGCGACGTTCTCGGGCGTGACCCCATCGAGCGCGGACCAGCGGCGGCCGCCGTCGTCGCCGCCATAGACGGGCCAGTCCGCGTCGGTCGGCGTCCAGTCCGTGGTGCCTGCGTCGGCCGCGGCGCAGGCCGCGAGGACGGGTAGGGCCAGGACGGCGACGCAGCTACGCAGCGAGGGCATGGAGGCTCCCGGGTCGAGGGGCGGACGCATCCGCTATCGGTAGGGCGTCGGCGGGAGGTACGCCAGGGTGGGCCCCCTGACCGAAGCGGCCGGACGCGTTATCCTTCTCGCCACGATGGTTCCGACCTCCCGCCCCCGCGCGTGACCCCTCCGCCCCTCGAGCGGCTCCGGCTGCGCTTCGCGCAGTCCGAAACCACGGCACCCCTGCTGATCGCCATCGCCGTCGGCCTGCTGGCCGGGGGCGGCGCGATCGTCCTGCGCGTCTTGATCGCCGCCGTCCAGTGGGTGTTCTTCGGCCAGGGGCAGAAGCTGGGACCCGCGCTCGGCCTGCCACCCGCGCTCGCGAACCTGCACTACTTCCTGGCGCCTCCCATCGGCATGGTCCTCGTGACGCTGCTGGTGCGGAGGTGGGCGCCGGAGGCCCGCGGACACGGCGTCCCCGAGGTGCAGTACGCCGTACGCATGCGCGGCGGGCGTATCCGTCCCCGGGTGGCTGCCGCCAAAGCGGTGGCGAGCGCCATCTCCATCGGCTCGGGCGGATCGGTGGGGCGCGAGGGTCCGATCGTGCAGATCGGCTCCGCGCTCGGCAGCTCCCTGGGACAGCTCCTGGGCGTCTCGCCCGATCAGCTCCGCGTGCTCGTCGCCTGCGGCGCCGCGGGTGCCATCGGCGCCACCTTCAACGCGCCGATCGCGGGCACCATCTTCGGGCTCGAGGTGATCCTCTCCAGCTTCGTGGCCCGCTCGTTCGGGCTGGTGGTCATCTCGGCCGTGACCGCCACGGCGGTCTCGCAGGCCGCGCTCGGACGCGAGCCCGCCTTCCACCTCGTGGAGACGTTCACGCTCGTCAACCAGTGGGAGTTCGCGCTCTACCTGGCACTCGGTGTGCTGCTGGGCATCGTGGCCACCCTGTACGTGCGTGCCGTCTACTGGTTCGAGGACTCGTTCGAGGCGTGGTCGCGCGGTCCGGTGTTCAAGGCCACCGTGGGCGGGTTGGCCGTGGGGGCGCTGGGCTTCTTCGGCAGTCCCCACCTCTTCGGGGTGGGGCACGAAGGGGTGGAGCTGGCCCTCATGGGGAGCCTCGCCACCGGGATGATGCTCGCGCTGGTGTTCCTGAAGATCCTCGCCACGTCCATCACGCTGGGAGCGGGGGGATCGGGTGGTGTCTTCGCGCCCGCGCTGTTCATCGGTGCCATGGGGGGCGGCGCGTTCGGTCGGATCGCCAACGACGTGCTGCAGATCCCGATCGCCCCGGCGGGCGCCTACGCCCTGGTGGGGATGGGGGCGCTCTTCGCGGCGGCCGCGCATGCGCCCATGACAGGGATCATCATCCTCTTCGAGATGACCGACAACTACGAGATCATCCTCCCGCTGATGTTCTCCGTGGTCGTGGCTTATCTGATCTCGTCCAAGCTCCATCCGGACTCGATCTATTCGCTCAAGCTGCGGCGGCGCGGCGCGCTCACGCCGGCCGGCAGCGCCTCCAGCGTGCTCGACATGGTGCTGGTCGAGGACACCATGAGTCGGCAGTTCGAGACGCTCTCGCCGGAGCTCACGCTGGACGAGATGGCGCGCTTCGCGCGCTCGCGCCGCACCCGCAGCTGGCCCGTGGTGGACGCGAACGAGCGCCTGGTGGGCATCATCACCGACACGGATCTCGAACAGGCCGTGCTGGCCGGCGAGATGGAGGGGAAGACCGTCGGCGACGCCATGACGCGCAAGGTGCTGTCGTGCGGGCCGGCGGACACGCTGCGCGTGGCCTTCCGGCTCTTCGCCCAGGCGGACGTGCAGCAGATCCCGGTCCTGGACAGCGGCTCGCGAGCCGTGGTGGGCGTGCTGCGCCGCCACGACATGATGTGGGCCTACAAAGAGCTCAGCGAGGAGCACCGCAAGCTCCTGGAGCGGGCGGGCGGGCTCTTGCAGGTGCCCGGCAACACGTCCGTGCAGGTGGAGGTCCAGGTCCCGTCCCTGGACCAGGGCGGCCACGCCCACCGGGTGCGCGACCTGCATCTCCCGCCGCACTGCCTGGTGGTGCTGGTGCGGCGCGCCGAGCGCGCCTTCGTCCCCGACGGGAACACCGTGGCGGAACCGGGTGACACGCTCGTGTTGCTCACCACCGAGGCCCACGGGGACGACCTGCGCGGCTGGGCCGCGCGTTGGAACAGCGGCGTGCCGGCCTGAGGGCTCCGCCCCCCGCTCGGCCTGTCTTCCGCCCAGGGGGGGCGCCCGTTGTAACGCCTGGGCCCACGCCCTAGTCTGTTCCCCGACCCCGGAGGAGCAGGCCGTGAGCGAGTCCCGACCCCTGAACCGCTACAGCGCGCGCATCACCCGGCCCGAGGCGCAGGCGGCCTCCCAGGCCATGCTGCACGCGACCGGTCTGACGCCGGAGGACCTCGAGAAGGCCCAGGTCGGCATCGCGTCCATGTGGTGGGAGGGCAATCCCTGCAACATGCACCTGCTCGACCTGGCCGCGGACGTGGCGGCCGGCGTGCGGGAGGCCGACCTCGTCCCGATGCGCTTCAACACCATCGGCGTGAGCGACGGCATCTCGATGGGCACCGACGGGATGAGCTTCTCCCTGCCGTCGCGGGATCTCATCGCCGACTCCATCGAGACCGTGGTGCGCGCCCAGTGGTACGATGGCCTCGTCTGCCTGCCCGGCTGCGACAAGAACATGCCGGGGTCGCTCATGGCGCTCGGCCGCTTGGATCGACCCGGGCTGATGATCTACGGCGGCACCATCCGGGCGGGCCGTCTCGACGGTGAGGCCCTGGACGTGGTGTCGGTGTTCGAGAGCTACGGACAGCGCCTGGCCGGCACCATCGACGAGCAGCGCTTCCGGCGCGTCGTGCGCACCGCGTGCCCCGGCCCCGGGGCCTGCGGAGGGATGTACACGGCCAACACCATGGCCAGCGCCGCCGAGGCGCTGGGCATGACCCTGCCGTTCAGCGCCTCCACCCCCGCCACCGATCCGGCCAAGCGCGCCGAGTGCCGTGCGGCCGGCGCCGCGCTCCGCCGCCTGCTGGAGCTGGACCTCACACCGCGCAAGATCCTCACGCGCGCCGCGTTCGAGAACGCGTTGGTGCTGGTGACGGTGCTGGGCGGCTCCACCAATGCGGTGCTCCACCTGCTTGCCATCGCCGCGTCGGTGGACGTGCCGCTCGACCTCGCGGACATCCAGGCCGTGAGCGACCGCACCCCGTGGCTGGCGGACCTCAAGCCGTCCGGGCGCTACGTCATGGAGGATCTGCACCGGGTGGGCGGCGTCCCGGCCGTGTTGAAGCGGCTCCTGCGCGAGGGCCTCGTGGACGGGTCGTGCCTCACCGTGACGGGCCGCACGCTGGCGGAGAACCTGGAGGACGTGGACGACCTGCACGAGGGTCAGGACGTGGTGCGCCCGCTGTCCCGCCCGCTCAAGCCCACCGGACACCTGCGCATCCTGCACGGGAGCCTGGCGCCAGAGGGCGCGGTGGCCAAGATCACCGGCAAGGAGGGCCTGCGGTTCAGCGGACCGGCCCGGGTCTTCGACCGGGAGGAAGCGGCCCTGGAGGCGCTGCAGGAAGGAACGATCGCCGAGGGATCGGTGGTGGTGGTGCGCTACGAGGGCCCGAAGGGTGGACCCGGGATGCCGGAGATGCTGACGCTTACATCGGCGATCATGGGTGCGGGCCTGGGCGGATCGGTGGCGCTGATCACGGACGGACGGTTCTCGGGCGGCAGCCACGGCTTCGTGGTCGGCCACGTGGCCCCGGAGGCACAGGTGGGCGGACCGATCGCGCTGCTGGCGGACGGGGACGGCGTCACCATCGACGCGGAGGCGAACCGCATCGAGTGGGACATCCCCCCGGAGGAACGGGCCCGGCGCCGGGCCGCCTGGCGCGAGCCTCCGTTGCCGGTCGACCGCGGGGTGCTGCTGAAGTACGTGCGCAGCGTCTCCTCCGCGTCGCTGGGCTGCGTGACGGACCGATGAGGTTCGCGGTGGTGGGCGCGGGCGGCCTGGGCGGCTACCTGGGCGCCCTGCTCGCGCGGGCCGGCGAGGACGTGCACCTGGTGGCGCGCGGCGCACACCGGGAGGCGATCGTCGCGGATGGGCTGCGCATCCGGGAGCCCGCGGGGGAATGGGTGGTGCGCGTACCCTGCGCGGTGTCGGCTGCCGACGTGGGCAGGCCGGACGTCGTGCTGATCACCGTCAAGACCTACGATCTGGACGCGGTGGCCCCCTCGGTGCGCGCGTTGGTGGAGCAGGGTGCGCTCGCCGTGCCGCTCCTGAACGGGGTGGACGCCGTCGAACGACTGGTGGCCGCGGGTGTGCGGGCGGACCGCGTGCTGGCGGGTCTGGCCTACGTCACGGCCTTCAAGACCGGACCCGGCGTGCTCGAGCGCCAGGGCGAGCATCGCCGCATGGTGTTGAGTTCCCCGGCCGGCGCGCCCGCCGGGTTCGTCACCCCGCTGGCCCGGGCGCTCGCGCGGGCGGGGGTGGACGTGGAGGTCTCCGCGGATCTGCGCGCCGAGCTCTGGCGGAAGATGGGCGTGGTATGCGCTCTGGCCACGCTCTGCGCCCCGGCGCGCTCGGCGCTGGGACCCGTGCGGGCCCATCCGCACGGGCGCGCGCTCCAGGAGCGCGCGGTGGCCGAGGTAGCCCGGGTGGCGCGCGCGCTCGGCGTGCCCGTCCCCGACGACGAGGAGGCCCAGGTGCACGCGGTGCTCGACGCCTTCCCGGACACGTTCTATCCGAGCTTGCTCCACGATCTTCGCACCGGCCGGCGCACCGAGGTGCACGCGCTGAACGCCACGGTCGCACGCCTGGCACGCCAGGCGGGCATCGAGGCGCCCTTGGCCGAGCTCACGGCGCTGGCCGTGGAGCCGCAGCCTCCGCGCTAGCGCAACCGGACCAGCACGCTCCCCCCGTCGAGCGCGCGTTCCTGCTCGGCCACCTCGGGACGCTCGCGCAGCAGGGCTTCGACCGCCTCGCGCAGTCGGGGCCCATCGCTGGAGTGGAGCCCGCGTCCGGTGACGATCCGCACCACGCCTCCCGCGTGCTGGCGTGCGGTCCGCTCCAGGAAGAACCGCACCTTGCTCTCGGCCTGCCAGACCTCCAGCCCATGCAGATCGAGCGTCTCGTCCGCGTTCCGGTGGCGCAGCCGGTCCGCGTGCCCGGGGTCGGAGCCGGAGACGGTGGGGATGCGGCGTCTGCCCATGGCGCGTGGCGAGGGACGGTGGCGAGGGAACCGGTTCGGCGGCGCCCTCAGGGCGGCCGCTCGGACGCCCTACGATCGCGGGCGCGGCCGCCCCCGTCCACCCGGATACAGGGTGGCCCGGGACCTGCTGTACCGACGCCACGTTGGATCGTCGCACGAGGCGGCGTATCCGCCGAGAATGGCTTCATTCCTGGACGTTCGCCGGTCGATGATCGCCAGCGCAGTCCCCTGGACCTCCGGTCCGCAGGGTACGGACATCCGCTCCGACCGGGCCCCGGAGCCCCGTGCGCAGGTGGTCCTCGTTCCCGGTTCGAGCGCGGCCGCCCGGCGGATGCACGCGTCGGCCATCGAGGACCCGCCGGTCGGCGAGGAGTTGCGTGTCCTGCTGAGCCCCGACGCCCGTCCGCATCTGAAGGCGGCTCCGGGTCTGACCGTCGGGCTCTGGCCGGTGACCGATGGGCCCCGGAACCGGGCGGTCTTCGAGGCCCTGCGGCCCGGGGCCCTCGTGCTCCTGTGCCGCAGCGGCCGCATCTGTGGGATCCACACGCTGCTGGTCACCGACCCGGGGCTGGACCACGGCCGCCTCGGGGGCGGGGAGACCCGACGCGGGCCCGGGCTGGTGCTGGCCGTCGGCGACCCCGTGGATCTCGACTATGCCGACGTCCGCGCCGCTCTGGGCTCGGGACCGGCCTCGGGGCCCTCGGGGCTGACCTTGCTCGAGGGCGAGGCCGCCCTGGACGTGGCTGCGCTCCTGCCCGCACCCGTGGAGCCCGCGTCCGTCGAGCCCGCGGTCCATCCGGGGCCATCCCCGTCGCCCGAAGGGCTCCCGGCGCCGACCGGGGCGGCCTCCGTCCCCGACGATCCGATGGATCGCTGGTACCGGCAGGGTCTGGTGGCCCAGCGCGACGCGCTGCGGATCGCGGTACAGGGGGCCCGCGGTGGAGACGCGGGTGACGTCGACTCGCTGCGCCGTCTGGCCGCGGCGCTGGCGCGCCGCGCGGCCGAGCGGTTCCCTGACCTCGCGCTGGCGGCCGATCGCTGTGCCCGTGGCCCCGGGCCTGCGTTGCTGGACGCCGCGCAGGCCCTGGTGCGGCGGGTCGAGGCCGAGATCGAGCCCGGTGCCGCCGACGTCGTCACCGTCCTGGTGGTCGAGGACGACGCCACCACGGTGGTGCTCCTGCGTGCCATCCTCGACGCACCCGGTCGTCGTATCCTCGTCGCCGGCACCAAGGCCGAGGCCGATCGATTGCTTTCCCTCGAGCGCGTCGACCTGGTCATCCTCGATCAGACGCTGCCCGACGTGGACGGACGGGAGCTGCTCGTGGAGCTGCGGGAGCGACCGAGCACCTCGGCGGTGCCCATCATCGTGGTCTCGGGTGCCTCGGGGGCGCAGCCGCAGACGGAGGGGTTTGCGCTCGGTGCCGACGCGTACTTCACCAAGCCGGTGCACCCCGCGGTGCTGTCGGCGTCCGTCGGCGCCTTCCTGCTGCGCGCAGCGCAGATCCGGGATCAGGCCCTGCGCGACCCGCTCACCGGCCTGCGGACCCGCAACGTCTTCCTGGGTGCGCTGGGCGACACCTGGAGCGCGCTGGTCCGCAAGGGAGAGCCGCTGACGCTCGGCCTGCTGGACGTGGACCGCTTCCGGGCGCTCAACGACTTCCACGGACGGGATGTGGGAGACGCGGTCCTCCGACTCCTCGCCAGCCGACTGTCGACCGTGCTGCGGCGCTCGGACCTGGTGGCGCGCTGGGGGGACGACGCGTTCGCGATCGCGCTTCCCCACACCGACGTTGCCGCGTCCCATGTGGCGCTCGCCAAGATCCGCGCCGCGCTCGCGGCACCGGGACCGACCGCCTCGGGTGTGCGGGTGCCGGACGTGACCTGCTCCGTGGGTCTGGTGGCGCTCGACTCCGCCGAGAGTCTGGAGGACGGCATCATGATGGCCGAGCGGCGGCTGGCGCAGGCGGCCCGGGGCGGGGGAGGCCGCATCGTCGACTCCGACGAGCGTGAGCTGCCCGTCGACGCCACCGTCCTGCTGGTCGAGGACGATCCGCTCACCGCGCGGCTCATCGAGGAGCGACTCACCCGTGACGGTCTGAAGGTCGTCCACTTCGGCGATGGCCTCGACGCGCTGGAGATGACGCCCACGCTGACCACGGCTGCCATCATTCTCGACGTCGCCACGCCGGGCACCGACGGATTCGGTCTGCTGCGCAAGCTGCGCGAGAGCGCGGCCTTCGCGCAGGTCCCCATCATGATGCTCACCATGGAGCGGGACGCCCAGGTGTCACGAGCCTTCTCGATGGGCGCCACGGATACGCTGCGCAAGCCGTTCTCGCTGAGCGAGCTCTCCGCCCGGGTGCAGCGCCTGATCGGCGGGGGCTGACGATGGGCCTGCTGGAGCTGCTGGGCGCGCTCGGTCGCAGCCTGGCTCCGTCGCTTCCGGTCCTCGCCTGGCTGACGCTGCTACTGGTCCTCCTGGCCTTCGGGCTGGCGCTGCTGGCATTGGGGTATCGCGCGCAAGCGCGCCGCCGGATGGAACGGCGCCAGCGTCTCGCCGCCGAGTGGGATCCACGCATCGTGGAGGCGCTCTTCGCCGGGGACGAGACGGCGCCCTTCCTGGTCGCCGACGAGGACCGGCTGCCGTTCGTGGGCAACCTCCTGCGCTTCGCCCGCCGGCTGGCGGGGGAGGACCGGGAGCGGGTGCGCCGCCTCGCGCTCCCGTTCCTGCCCGAGGTGGCGGCACGCGCGCAGCGTCGCTCCCCTGCGGTGCGCGCGCGCGCGGTGCAGACCCTGGGTGAGCTGGGGTGGCCGGAGTACCGCGCGGAGATCGTACGGGGCCTCGACGACGAGTCTCCGCTGGTCACGATGATGGCCGTGCAGACGCTCGCGCGTCCGGCATCGGTGGAGCACATGCCGGACGTGCTGCAGCGGCTTCCCCGTCTCACGGACTGGACCCCCCGGTTCCTCGCCTCGACCCTGGCGGCGGGCGGACCGGAGGCCGCGCCGGCCTTGCGGGCCGCCCTGGCCGATCCGACGCACGACGCGTGGGTGCGCTCCGCCGTCGCGGAGGCGCTCCGCCAGCTCAACGACTTCGGGAGCGCGGATGTCGCGGCCGACGTCCTGGAGCTGGAGGTGGATCGCGAGGTGGTCGCGGCGACGCTCCGCCTCCTGGGCCAGGTCGGCAACTCGGATCACCTGGACGTGGTGACGCGGCGGACGTCGGATCCGGACTTCGTGGTGCGGGTGGCGGCCGCGGATGCGCTGTCGGCGCTGGGCGGCCCCGAGGAGCTGGAACGCCTCAAGAGCATGGTCTACGAGGACCCGTCGCAGTGGGTCGCGCTGCGGGCCGCCCGTAGCCTGCTGCAGGCGGGGTGGCGGGCCGAGCTACGCGCGCTCGCGCTGTCGTCCCACCCGCGGGCCGCCATCGGCTCCCAGGTGCTGGCGGAGGGGAGCCCACGATGACGGAGCTCGTCCTGCCGCTGGTCGAGGCGTTCAACCTGCTCGTACTCGTCTACTTCGGCTTGATCAACACCGTATACGGTGCCATCACGGTGCAGGCGGTCCGCGCACTGGGTCGCTATGTCCCCAGCCTCGGGACGTTCAGCGCGTTGGAGCCCACGCTGATCGCCGCCGCGCCGCCGATCACGGTCTTCGCGCCCGCCTACAATGAAGAGGCGACCTGCGTGGAGTCCGTGCGCTCACTGCTGGCGCTCGACTATCCCGAACACGAGATCCTCGTCGTCAACGACGGATCGAGCGACGGCACGCTGGCGCGTCTCAAGGAGGCGTTCGATCTCGTACCCGGCGTGCGCGCGCGTACGGCGCAGATCCCCACCGCACGTGTGCGCGGGCTGTACTCCAGCCGACTCCACCCCAACCTGTGGGTCCTGGACAAGGAGAATGGCGGCAAGGCGGATGCGTTGAACGCGGCGGTCAACCACTGCGTCACGCCGCTCTTCTGTGCGATGGACGCCGACAGCCTGCTCGAGCGGGACGCCCTGATGCGCATCGTGCGCCCCTTCCTGGAGGACGCCACCACGGTGGCGGCCGGTGGGATGATCCGGGTCGCCAACTCCTGCAAGCTGAAGGGCGGGGTCATCACCGAGGTGCGCCTGCCGAAGAGCCGTCTGGCCCGCTTCCAGGTCCTCGAGTACCTGCGTGCCTTCCTGGTGGGACGGGTGGGCTGGACGAGCGCGAATGCGTCGCTCGTCATCTCGGGCGCGTTCGGTCTGTTCAAGCGCCTGACGGTCGTGGGAGCGGGTGGCTACGCCAGCCGCTTCACCCTGGGAGAGACCGTGGGCGAGGACATGGAGCTGGTGGTGCGCCTCAAGCGGCATTGCCAGGAGAGCGGCACGCCCTGTCGCATCGCGTTCGTGCCCGACGCGGTGGCCTGGACCGAGGTGCCGGAGGATCTACGGACGCTCGGCCGGCAGCGGGACCGCTGGCAGCGCGGCCTGTACGAGAGCCTGGTGCGCCACCGGCAGATGCTGTTCAATCCGCGCTACGGATTCACCGGGATGATCGCCTTCCCGCACTTCTTCTTCCTGGAGATGGTGGGACCGATCATCGAGGTGCTGGGCTACGGGACCTTCGCGCTCAGCCTCGTGATGGGATGGGCGGTGTCGGGCTATGTCATCGTGTTCTTCTTGATGGCGGTCGTGCTCGGCGCCCTGACCTCCCTCGTGGCCGTGGCGCTGGAGGAGTACGCCTTCCACCGGTACCTGCGGATGCGCGACGTGCTGTCGCTCTTCCTTCTGGCGGTGGGCGAGAACTTCGGGTACCGGCAGCTCACCGTGTTCTGGCGCTTCCGTGGGATGTGGAAGCTGCTACGCGGTCAGGCGGACTGGGGACGGATGCAGCGGAAGGGATTCGACGCCGAGCCCACCGCCCGCCTGCCTCAGAAGACCCAGGCGCCCGCGAGTCCGATCGAAGTGTAGCGGTAGGCGCCGCTTCCGCCCGACAGGCGGAGCGCGTCCGAACGGGTCCACGAGCCCGTCAGCGCCAGCTCCCGACCGGGGGCCAGCCGGTAGCGCGCCTCTGCCGCCGTGCGCGGCGCGACGCTGGTGCCGTCCTGCAGCGCGCTGGTCTGGAGCCCACCCGCGACCTCCACGAAGCCGCTCCAGGCCCCACGCTCGCCCTGGGCCCGGACCGGAAGCTCGACCAGCGCGAAGTGGCCGGGATCGAAGTAGCCGTCGCGCACGTCGTGCGCGAAGCCGAAGCCGCGCGCCACCACGCCCAGCTGCAGACGATCACCGAGCGTGCGGTCGACGCGCCCCCCGGCGGACCAGTAGCGGTTGGACTCGGTGCCGCGGTAGCGGGCCACCGCCGTCGTGGCCTGCGCGGCCCACGGACCGCTCGTCCAGGCTCCGTCCACGCCGAGCTCGTCGGCCCGGACGCCGCGTTCGATCAGCGTGCTCGTGAAGTTGCGGGCACTGCGCGAGACCCGCAGACCGCCCTGGAGCGCCCGACCCACCGGCGAGCGCAGCGCCACGTCCAGGTCGGCGGTGACATCCTGCCCCAGGACGCTGGTCTCGCTGGCGCCCACGCCTCCGCTGATGCGCCACCCGGACGGGAGGGTCACGGTGGTGGTCAGGTGGTAGGCCGCCGCCTTGCGGTCGCGCTCGGTGCCGAATCCGGTCGAGCGCAGGTAGGTGTCCCAAACCAGGCGCACGCCCTGCGCGACCGGGTAGGCGCCCCCCAGGGAAAGCGTCGTGATGCGGTTGTCGTCGGTGTCGCGCTCATGGGTCAGGCGGGTCTGCACGCCGAGCCCGGCGTCCGCGCGATTCCAGGCGCGTTCGTCCGCCAGCGCGGCATCGTACGGCGCGACGTCCTCCGCCCGCTCCAGCAGGGGACGGGCGGCGCGTGCGTCTCCCAGCCAGCGCAGCGTCTGCGCGCGACCCACCAGCGCTTCGACGTCCGAGGGATGCTGCTCCAGGACGCGTCGCCACTCCCGGTCGGCCGTCTCCAGCCGGCCCTCCCGGGCCTCCAGGCGCGCCAGCGCCTTGCGCGCGTCCCCGTGGTCGGGCTGCACGCGCAGCACCTCCTCCAATGCCTGCCGCGCTTCCGCGCGCCGATCCAGACGCAGGTCCACGTAGGCCAGGCCCACCAGCGCGCCCGTGTGATCGGGGCAGGCCGCGCGTACGTGGTCGAAGGCCGCGCGCGCGTCCTCGAGCGCACCCGACCGGTACGCGGACCAGCCGTCGTCCACCCGGGCCGCCACGGCACAGGAGGACTGGGCGACGCCCGGGGCGGGAATCACGAGCGCTCCGCCGAGGAGCAGTCCGGAGAGCAGGAGCGCGGCACGCATGATCAGTCGTCGAACTCCACGATGGTGAGACCGGCGAGGCCGGTGGCCACGAACAGCAGGTCGCCCTTCACGTCCACGAAGTTGGCCGAGCCCTTGAGGTCGATGCGACCCACGATCTCGAACCCGGGCGCGCCGTTCCCGAGACGATCCAGGTCGGTGCGCGCCTCGGCCATCCACAGCCCGCCCTCGCCGTTCGCGACGAACAGCAGGTCCTTGTACCAGGCGAGCCCGTTGGAGACCGAGACACCCGGTCCCCGCGGCGCGGGCACGCGCTCGACGATCTCGCCCGTGGCCACGTTGGCGACCACCACGCCCCCGTCCCCCGCCGCGGCGAAGGCGAGGTCCCCCAGCACGAAGAGGGAGGATTTCGCGTTCGGGGTGCTGGCCCCGCCGAGGGTGATGTCGCGCAGCCGTGAGCGCGAACGCCGGTCGTAGACGCGGAGCATGCCCGGCGTGCCTCGCATCGCCACGACCCAACGATCGGTGACATCCACGGCCCGCGCGTCGTTCAGCGCATCGGTGAAGACCGGGTTCAAGGAGCGATCGAACACCGTGAGATGCCCGCTCGAGCCCGACGTCGCGTAGATCTCCCCGCCGTACACCTTCACGCCGGTGCCGGCGAAGCTCGACAGCTCCACGCGACGCTGCGAGACGAGCGCCTTGGCGCCGTTCGCGACCGACATCACCTCCAGGACGGCCGGGGTGCGGAAGGACTCGTCCGCAGTGGCGGTGGCCAGGTACAGGTCGCCGCCCGACAGGTCGACGGCGGACACCTCGGAGTCGTAGAGCAACGCCTGAGCGCGCAGGCGGGGATCCTCGTCGTTGAGCTTGTCGAAGACGTCGATGGCGCCGCGGAAGACCTCCCCTCGGACGTTGTAGGCCACGAAGGCGCGCGACCCGTCCCGCACCAGGTGGGAGGCCTGGAGCTGCACGCCGGCGACGACCGGCGGATCCACGCGGGCCACCTGCTTCATCTTGTAGGAGGCGCCGCCGCCTGCGGCGTCCGCCGCGGCCAGCACCGGCAGCTCTTCTCCGCCCAGGTACGTGACGCGGGCGTCGAGAACGACCGAGTCCTCGACGACGTCCAGGTGCTCCCAGAGGGTCGGGTCGAGGGGCGTCTGGTCGAGACAGGCCGCCAGGCCGAGGGTCAGGCCCAGCGCGAGGGCCGACCGGGTCATGATCCGCATCCTCCGTCCACCTCCGTCGGTTGAGGAGCGCCGCCGGTCGCGGACCTCGCCCGCGACCTCTGCGCCGCGTCGGTGCGACCTGCTGCACCGTGGGGGAGCAACCGGTGTGCCAGATCGGCCGTTGCGCTCCTACGACAACGGGCGCCCCCGGAGGGGCGCCCGCAGGTGGGTGCGGCGCCGGCGCCTCAGGGGCGCCGGGCCGCTGCCTCGGCAGGAAGGGTCGGGTCGACCCCGTCGGGGGTCAGCTCACCGGACGCACCGTCCAGGTGTCGTTCGATCGATCCGTATCCGGCAGGAGCGCCGCGGGATCGATGGTCACCCGGACCGGTGCGGCCGCCGTCTCCAGCTCGAGGACGTAGTCGTCACCGCGCATCCAGACCTCGGCCGGCAGGGTCTCCCGCAGCACCTCCCCGTTCTCGAGCTCGATCTCCAGAGGTACGGGCATGATCAGCCCGGAGCGGTTGGTGAGGCGCACGCGGGTGGTGCCCTGCTCGTAGGCCACGCCAGCCACGGACTGGTCGAGCGTCTCCGTGGTCCGGAACCAACCCCGCCAGAACCAGGCGAGCTGCTCCCCGCTGACCTCCTCCATCATGCGGTAGAAGTCCCACGGCTTCGGGTGCTTGTAGGCCCAGTTGCGGATGTAGCTCTTGAACGCCGCGTCGAAGCGGTCGGGCCCGAGCACGAGCTCCCGCAGCAGGATCAGGCCGTAGCCGGGCTTGCGGTAGGCCATGAAGCCGAGACCTTCGCGGCGCAACACGTCCGGATAGGTCTCGATGGGCTGGTCCGCGGTCGCCGCCAGCATCTGCTGCACGATGTTCGGCGAACTGGTCGACTGGGCCCGCTGCGCGTCGTCCCCGTAGAAGGCCAGGTTCGAGTAGTGGTTGATGAAGGTGTTGAAGCCTTCGTCCATCCACGCGTAGCGGCGCTCGTCGTTGCCCACGATCATCGGGAACCACGAGTGACCGAACTCGTGGTCGGTCACGCCGAAGAGCCCCTGGCCGCGGGCGCGCACCGAGCAGAAGACGATGCCGGGGTACTCCATCCCGCCCACGATCCCGGCCACGTTCACGGCCACCGGCCAGGGGAAGCGGAACCACTGCTGCGAGTAGTAGGGGATCGTGTGCTGCAGGTACTCGGTGGACCGCTCCCAGCCGGGGTTCTCGTCGGTACCGATCCCTTCACGGGGGTAGGCGGACTGGAGCAGGACGCCTTCCCAGCTGCTGGCGTCCCAGATGAAGGCGCGCGACGCGGCCCAGCTGAAGTCGCGCGCGTTCTCGAGGCGGTACTTCCAGGTCAGCGCCCCCGATCCGGAGGGCCGGCTGGCCGCCGTACCGACCTCGTCCGCCGAGACGATCATCACGGTCTCGCGCGTCGCGCGTGCGCGCTCCATCCGGCGCTGCTGCTCCGCGGTCAGCACGTCCTGCGGGTTGAGGAGCTCTCCTCCCGCCACGACGATGACGTCCCGGGGCACGGTGATCTCGACGTCGTAGGTGCCGTAGTCGAGATAGAACTCGCCCTGGCCCAGGTAGGGCAGGGGGTTCCAGCCGTCCACGTCGTCGTAGACGTACATGCGCGGATACCACTGGGCCAGCTCGTAGACCCAGCCGTCGGCCCCTTCCAGCCGTCCCATGCGGTCGGCGCCGTACTCGGGGATGACGAAGGACCAATCGATCTCGATGTCGATCGTTCCGCCTTCACCCGCGAGCGGCGTCTCGAGGTCCAGGCGCATCCGTGTGTCGTCGATCGTGGTCGAGGGACGGTAGCGTGTCCCGCTGTGGACCACCTCCACGCGGGACAGGTCCACGCCGCCCCCGGGGAACGCGCCCCGCCACCGCGATCCCGAGTTCACGAGGGCGCCGCGGCTGCCGGGACGGAAGAGGTTCTGTTCGAGCTGGATCCAGAGGAATTCCAGCTCGCCCGGGGAGTTGTTGGTGTACGTGATGGTCTCCGAGCCCGTGACGCGGTGCGCGGAGGGGTCCAGCGTGGCGCGGATGCGGTAGTCGGCGCGCTGTTGCCAGTAGTCCTCGCCGGGCTCGCCCGTGGGGGCGCGCACGAGGCCCGGGTCGGGCAGCTCGAGCGGCGCGAACATCGCCTGGTTGGTGGGGGGGAGCGTCTGGGGGACCTGGGCGGCGAGAGGCGCCGCCATGAGCGCGAAGTGGAGGGCCAGCACGGCCGTCCGGCGCGCGTGCGGTGCGAGGGAGCGCATGGTTCGTCCTTCCTGGGAGCTCGGCCCCCGAGTGGGGCCGAAACGCCGGGACGGTACCCCCGGCGGCGAGCGGGGTTCGGTTCCGGAGGGGAAGGACCATTGCCCGCATGCCCTCCCGGCCCCCTCTTGGGGCGGGTCCCCGCGCTCCTCTCCACCGGAGTCCAGCCGATGCGTCGTGTCTCCTTCCTGGTCGTCCTCACCGCCCTCCTGGTGCCTCCGGTCGGAGCGCAGCAGGCGCCGGATGCCCGCGTGGGCGGCGCGGGCTCCGCCAACTACGCGCTGGCCGCCCGCTTCGCGCCGTACCGTATCTCGGAGCTGGTCGGCGACACCCGCGTCGACCCGCAGTGGATCCGCAACGGCGACCGCTTCTGGTACGAGTGGGAGGACTCCGACGGCAAGGACTTCCTTCTGGTCGATCCCGCCCGTGGCACGCGCCAACAGATCTTCGACCGGGACCGGATCGCGGCCGAGCTCACGCGGCTGACGCGCGACCCCTGGGACGCGCAGCACCTCCCGATCCGCAACATCCGCTTCGTCGACGACAACACCCTCCAGTTCGAGGTGGAGACCTCGCAGGACGAGGAGATCGTCGAGGCGGACACGGCCCGCGGACAGGACGAGCAGCGGCAGGGGCAGCGCCGGCCGCGCACCCGCAAGGAGGTCATGTACTTCGAGTACGACGTGGACACCCGTACGCTGCGGCGCCTGGACGACTACGAAGCGCCGGACCGGCATCCGGCGTGGGCCAGCGTCTCGCCGGACACCTCCTGGGTCGTCTTCAGCCGTCACTTCGATCTCTGGATGATGAGCTGGGACGAATACCGGAAGATCCTCGACGCCCGCCGCGGCAAGACCGGGGAGGAAGCGGATTCGGCCGAGGCCGGCGTGCAGGTGGAGGAGATCCGTCTGACCACCGACGGCGAGGAGCACTACAGCTGGGGCTTCGCCGGCCGCGGCGACAACGACGACGAGACCCTGAAGGAGTACGACAAGCGGCAGCGCTCGGGCGTATCCTGGTCGCACGACGCGCGGTGGCTGGCGCTCACGCGCCAGGACCGGCGCGAGGTGGGAGACCTCTGGGTGATCCACAGCACGGGGAATGAGCGACCCCAGCTCGAGACGTACAAGTACGACATGCCCGGCGAGGAGAACGTCACCCAGACCGAGCTGTGGGTCTTCGACCTGGAAGCGCGCGCTCCGAAGAAGATCGACGACACGCCCTGGAAGGATCAGCGCATGGGGGTCTTCGACGACCCCGAGAGCACGGGGGGTGGCGGGTTCTTCGGCGGAGGAGGCGGGAACGGCTCCGAGGAGATCCCCATCACGCGCTGGCTCTCCGATCAGAACGACGAGTTGTACTTCTGGCGGCGCAGCCGCGATCAGCACCGGGTGGACGTGCTCTCCGCCGACCCGGCCACGGGACAGGTGCGCGTGGTCATCGAGGAGCGGCTGAACACCTACGTGGAGCACCAGGACCCGCACCGGCTGGACAACGGCGATCTGTTGTGGTGGTCGGAACAGGACGGCTGGGCCCATCTCTACCGGTACGGCGCCGACGGCACGCTGCGGGCGCAGCTCACCTCGGGGCCCTGGCACGTCGACGAGTTGGTGGGGGTCGACGAGGCCCGCGGGTTCGCCTACCTGGTGGCCAACGGACGCGAGGCCGGCGAGGACCCGTACTACCGACACCTCTACCGGGTGGGCCTCAACGGTGGGGGCGTGACGCTGCTCAACCCCGGGGATGCCGACCACGACGTGGAGATGTCGGAGTCCCGCCGGTGGTTCGTGGACAACCATTCCCGCGTGGACACCACACCGGCCGTGGCGCTGTTCGATGCTGCGGGCCGGAAGGTGCTGGACCTGGAGACCGCGGACCTGAGCCGCCTGGAGGCGGCGGGCTACCGGATGCCGGAGCCCTATCACGTGAAGGCTGCCGACGGCGTGACGGATCTCTACGGCGTGATGTACAAGCCGTACGACTTCGACTCCACCCGGGTCTATCCGGTCGTGGCCTACGTGTATCCCGGACCGCAGACGGAGTCGGTGGCCAAGAGCTTCTCGCTGGCTCCGTACGAGCAGGGGCTGGCGCAGTTCGGCTTCGTGGTGGTGACCATCGGGAACCGGGGGGGCCATCCGGCCCGCTCCAAGTGGTACCACAACTACGGCTACGGCGACCTGCGCGACTACGGCCTCGACGACAAGAAGGCCGCCCTGGAGCAGTTGGGCGCCCGCCACGCCTTCATCGACCTGGAGCGCGTGGGGATCTACGGGCACTCCGGCGGCGGCTTCATGTCCACCGCGGCCATGCTGGTCTATCCGGACTTCTTCAAGGTGGCCGTCTCCTCCTCCGGGAACCACAACAACGACGTCTACAACCAGAACTGGTCGGAGAAGCATCACGGGGTGAAGGAGGTGGAAGGAGACGACGGCGAGGTCACCTTCGAGTACGACATCCCCAAGAACTCGGATCTGGCCGCGAACCTGAAGGGCCATCTCCTGCTGACCACCGGGGACGTGGACAACAACGTGCACCACGCGGGCACGCACCGCATGGCGGAGGCGTTGATCCGGGCCGGGAAGCGCTTCGATTTCTTCGTCTTCCCCGGGCAGCGTCACGGGTACGGCAACATGAGCGACTACTGGTACTGGCTGCGTGCCGAGTACTTCGTCCGCCACCTGCTGGGCGACGACCGCTGGAGCGCCGACCTGACCGAGCTCCAGAACGAGCGGCCGCGCACGGGATCCACGCGCCGGGGCGGCTGAGGCGGGGAGGGGAGCCGGGGGGGCCAGGCCGGCAGCCCCGGCTCAATCCCTCCCCCCGCCCGGCCGATACTCCAGGGGCCGAGGGGCTCGTCCGGAGGGGCGTGCCCCGGTGCGAGCCCAAGAAAGCCCATGGACCCGTCGATCGACCTCGGACCGAGCGCCGCCGAACAGGAGGCGCTGGCGTCCGTGATGCAACGCGTGGAGGAGCGGTCCGAGACCGCTCGCCAGGTCACCGAGGCGCAGCGACCGAGCAAGCCGTTCCTCGCGCGCCCCAGCACGATGATCGGATCGAGCGTGGTGCTGGTGGGCGTGCTGATCTTCAACGCGGTGTCCCTGAAGCGGGAGCCGGTCGCGCTGACCAGCCAGCAGGCCGCCGATGTCGCGCACGCCCACGCCGCCCTGACCGTGCTGGGCGTGGAGGCGTTCCGGGCCGAGCAGGGCCGCCTGCCGGGTTCCCTCGACGAGCTGCAGTTCGGCTTCGACGGCCTCCAGTATCACCCGAGCGGAACGCGCTACTCCCTTACGGCCGAGGTGGATGGACAGGCTTCCCATCTCGCCGAGTATGATGACCCCGGCCGTCTCCTCGTGTCCGGGGGAGGCCGTCCATGAGCCCCCGTCGACCGTCCCGGCGCGCCGGGTTCACGCTGCCCGAGCTGCTGTCCGCCATGGTGATGATCGGCATCCTGGCCGCCATCGCCGTGCCACGCATGCGCGGCCCCATCGGCCGCGCCGACAGCGCGCGCATCCTCACCGACTTCAACACCATCCGCCATACGGCCTACGAGGTCCTCGAGGACAAGGGCCGCTTCCCGCTCTCGGGCGCCGCGGGCATGGTGCCGAAGGAGATGGACGGGGAGGTCCCGCCCTTCCAGTACAAGGGCATGACCTACACCTGGACGTCCGTGGATCTGCGCAGCGTGAAAGGCGGCGTCTTCGGAGGGCGGGCGCTGGGCATCCTGATCGTGGCGTTCAACGGCAAGACGGATGTCGCCGATGCGCTCGCGACCCGGGAGGCCAAGCCCATCGCGGGCGGTGCGCTGAACGATTTCTACTGGACGCCGCAGCAGGCGCTGTTCGTCATCCTCGAGTAGGTGCGCGGCACGGCGCTGGAACGACGACGCGGCGGGGCCCGATCGGACCTCGCCGCGTGTTCGTTCCACCGTCCTGCACACCGCGTCCGGGTACCGGCTCGGCTCCGTGCCGTCGGCGCCCGGGCTCAGCCCTTGGTGTAGTAGAAGCGCTCGTGGACGATCTTCCCGTCCTTCCAACGCCGCCGAGCCACCTGCTCCATCCGGATCCGTCCGACGCCCTTCAGCGTCACGTCCCACATCCACTCCGAGAACGTGGTGTCCCCGTCCACGGCGGAAGCGACCAACTCGGCACCGTGGAAGTCCTCCACGCTCGCGAAGAACTCCTGCTCGCGCGCGCGGTTGCGGTCCTTGCCCACGAACGGCTCCACGCCGGGCTCCTGCATCACCACGTCGTCCGCATAGTGGGTCTCGAAGGCCTCCAGGGCGCGCCCGCTCAGGATGGCCTGGTTCACTTCGTGGTCGAGCTCGGCCACGGTCTTCATGTGCGTGCTCCGTTGTCGGTTCGGGTGTGGTTCGCATCCGGATCGGTGGCGCCGTCGGACGCCTCGCAGCCGGGTGCCTCGAGTTCCGGGAGCTCCGCCCGGATGCGGTCCAACAGGGTCGTGAGCTGCACCTGCTCCTCTTCCGTGAGCGATCCGAGCAGCTCCTCCTCCATCCCCTCCACGGTCGGGTCGAGCACCGCCAGGAGGTCCCGTCCGGCGTCCTTCAGTCGGCACACCACGACGCGCCGGTCGTCGGCGGAGCGGTCGCGGTCCACCCATCCGGCGTCGACCAGCCGGTCCACCAGCCGGGTGACGCCCGGCGTCCGCTCGACCATGCGTTCGGCGATCTGACCCACCGCGAGCCCCCCGGCCCCGGCGCCCCGCAGGATGCGCAGCACGTTGTACTGCTGTGTGGTGATCCCATGGGCCTCGAAGCGCAGCGCGGCCTGACGGCGCAGGTCGTCCGCCGTCCGGAACAGCCCCAGGAGGGCCTCCTGGGCCGGTGAGCGGAACGGCTGTCCCTGGCGCAGGGCGTCGGCGAGCGAGCGGGGAGGGGATGGCATGCGATGAATCTGGATTAAAAATATGACACGTCAAGTATTTGGCCTGGGAGGACCGCGCCCGAGGACCGGGCCAGGATTCACTCAACTCCACAGATCGCCGAGCGTAAACCCCTCGGGGAACGGATCTTCCGGGTCCAGCACGAGGTGCGAGAAGCCCGTGATCCAGGCTCGCCCCTCCAGCGCGGGCACCACGGCGTCCCGGTCCCCGATGCGGGTCGGGGCACCAAGCGACCCCGTCCAGACCGTGCCCAGGATCCCTTCGTGGCGGAAGGGCTGGCCGACCTCGAGCAGGCCGCGGGCGTGCAGGACCGCCATGCGGGCGCAGGTGCCCGTGCCGCACGGGGAGCGGTCCAGCGCGCCCCGCCAGGTGGAGGGGCGATCCCAATCCACGGTGCCCGTGGAGACGACGACGGTGTTGCGCCCGTCCGCGTGGGGACCCGAGGGCGGTCCCGTGAGCTGGGCGATCGACACGCCCTCGATGCCGGGGTTCGTCGGGTGGACCGCGGGCAGCTGCTCGCGGGCCGCGGCGGTGAGCATCGCCCCCACGCGCGCCAGTTCGGCGCCCCGTTCAGGCACGAGCTCCAGCCCGAGGCGGGCCGCGTCCGCCAGGACGTGGAACATGCCGCCCCAGGCCACGTCCACCCGCACCCGACCGAGGGTCGGCACGTCGATCTCGGCGTCCAGGTGCACGGCGAAGGCCGGCACATTCTCGAACCGGATGGACTGCACCTGCCCTGCGCGGACCCGCGCCTCGATGCGCACCAGACCGGCCGGCGCCTCGAGCGTGAACCGCGTGACGGGCTCGGTGGGTTCGATCATCCCGGTCTCGAGGAGCACGGTGGCCACACAGAAGGTGTTGCTCCCGGACATGGGCGGGTACTCCGTCTGCTCCAGGATCACGAACCCGGCGTCCGCCTCGGGATGGCAGGGCGGCACCAGCACGTTGGCGCACAGGGCGGGGTAGCCGCGCGGCTCCCGGAGCAGCAGGCGTCGCAGGCCGTCGGCCTCGCGCTCCATCCAGCGCATGGTGTCGTAGACGCGCTCGGCCGGGGGGATCCGCACCCCGCCCGTCACGACCCGCCCGGGCTCGCCGCCCGCGTGCGCGTCGACGACCGTGATGACCCGTCTGCCTCGCATCGCGCTCCTGCCGGTGTCGGTGGCCCGTGACGTCCTCCGGGCCTGCGGCCCGGCCACGACAGGCAGTAGACCGGCCTGCCCGCCGGTCCGCAATCCGCGGAGCGGGGCCCGCTGGCCCGTGCGCGCCGCGTCGCCTACGCTTCGCCCCATGGATCTCCGCCACCCGCCGGCCTCCGTCCGGGTCGATCGTTTCACGGAGGCGTTCGGCGCTCCGCCGACCCACGTGGCATTCGCGCCCGGGCGCGTGAACCTCATCGGCGACCACACCGACTACAACGGACTCCCCGTGCTGCCGATGGCGCTGCAGCGGCGCGTGGAGCTGGTCCTGCGGGCGCGGCCCGACGCCGTGGTCCGGGTGGCCAACGCCGACCCCGCGGCCGAACGCGGCACCTTCCTCCTGTCCGAGCCCCTGGAGCGCGGGCGCCCCGGACACTGGCTGAACTACGTGAAGGCCGGCGCGGGGGCCGTGCAGACGCTGGCGGCCGAGCGGGGCGTGGCGCCCGTGGGGGTCGATGCCTGGGTGACGAGCGATGTGCCCGTGGCCGCAGGGCTCAGCAGCTCCTCGGCGCTGGTCGTGGCCACGATGCTGGCCCTGCTGCACACCAACCGGATCACCTGTGCGCGTGCCGAGCTCATGGCGCGAGCCGCGCGCGCGGAGCGCTTCGTGGGCACGGAGGGCGGTGGCATGGACCAGGCCATCTCGCTGGGCGGTCGAGCGGGTCACGCGCTCCGCATCGACTTCGAGCCGTTGACGCTGCACGCGATCCCCATTCCCGACACCTGGCGCTTCGTGGTCGCGCACTCGGGCGAACGGGCGGAGAAGTCGGGGGAGGCACAGGCCGTCTACAACGCGCGGGTGCGCGCGTGCGCCGACGGCCTCGCGGCGCTGACCGCGACGTGGACGCCCGCCGAGCGCACGGATCTGGGGGTGGACGGGGGTGCGGGCGTGACGTACGCGCGTCTGCTGGCGCGCCCCGATCTCGCTCCGGTGGCGCGCGCCGAGACCCGGCTGGACGGCCCGACGCTGCGCTGCGTGCGGCACACGTTGACGGAGGCGCAGCGGGTGCTCGCCGCGGCGGCGGCGCTGGCGCGGGGGGACGCCGAGGACTTCGGCGCGGCGATGGATGCGTCGCACGCGAGCCTGGCCGACGACTACGGCGTGAGCACGCCGCGCCTGGACGCGCTGGTCACCGAAGCCCGTCGTGCGGGCGCGCACGGCGCGCGATTGACCGGGGCGGGGCTCGGGGGATCGATGGTGGCGCTCACGGACGAGCACACGGAGGAGTCCGTGCGCGCAGCGCTGCTGCGCCGGTTGCGTGACTTCGCGGTCGAAGATCCGGTCGTCTTCACGGCCGTGGCCTCCGACGGCGCGCGCGTGGATGCGCTCCTTTGAGCGCGCGGGCGGCGCCTACCGCGTGAGGCTCACGCGCGGAAGCATCCGGAGCAGCCCCCAGCCACAGACGACACAGACCGCATAGGCCGTCACGGCCCACGTCGTGCGGCCATAGAGCAGGTAGCCGGTGCCGAAGAGCGCCGCGTAGATCGTCGCGCAGCCCAGGAACCACCCCGCCACCGCTGCCGGGATGGTGCCGTCTCCCGGTCGGCCGTGGGTGTCCACCACCTGCTGCCATCCCGAGCCCGCCGGCCGGATACGGTCGTAGAAGCGTTGGAGGGTGGCGCGCTCGGTCGGGCGGGTCAGGAACGTCACCGCCAGCCACCCCACGGTCGTGACGGCCACACCGATCACCAGCTGCAGGGACGCGTCGAGCGGGGGCAGGCCCACCCGGGTGTGGACGAACTGGAACCACACGGCCACCAGGAACGACGCCCCCATGGCGGCGATCTCGGTCCAGGCGTTGATGCGCCACCAGAACCAGCGCAGCAGGAACACCAGTCCGGTGCCGGCCCCGATCTGCAGGAGGATCTGGAAGGCCTGCATGGCGTTCTCCAACCAGAGCGCCACCGTGGAGGCGAGCACGATCAACCCCACCGTGGTGATCCGCCCTACCGTGACGTAGTGCCGTTCGTCCGCGTCCGGCACGAGGAAGCGGCGGTACACGTCGTCCACGACGTACGAGGCACCCCAGTTCAGGTGCGTGCTGATGGTGGACATGTAGGCCGCGGCCAACGAGGCCACCACCAGGCCGAGCAGACCGGTCGGCAGGAAGACCAGCATGGCCGGATAGGCCAGGTCGTCACGCACGATGGAGGGATCCACGTTGGGGAACCGCTCCGCGAGCGAGGCCAGATCGGGATACACCACCAGCGAGGCGAGCGCCACGATCAACCAGGGCCAGGGGCGCAGCGCGTAGTGGGCCACGTTGAACCACAGCGTGGAGAGCATGGACTCGCGCTCGTCGCGCGCGGCCAGCATGCGCTGCGCGACATAGCCGCCTCCGCCCGGCTCCGCGCCCGGGTACCACGTGCTCCACCACTGGATCGCCACCGGCACGATGAAGATCGCGAGCGCGGAGCGGGGATCGGAGAAGTCGGGCAGGAGCGACAGCCGGCCCTGCACGGCGGGATGGGCGAACAGCCCGTCCAGCCCGCCCACGGCCGGATGGGCCAGCGCGAACCAGGCCGCGGCCACCGATCCCACCATGGCGAGCACGAACAGCAGCAGGTCGGTGACCACCACACCCCACAGCCCCGACGTGGCGGAGTAGATCACGGTGACGGTGGCGGCCAGGACCACCGTCTCGAACTTGCCGAGCCCCAGGAGCACCCCGCCGATCTTGATCGCGGCGAGCGTCACCGTGGCCATGATCATCACGTTGAAGAACACGCCCAGGTAGATGGCGCGGAAGCCGCGGAGGAAGGCGGCTTCGGGCCCCGAGTAGCGCAGCTCGTAGAAGCTCATGTCGGTGAGCGCACCCGAGCGCCGCCAGAGCTTCGCGTAGAAGAACACCGTGCAGAGCCCGGTGATGGCGAAGGCCCACCACACCCAGTTCTGCGCCACCCCCCCGCTGCGGACCAGGTCCGTGACCAGGTTGGGCGTGTCGGTGGAGAAGGTGGTGGCCACCATGGACGTGCCGAGCAGCCACCACGGCAGCTTGCGTCCGGCCAGGAAGAAGTCCTCGGTGCCCTGGCCCGCGCGCCGCGCGAAGAAGACGCCCACCGCCAGCGCCAGCGCCCCGTACGCCGCGATCACCGCCCAGTCCACCCACTGGAGCTGCATCCGAGCCTCTGCGTTCTACGTGAAGAGGGACGCCGGATAGCGCCCCTCGCGGAACCATTCCGCCAGGCGCGCGCGCACGGGCGCGGCGTCCGCGGGATGCGTGACGCCGATCCACTCGGCGTCGGTGGGCCGCACGGTCACGACCAGCTGGCCCGACTGCACCGCTTCGGCCACCGCGGTGGGAAGCTGGTGCTCCTCCCCGGCGGACGCCCGCTCCCGGAAGCGGGCGAAGGAGGCCGCCAGCAGCGGAAGCACCCCCGCCTCGAAGCCCCACAGATTGAGCGAGACGGGGGTCGTGCCCGGCAGCGTGACGGAGGTCCCGTCCAGTCGGCGCCCGCGCACCGCTCCGGCAGGCGTGGCCTCCAGCCCGAGCGTCTCCTCGATGCCGAGCAGACGGTGCGCCGCGTCGGTCACGCAGGCACCGCGCGAGACCCCGCCGTTCGAAGAAAGGGTGCGGTCCAGCGGGTAGGCCACGAGCACACCCCGCACGGGAGCGGAGGGCGCGCCGGGACGCAGGGCCGCGAGGCTGTCGGCCAGGGCCGCGAGGGCGGCGCGGCCGTAGAGGTCGTCGGCGTTCACGACGCCGAACGGTCCGCGCACGTGCGGCGCCGCGGCCGACACCGCGTGCGCCGTCCCCCAGGGCTTGCCGGTGGCAGCGTCCACCTCCTGGAGGGCGAAGTCGAGCGCGAGCGCCCGCGCGGCCCCTCGTTGCAGCCGGTCGCGCAGGGGAGCCTCGAGCTCCGCGCGCGTGACCAGCACGGCGTGACCGATCCCGGCGCGCCAGGCGTCGTGCAGCGTGAGCTCCAGCAGGCTCTCACCGTGCGGGCCCAGCGGCTCGAGCTGCTTGGGCCCACCGAAGCGGCGACCGAGGCCCGCGGCCAGAACGACGAGCGTGCGCACGCGCCGGAACGCGCCCGAGACTACGACAGCGTGCGGTCGAGGTAGGCCTTGAGCCGCTGCCAGGCATCGAGCGCCGGACCGCGCGCGTCCTCGGCGTCGCGCTCCACGTAGAGCCAGAAGCCGTGGTTGACGTCGTCGTAGATGTGCACGTCGTTCGGCACGCCCGCTTCGCGCAGCGCGGCCACGAAGCCATCCACCTGCTCGGGGGACGGGCCCTGGTCCTCCGCCGCGAACGTGCCGTATACCTCGTGATGGATGGAGGCGAGCCGCGTCGGGTCGTCCACGAGCCCTCCGTAGAAGATCGCAGTGCCGTCGTGGCTCTCCCCGTCCAACGCATACGACAGCGCCACCCCGCCGCCGAAGCACCACCCCATCGTGGCCACCTTGCCGGTCACGTCCGGGCGGGCCCGCAGGGTACGCGCCGCGGCGTTCAGGTTGGCGATCATGGCCTCGGGATCCTCACGGGTCTCGCGCACCAGCGCCATGTTCTCTTCGGGGTTGGAGCCGGTGCGTCCCTGGTAGAGGTCGACGGCCAGCGCCACGTAGCCCTCGCGCGCGAACGCGTCGGCGATCTGACGGATGCGGTCGACCACGCCGTTCCACTCGTGGATGAGCAGGACGGCGGGGAAGGGGCCTGCACCTTCGGGCACCGCGAGGTAGCCCGTGGTGGCGCTGTCGCCGTCGACGTAGTGGAGGTCCATCCCCTGCGGCGCGCCGCCTTCGCCCAGGATGGCCGGCGGCAGTTCCTCCGGCCCGGTCGGCGCCATCTCGATCCGGGGCTCGGCCGGTGCGGCGGTGTGGTCCCCGCCGTCTGCCGACGCGGCGCCGTCCCCGCCCCCGCAGGCGGTCAGGGCGGCGGGAAGCACGAGGAGCAGGGCGGGCAGCACACGGACGAGAGACCCGGGCATGGCGGACTCCGGCTGGAAGGGACGGTCCGGCCATGTTCGGCGCGCCGAAGCCGGCGCGCAACGGGCAGGCGGGTCACTCCCCCCGGACGACGCGCGTGAGCAGGACGGCCGCCCGGTCCAGCACGGCGCGCTCGTCGGGGCTCAACCGCTCCAGGCCGGACGCCAGTCGGTCGATCCGGCGCTGCCGACCGGCCTGCAGCAGCGTGCGCCCGCGCGCCGTGGCGTGGATGCGCTGGATGCGCCCGTCCCGGCGGTCGCCCGTGCGGCGCACCAGGCCCTCGCGCTCCAGCGCCTGCACGAGCCGGGTGATGGTGGGGGGACGGACCTGCTCGGCCGCAGCCAGCTCCCCCACGGTGCGCGGGCCGCCGTACACCAGCACCGACAGGACGGAGAGGCGAGGGGCGGAGAGCCCCGACGCGGTGTCCACGGCGCGCACCCAACGCAGCAGGTGGAGCGCGGCCGAATGCAGCCGGTCTGCGGTGCGCAGCAGCTCGGGCGTGGTGGCGTCTTGCGAAGGGTCGGACATGATCGTATTTAGTTAGTGTGGCTAAATACTTCAACCCCGGGGTCGCCATGTCCTTGCCGCACGCGCCGCTCGCGATCGGGCAGATCGCCGTCCACGTCGAGGATCTGCCGCGCGCCGTCGGGTTCTATCGCGACGTCCTCGGGCTCCCGCTCCTGTTCGAGGCGCCGCCCTCCCTCGCGTTCTTCGACTGCGGGGGAGTGCGGTTGATGCTCTCCGGTGCGTCGGAGCCGGGCTTCGACCACCCCGCGTCCATCCTCTACTACCGGGTGGCCGACATCGTGGCCGCGCACGCCGCGCTGCGGGAACGGGGAGCGACGTTCGTGGACGAGCCCCACGTCGTGCATCGCACCGAGCGGTACGCGCTGTGGATGACGTTCCTGCGCGATACGGAAGGGAACACGCTCGCCCTGATGGAGGAGCGGACGGAGGCCTGAGTCAGGCCGCGGCGGCCGGCACGCGCCTGCGCCGCCGACGCGCCGGGGCGGCGATGGCGACCGGCGCGTCGCGTCGCGACACCTGTGGCACGCACCCGTCCGCCGGGCGCACCACGTCCTCGAGGGCGCGCACGCACACGGGGTCGAACAGTGTCCCCGCACCCTCCCGGAGGATGGCGCAGGCGCGCTCCTGCGGGTACGCCTGCTTGTACGGCCGGTCGGTGCAGAGGCAGTCGAAGACGTCCGCGACCGCCACGATCCTCGCCACCAGGGGGATCTCTTCGCCGCGCAGGCCGAAGGGGTAGCCCGAGCCGTCCCAACGCTCGTGGTGGGTCAGGGCGATGACGCAGGCGGTCTCGCGCAGCTCGGGCGGCCCGGCGGCCAGCATGGACGCGCCCAGGGCCGGGTGCCGCTCGACCTCGCGGCGTTCGGCCGGCGAGAGCGGGCCGGGCTTCTCGAGGATCGAGCGCGGGATGTGCTGCTTCCCGATGTCGTGCCACCGGGCCGCACGGGCCCAGCCTGCGCACACGTCGGCGGAGAAGCCCAATCGGGCGGCGATACGGCCCGTCCACTCGGCCACCCGGCCGGCGTGGTCATCCGGATACGGCGTCACGGCGGTTCGCTCCATCCAATGGGGCCACCAGGGGCGGCCTCGTCGGGGGTGTGGATCACTGGGGGGCGTCCACGCCTTCGGACCGCTCGAGGGGCGTGAAGTCACATCCCGCCGCCCGCGGATCCCCTGGCGCTCTTTCTACTAATCGAGTAGTTGACAGGCGCGCCCAAGGCCGGTATCCTGCTACTAGATCCATAGTAGATCCCCCGATGGGAGGCGTCGTGGACCTGGTCTTTGCCGAGCGCGAGCTGGACGTCATGACCGTTCTGTGGGACCTCGGCTCCGCCACGGTGGCCGAGGTGCAGGAGCGGCTCGCGGACCCGCTCGCCTACACGACCGTGCTGACCGTGCTCCGAACCCTGGAGGAGAAGGGGTTCGTGGCGCACACCGAAGAAGGGCGGGCCCACCGCTACCACCCCACGGTGGCCCGGAAGGCGGCGCAGAAGAGCGCCGCCGACCGCCTTGTCACCCGCGTGTTCGGGGACTCTCCGGAGCTGCTCCTCCAACAGCTCGTCTCCGACCGCCGCCTCTCCGAGGCCCAGCTCCGCCGCATCCGCTCGCTCCTGGACGACCGCCTGAAGGAGGAGGACCGATGATCGCCGCCTGGATGCTGTTCACCGTCGTGGTCTCCGGCGCGATCGCCCTGGCGGCGCTCGGCGCCGAGCGCCTGTTCCGGCACGCGGGCGTCCCGCTGCGCTTCGCCTGGAGTGCCGGGCTGGTCGCGGCGGTGCTGCTGCCCGCCGTGCGGCTGTCCGGGCTGCTGCCGGAGCGGTCTGTGGCCGCTCCGGACGCGTCGGCGCCGTCCGGTGTGTTCGTGCTGGAGGGGCTGAGCGTCACCGTGCCCCAGGGCTCGGCGACGCTGCTGGTGGATCAGTGGGCCCTCGCGGGCTGGGGGATCCTCTCGTGCGGTCTGCTGGCGCTGACGGTCGGCGCGCTCCTGTCGCTGCGGGCACGGGCCCGCGCGTGGCAGGCCACCACCGTTCTGGGCGGGCCGGCCTGGATCTCCGAGGACACCGGCCCCGCCGTCACCGGTGTGCTGACGCCCCGCATCGTGCTGCCGCGCTGGGCGCTGGACGCGCCCGATCTGCCACTGATGGTCGCGCACGAGCGCGAGCACGTGCGCGCCGGGGACGGACGCCTGCTCGCCGGTGCCTGGGCGCTCCTGCTGCTGGTACCCTGGAACGCGCCCCTGTGGTGGATGGTGCGGCGCCTGCGCGCGGCCATCGAATCCGACTGCGATGCCCGCGTGCTCGCCAAGGGCGACGTCCGCCTGCGCGACTACTGCGAGCTGCTCCTGCGCGTCGGCGCGCGTCGCTCCCCCGGGCTGCTCCCTGCTCCGGCGCTGTCGGAGCCCGCGTCCCTGCTCGAACGTCGCATCGACGTGCTGACGGCCCGGGGGCGGCTCGGGCGCACGCTGCGTCTCGTCGTCGGGGCGTCCGTTGCGGTCGCGCTCGGGGTGGCCTGCTTCACGCCGCAACCCGAGGCGGGGGGACCGCTCGCGCCCGAGCTCCCGGAGGCAGGGGTGACGGCGGCCGACGTCACGGCCGGACCCACCTTCACGCCGTTCACCGTGCGTCCGGATCTGAAGAACCGCCAGGACGTGCAGGCCGCGCTGGTGGAGGAGTATCCACCGCTCCTGCGGGACGCGGGCGTCCAAGGCACCGTGAACGTGTGGTTCTTCATCCGCGACGACGGCGTGGTGGGGGACGTGCGCGTCCAGGAGAGCTCCGGACATCCGGCCCTGGACGAGGCCGCGCTGGAGGTGGCACGCGTGATGGAGTTCACGCCCGCGCTGAACGGAGACGAGCCGGTCCCGGTGTGGGTGGCCTTCCCGATCACGTTCCAGACCGCTTCGTCGCAGGCATCCGTTCCCGTTCGTCCCAGCCTCAACGGCGGAGAGACGGGTCGCCTCGAGACGCCGGAGGGTGTGGCGTACACGCCGTTCACGGAGCGGCCGGGTCTCGTGGACGTCGAGGCCCTGCAGGCGACGCTGCAGGCCGAATACCCACCGCTCCTGCGTGAGGCGGGAATCACGGGCACCACGCTCGTGTGGTTCCACATCGATGAGTCGGGCACCGTGACCGACGCGCGCGTCGGTCGCAGCTCGGAGCACGAGGCCCTGGACGAGGCGGCGCTGCGCGTGGCACGTGCAGCGCGCTTCACGCCCGCGCGGAATCGCGGTGAGACCGTCGCGGTGTGGGTGGCCTTCCCGATCCGGTTCGAGCCGCCCACCGGGGGCTGAGCGCTCCGCTTCTGCACTGCAACCGGAACGGGCCGCCGCGTGCTGCGGCGGCCCGTCGCCCTCCGGCCTCGGCGGCGCGGTCCCGCGGGCTACCCGCCCATCATGCTGCGCAGCACGAACCCCACGTTGGCGGGACGCTCGGCCAGCCTTCGCATATACCACGGGAACCAGGCCTCGCCGTAGCTGATCAGCACGCGCACGGTATAGCCCTCCGCCGCGAGCTGGTTCTGGGCCGAACGCTGGATGCCGTACAGCATCTGCACCTCCCAGCGATCCTTGCCCCACCCGCGTCGCGCGGCTTCCGAGGCCACGCGGCGGAGCAGCGGCACGTCGTGCGTGGCCAACCCGTGCGGCTGTCCCCGTCCGTCGTACAGCTCGATCAGACGCAGCGAGAGCTCCTCGAAGCGCTCGTCCACCTCCGCCTTGCTGGGAATCGCGACCGACGCCGGCTCCGCGTAGGCGCCCTTCACGAGACGCACGGCCGCGCCGGCGCCGGCGATGCGCTCGAGATCCTCCGGTGTACGGTGCAGATAGGCCTGCAGGCACAGCGCGAGGTTCTCCCGTTCCCGACGGGCCGCTTCGAAGACGTCGAGCGTCGCGTCCACGTAGCGCGAGTACTCCATGTCCACCCAGAACGTGTGGCGATGCTCGGCGGCGCGGGCCGCAAGCCGCACCAGGTTGCGCACCGTGAGGTCCCGGTCCAGGTCGAGCCCGAGGTGGGTGAGCTTGACCGAGACGTGCGTGGGCAGCTCGGCCGCGCCGATCCGGTCCATGAGGTCGAGATAGTCGGTGACGATCGCTTCCACCTGGGCCTTGGAGGAGACGTTCTCGCCCAGGCAGGTGAGCACGGACTGGATGCCGCGCTCGGACAGCGAGCTGGACTCGGCGAGCGCATCCTCGGGCCGCTCTCCCGGCATGAAGCGCGCGACCGCTTGCTTGGCGAAGGCCCGGCTGCGGAACTGCCGCTCCAACCACCGGTTCTGCGACCCCCACAGCAGCGCGCTGCGCATGACTCCCACGACGTCTCCTGGTTCGGCCGTTGGTGCGGAGCGCGACAGGCGGGGGCTCCGCGGCACCGACGATAAGCGAAGCGGCCAGCTCCCGGCGAGTCCCCCTCGCGTCGTCGTGGGGACGCCTCCGGGCGCGGAGGTGTCTCAGCCGCCCAGCGCCCGCTCCAGGTCGGCCAGCATCTGGCGCGAGGGTGCGTGGTCGGGCATGAACTCCACCGCCCGGCGCGCGTGGGGCAGGGCCTCCTGGAAGCGCTGCAGACGAAGCAGCGTGCGGGCCAGCTCGAACTGACCCCGGCCCAGGCCCGGATCGGCTGCCACGGCGCGTGCGTACGCCTCCGCCGCGTCCGGCAGGCGTCCGGCCCGTTGATGCAGGTTGCCCAGGTTGAACCACGCCAGCGCTTCGTGGGGATCCAGACGCGCGGCGTCCTCGAGCGCGCGGCGGGCCCCGGCCGGATCGCCCGCGGCTTCCAGCGCCACGCCCAGGTTGACCTGCACGAGCGGCTGGGCCGCATCGGCCGCGAGGCTGCCGCGGAAGGCGTCGATGGCGCCGGCCAGATCGCCGGCCTGGCTACGCAGCTGCCCCAGGGCCGACAGGATGCGTGGGTCACCGGGCGCGATCTCGAGCGCCTTGGCGTAGGCCCGCTCGCTCTGCTGCAGGGCGGACGTGGCCCGCGCCCGGTCGCCCAGGAATCCGAGCGCCAGCACCCAGCGCCCGCGCAGCGCCGCGGCGTCCTCGGCGCGCCCCAGGGCGTCCACGAGCAGGGTGCGCACGCGCGGGTCGTCGCCCCGGCTCCAGTGCAGCGCAGCCAGCGCCAGGCTGCGTACCTCCAGATCGGGGCTGCCGGCCAACGCCTCGAGCCGCTCGGCCACCCCCGGCGGCAGCGTGCCCATGTCCGGCTGCAGGTGATCCGTCAGCACGCGGGCCAGCGCCTGGAACTGCACGAGCGGATCGGTGAGATCGGGCCGGAGCAACGCGGCCGGGTCGCCGCGCCCGGCGAGGGCGTCGCGCTGCGCCTGGATCAGCGGACGCTGCGGCTTCCCGGCACCCCAGCGCTCTTCGGTCCAACGCTCGAGGGTGGCCGCGTCCGTGTCCTGGTGGCACTGGGCGCAGGCGGAGACGATCCCGAGGGAGGCATCGAAGGCCGGACGCGGCACCGCGATCGTGTGGTCGGAGCGTGCGAACGGGACGCCCTCGCCGACCTCGGGATGCTGCAGATACGGCATGTGGCAGCTCACGCAGCGGCTCCCTTCCGACTCCAGCGCGTGGAAGGTGTGCTGCGCGGGGTCCGCCGCCTTGCTGGCGTGACAGGCCGTGCACTGTCCGTCGTCGAACGGAGAGGCGAGGGGCTGCCGGTCCACGTCCCAGTAGCCCTGCCCGTGCGGCTCGTGGCAGCTGACGCAGTCCATCGGCCCCTCGAGATAGCAGGCGCTGGCGAGGTGGTTGGCCTGGTAGGCGAACGTCCGGACCCGCCCGTCGATGTGCCACGGCTCCTCCCCCAATGCCGGGAAGGCGAGCGCGTAGTGATCCGTGAGGTCCTCACCCGGCAGATAGCCTTCGGCGATCACGTCCTTGAGCGCATGGCACTGGAAGCAGACGGAGAGCGAGGCGTCCTTGTCCGTCCAGGCGAGGCTCTCGAGCCCGATGTCGACGTCCGTGAACGTGCCGGCGCCCGCCATCTCCACGTGACGCCGACCGGGTCCGTGGCACGATTCGCAGTTGACCTGGAGCGTCGTGTACTCCGTCTCGTACGTGCCCGCCGCGGCATCGAACTCCAGTCCGATCTGGCTGCCGTGGCACTCCTGGCAGTTGGCGAAGCGATCGAGCGTCCCGATCGGGCGCAGGGGGGGCCAGTCTCCGCAGGCGGCCAGCGCCATGTCCGCGCGGATGGGCTCCCATCCCTCGTCCAGGCGCGTGCCGGTGTTGCAGAACCAGGTGCCCGCGGTGCGCGACCAGTCCCACGGGAGGAAGCGTTGGGTGCCGTCGGGCACGGCCGTGAGGAACCCCTGCGTGCCTCCCCCCCGCATGTGGCCGCGGCCGATCACGCCCACGACCGGGAAGACCTGCTCGGCGAACCCGTCCTGGCGGACCACGAACTCCCACGTGCCGCCGCGGACGCGCGGCGTGACGGTCCCGTCGGCGAAGCGGATGGGCGACCCGTCGAACGGGGCGATCACCACGTCGGGGCCGGGCACCCCACCCGCCCGTCCGTGCGTCGAGGCCGCCCAGGCACGGTAGGCCTCGGTGTGACAGCCGCGGCAGGCCTCCGCCCCCACGAAGTCGGCGCGCGCGACCGACGCGGCCGGGGACGCCGGTGCAGGCGCGGGGAAGGGAGGGGCTTCACGGGGGACGGGAGGCGCATCCGGCCCACAGCCCGCGCCCACCAGGAGGGACACGAGCAGCGCCCGCACGCATCTGCTCCGGTGGGTGTGCGTCCCCTCACGCATCGGGAGCCTCTCCCGCCCAGGCCGGCTGCGTGCACGCACAGAGGGTGCGGATGTACGCCACCAGCGCACGGATCTGCGCGTCGTCCAGGAGCGACCCGAACGGCGGCATGCGTGGGCTGCCATCCAGCACCCAGGCGCCCGCGTGGATGCCGTCGTACAGGGTGTCGTCGGGGCGCGCGCCCATGCGCTCGGGGTCGGCGTGGACGGCGGGCGGCGTGGGGAGCGTCGCCGCGTTCCAGCCGTTGGAGCGTCCGTCCGCGCCGTGACACGACGCGCACCAGCGCGCATACAGCGCGGCCCCTTCCACTTCCGTGTGTGCGAGCGCGGTCCAGGCCGGATGGGTGGGATCGGCCAGCGAGCGGGCGACCCCCTCCGGGCGGGGCGAGGGATCGGAGAGCAGCAGAGCCGCGAGCGCTTCGGCGTCGCGGGCCGCCACCGCCTGCTGCGGCATTGGCGCGCCGGGTGCCGCGGCCTGCGGGTCGCGGATCATCTCCACCACGAACCCCGGCCGCAGGCGGGCGGCGAGGCCCGACAGCGGCGGAGCCAGCCCTCCACCCTCGCCGAAGGCAACGTGGCAGCCCAGGCACGCCGCGCGATCCTCGAACAGCCGGCGCGTGCGGGCCGCCGCGAACGGCGTGAGGGCCGCGGGCGCCTCGGCGCGCGCCTGGCCCTGGCGCTCCAGGAAGTCGGCGAGCGCTTCGGTCTCCTCGGCGCTCAGGCGGAAGTCCGGCATCCGGGCCCCCGGCGCAGTGGCGTGCGCCGGACCCCGCACCGGTGCGGGATCCACCAGGAAGCCGCGGAGCCAGTCCCCGCGCACCCGTGCACCCTCCCGCGACAGATCCGGCCCGACCTGCGGGGACAGCGCGTCGTCGTTCGGGCTCGCATGGCAGCCCGCGCACCCCAACACGTCGTAGATGCGCGCGCCCCGCGCGGCGTCCACCTGCGGGTGGCGGGCGCGCACGTCGGCCAGGGCCTCGGGCTCCGTGCCCAGGTGGAGGGCCAGGGCGAGGCGCTCGCCTTCGTCGAGACGGAAGTCCGGCATCCGGGCCGGCGCCAGCTCGGGGCGGCGGGGCGCAGGATCGGCCAGGTACGCGAAGACGAACGCGGCCTCCAGCGGAGGAGCGCCGGGGCCGAGCGCGGGCGCCCCCGTCCGGGCGGCGCCGGGCTCGGGCATCCCGGCGTGACAGGCCCCACACCCGAGCGCCGAGGCCAGCTCGGGACCGGCCTGGGCGCGGAGCGGAGCGGGAAGGCCCAGCAGGAGGGACGCGGCCAGCGCCCCGAGGCCCGCGAACCGGCGCCGCGACGGCTTCGGGCCGGAACACCGCCCGGGACCCGCGCCCACCGCCACGAGGGCGGGGACGCCACTCGCGGGGAGGACGAGGGTACGCATGGGCCAAACCCTCGGACGGCGCTTCCGTAGTGTCAAGCGTGGAGGCGTGCCCTGCTCCTGCGGAGCCGCCGACCCCGGGGTACGTTCCCCCCAGGACGGCCCCACCCCCCTCTGCGCGAGGTGATCGCCATGGACAGCCAGCCCCGCTCGCTCACGCAACGCATGACCGGCGCCGCGCTCCTCGACGTCGACACCTTCGAGGAGGTGGAGGCCGACGAGACCGCCACCGGACAGGCCGCGCTGGTCGTGGTGGTCGTGGCCGCGTGTCAGGCGATCGGACACTGGGGCAGTCGCAGCGGGATGATCACGGGCGCGTTGGCCGCGCTCGCGGGCTGGGCCGTGTGGGCCGGCGTCACGTATCTCATCGGCACCCGACTCTTCGACGGGCGCGCCACCTGGGGTGAGGTGCTCCGCACCCTCGGGTTCGCGCAGGCGCCGGGCGTGCTCGCCATCCTGGGGTTGCTCCCGCTCGTGCGCTGGGGCGTGGGGATCGTGCTCCCGTTCTGGATGCTGGCGGCGGGCATCGTCGGTCTCCGGCAAGCGCTGGACATCAGCACCGGCAAGACCGTGATCACCGCCGTGCTCGGGTGGCTGGCGATCGCGATCCCGCGCATCGTGCTCGGCTGGTAGTCGGGCCGCGCCGCGCAGGGTCCATCGTGCACATGCGGACGCAGCGGTCCGAGCCGCGACGCGCACACCGGAGGGGCGTCACCGATGCTGGGTGAGCGCAAGGGCGCGAAGCGCTCGGAGGTCGTGCGCGTGCGCGATCACACGGCCACCGCCGCGCGCGACGAGCTGGCCATCGAGGAGCCGCTCGAGATCCGGCTCGAGCTCCCGGCCACGGGCGGCGCTGCAGCCTCGCCGCGCGCCATCGCGGTCACGATGCGCACGCCCGGCGCGGACTTCGAGCTCGCGGCCGGCTTCCTGTACGGCGAGGGCGTGCTGGACACGCGCGCCCAGGTCCGCGAGATCGCCTACTGCACGTCCGAGGAGCAGCGCACCTACAACGTGGTGACGGTCTCGCTCCGACCGGGCGCCGCGCTGCCCGACCTCTCCCGCCTCGAGCGCAACTTCTACGTGAGCTCCAGCTGCGGGGTGTGCGGGAAGGCCTCGCTGGACGCCGTCGAGGAGATCGGCTGCGCCGCGCTGCCCGACCTGGGCGAGCGCTGGGACGCCGAATGGCTGGGCGCGCTTCCCGGGCAGCTCCGCGAGCACCAGTCGCTGTTCGCGCGTACCGGCGGCCTGCACGCCGCGGGCGTGTTCCGCGCGGATCAGCCGCCGGTGGTGCGCGAGGACGTGGGGCGCCACAACGCCGTCGACAAGGCGGTGGGCGCGCTCCTGCTGGAGGGTGGCCTGCCGGCGGCGCGCGCGGTGCTCGCGATCAGCGGACGCGCCTCCTTCGAGATCCTGCAGAAGGCCGTGCGCGCCGGGCTCGCCACGGTCGTCGCGGTGGGGGCCCCCTCCTCCCTCGCCGTGGAGATGGCCGAGCGCTTCCATGTCACCCTGCTGGGCTTCGCGCGCGGCGGCGACTTCAACGTGTACGCGGGCGCCGGGCGCGTCCGCCTGCCATGAGCGCCCCACCCCTCGGGGTGGTGCTGGCGGGAGGACGCTCCCGCCGGTTCGGCAGCGACAAGCGCGCGGCCGTCCTGGAGGGCCACGCCCTGCTGGAGCGGGCCACCCGGACGCTGCGCGCGGTCACCCCGCACGTCGTGGTGTCGGTGGGGGCGGACGACCCTTCCGCGCGGGAGGACACGTCCGACGGGCCCGGTCCGGGCGGGGCAGGGCTGCCCCGTGTGCTCGATCCGCTCCCCGACGTGGGCCCGCTGGGCGGGCTCCTGGCCGGGCTGCGCGACGCGGAGCGGCGCGGGCTGTCCGGGGTGCTGGTCCTCGCGGTGGATCTGCCGCTGGTCGAGCCGGCCCACCTGTCGCGGTTGCAGCCCGCCGGTTCGGACGCGCCGCAGGCCATCCTGGCGTCGGCCGCCGATGGGACCCGTCAGCCCTTGTGTGGCTGGTATGACGCGCGTGTCCGCAGCGGTCTGCAGACCTGGCTGGCCGGAGGGGGGCGGGCCGTCCTCGCGTTCGTCGAGACCCTCGCGCCGGACTGGGTCGTGGTGGACGACCGCGACGGGGTTTCGCCCCTCCTCAACGTGAACACCCCCGAGGATCTCGATCGCGCGCATCGGGCTCGGGGGCAGCGGGACCCTGAGCCGCGGGCGCCGCGCATCGATCCGTCGCGTCGTGTCGCGCCGCCTTGACGATGGCGGGCCGTTCCGGATATCGTGGCTCGGCTTCCTCCCAACGCTGAACGTCGAGCCCTCTGTGACCCTGACAGGAGCGACGCGGGAGGGACGTACTTCTTCAGACAACTGGCGCACTGCCAGACGGATCCATCTCGGTGTCTCCCGCCCACACCGAGATCACCCGACTCCACCCTGAAGACGCGGAGCGCGCCACCGGACCGGGGCCGCTCCGCTGGAGAGGACACATGAGACATCGATCGTCTGCATGGGCCCGTTGGGCGGCCGCCTTGGCGCTGCTCGCGGGACCGTTCACGGCCGACCTGGCAGCCCAGGAGACCGGCCGCATCGTGGGCCGGGTCGTGGCGGAAGCCACCAACCGGCCTCTTTCCGGCGCACAGGTGTTCGTCGAAGGCCTCCGCATCGGAGGCCTGACCAACGCCGACGGCCGCTACCTGATCCTGAACGCCCCTGCGGGCACGCACACCGTTCGTGTGGAGCTCCTGGGCTACGTGGCCGGCACCCAGCAGATCACGCTCGCGGCGGGCGGCACGGCCACGGCCGACTTCAACCTGGCCGAGACCGCCATCGCGCTCGACGAGATCGTCGTGACGGGCACGGCCGCGGAGGTACGGGCCAAGGAGGTCGGCAACGCGCTGGACGCCGTCACCTCGCGGGAGCTCGAGTTCGCACCCGTCACCAACCCGGAGAACATCATCGGCGGCCGGATCCCGGGCGTCACGGTGGTGCAGGCGCAGGGCCAGCCGGGTACCGGCGGGACCATCCGCATCCGCGGTCAGAACACGGCCTCCCAGGCGCCTGAGCCCCTCATCTACATCGACGGCGTCCGGGTCTACAACCAGCCCATCTCGATTGGCGGGGCCGCCCGTCAGGCCATCTCGCCGTTGCAGGACATCTCGGCCGAGGACATCGAGCGGGTCGAGGTCATCAAGGGCGCGTCGGCCACCACGCTGTACGGGACGGAGGCCGCCGGCGGCGTCATCCAGATCTTCACCAAGCGCGGCGTGGCCGGCGCCCCCATCTGGAACGCCGACCTCAGCGTGGGCGTCTCCAACATGGGCCAGGTCGGTCCGGACGGAGATCCCACCGAGTTGTTCACGCGCTGCGGCCGGACCGAGGACATGTACGGTCTGTCGATGAGCCGCAGCACGGCGGGGGAGAAGGTCTTCTTCGAGGACCCGACCTGTCCCTCCTCGGGTCGCTGGTTCCAGAACGGCGTGCAGCAGCGCTACGGCCTGTCCGTGCGCGGCGGCTCCGAGCGCGTTTCCTACTACGTGTCCGGCAACTACTCGGACGCAAACGGCACGCTGGAGACGCAGCGCTCCCGCGACGGCGGGTTCCGGGGCAACCTGGACTTCCAGCCCATCGAGGACCTGAGCATCGCGCTCAACACCGCCTACACGCGCCGCGCGAGCCGCTTCATCGAGGACGGCAACAACGCGAACGGCTTCCTGCTCAACGTGGGGCGGGGCACCAACGGGAACTTCAAGGGCGGCAAGGGCGAAGACTGCGTCAACGTCAGCGTCCTGTGTGCGTCCAACGGGTACCTGTTCGACTCGGAGAACACGGGGACCAGCGACCGTTACACGACCGGTCTGGTCCTGAGCTACAACCCCGTCGAAGGCCTGAGCAACCGGTTCTCGGTGGGCTGGGACTACCTGAGCTTCGAGTCCGAGGAGTGGGAACCCTTCGGCTACCTGCGTAATCCCGGCGGGTACTACAGCTCGTCCACGCAGTATCGGTCGAAGCTCTCGGTGGACTACGCCGGCTCCTTCCAGAACACGTTCGGCTCGGCGATCAGCTCCACGTTCTCCTGGGGCGGTCAGATCTTCCGCGACCGCAACCGCAACAAGTTCGTGAGCACCCAGGACTTCGCCGGACCCGGCAAGCCCACGCTCACTTCGGGCGGTGGCTCCACGGGCGTCACCGACGCCACCGTGGCCACCACCAACGCCGGGTTCTTCCTGCAGGAAGGGCTGGGCTACCAGGACCGGTTGTTCCTGACGCTGGGTCTGCGCGTCGACGGGAACTCGGCGTTCGGTGATGACTTCGGGCTCCAGTACTATCCCAAGGTCAGCCTGTCCTGGATCCTTTCGGACTACGAGTTCTGGCCCACGGACTGGTTCGACGCGTTCAAGCTGCGCGCCGCCATGGGTGAGTCCGGAAAGGCCCCGGGTGCGTTCGACAAGCTCCGCACCTGGTCCCCCGTGACCGGTGACGAGGGCTCCCCGGGCTTCACTCCTGGCGAGATCGGCAACGACGAGGTGGGTCCGGAGCGCACGCGGGAGATCGAGGTGGGCTTCGACGCCTCCTTCCTGGAGGGGCGGTTCGGCGCCGAGGCGACCTACTACAACACGCGCACCACGGATGCGCTGGTCCCGGTGCGGTACCCGCCGTCGCAGGGCTTCCTGAACACGCGCGTCGAGAACGTGGGTGAGATCAAGGGGTCCGGCTACGAGTTCCAGTTGAGTGCCACGCTGCTGCAGAGCGAGAGCCTGGAGTGGCGCGTCCGCGGCAACCTGGCGTTCAACAGCAACGAAGCGGTGGACCTGGGCGGTCAGAACCTGGACGCCGACAACCTGGCGGGCATCCGCGAGGGTGACCCCGTGCCGTCCTACTACGGACTGGTGGTCACGAACCCGGACGACTTCGCCGATCCGGTCATTGAACAGGACGCATTCATCGGCGCGGTGAACCCCACGCGGATCATCGGGCTCAACTCCAGCCTGTCGCTGGGCCAGAGCATCCTGGCCGACATCCTGTTCGAACACCAGGGTGGGCACTACCTGCCCAACTACACCGGCTACCAGAACGGACGCCGCGGCGTCTGGTATCCCTGCTACGGGATCCAGGAGAAGATCTTCGCGTCCCGCGCCGGAGATGCGAGCGCGCTCAATGACGTCAACGCCATGGATCGCGCGCGCTGCGCCACCAACCTGTACGGCGGGCACGACGCGTCCTACTGGATCGAGAAAGCCGACTTCTGGAAGCTCCGGAGCGTCTCGCTCACCTACAACCTGCCGAGCGAGTGGGTGAGCCGGTGGGCGTCGCGCGCCAGCGTCACGCTGTCGGGGGTCAATCTGATCCGCTGGACGGATTACTCGGGCGTGGATCCGGAAGTTGAAGACTTCCAGGACCGGGCCGAAGGCGGGATCTACGACGGTGCCACGGACTACGGCCGGCGGGAGTACTACCAGGTCCCGGCGCCGCGCACCTTCCTGTTCTCCATCCGCGCGACATTCTGAGGAGGATGGAGACGATGAATACGATTTCAACCATGATCCGCTACGGATTCGCCCTGGCGCTGCTGGCGCCCGCGGTGGCCTGTTCCGACGTGCTGTCCTTGGACGTCGAAGCCCCGGGCCGCATCGCGGATGGGGACCTGAACACCCGGGACGCGGTGCCGGGCATCGTGGCCGGGATGTCGTATGACCTGACCCAGTCCATCGACGGCTCGCTGCAGAACGTCCTGCTGGCGTCCGGCGAGCTCTGGCACGGCGGAAGCTACGACTTCGGGACCTACCCGAGAGGCGAGCTCACCGACACGCCGGCGGACTGGGACGGCGAGTACGGGACGCTGCAGCAGGCGCGCTGGGTTGCGGAGGACGGCCTGCGCCGGATCTCCACCCTGCTGGAGCCGTCCGAGTACGAGCGCAACGCCGACGTGGCGCGCGCCTACCTGTTGGCGGGGTTCGCCAACCGGACGCTGGGTGAGTGGCAATGCACGAGCACCATCGATGGCGGACCCGAGGTGCCCAACAGCGAGCACTTCGTGCGCGCGGATTCACTGTTCACACGCGCCATCGCCGTGGGTGGGGCCGCCAACCAGGCCGCGATCGTCAACGCCGCCTACGGGGGCCGCGCCTCCGTGCGCGCGTGGCTGGGCAACTGGGGCCAGGCGGTCGCGGACGCGCAGCAGGTGCCGGCGGACTTCGAGTACGACGCCGTCTATAGCACCGCCGTCGGGGCCGTGAGCAACGACCTGGTCTTCGAGACCTACAGCCGCAAGGAGTTCACGGTCTTCAACACCATGTGGGAGACCAACGACCCGGACGATCCGCGCGTGCCGTGGCGGATCGTGTTCGACAACAACGGCCAGGTGTCCAAGGGGCAGGACGGGGAGACGGATTTCTATCAGCAGCTCAAGCTGCAGACAGAAGACGACGACCTCGCGCTGACCAAGGGAACCGAGATGCTGGTGCTGAGGGCGGAAGCGGCGCTACGCGATGGCGACATCGCGGGAATGACGGCGCTCCTCAATGACGCCCGGGATGAATTCGGCATGACGGCCCTGACGGAGCCGGCCACCGAGGCCGAAGCCTGGGCGCTGCTCCGGATGGAGCGCGCCGCCACCCTGTGGCTGGAAGGCCGCCGCCTCTGGGACCTGCGTCGGTGGGAGCAGGCCGGCGGCGTCGTGGCCGATCCGTTCTCGGCCGGTCGCGACACCTGCTTCCCGATCTCGGAGCAGGAGCAGCGGGTCAATCCCAACCTGTGACCGCAAGCGGTCACGGCGTGTAGCAGACGCGGGGGCGGCCGATCCGGCCGCCCCCGCCGTCGCAACCGCCCCCCGTGGATCGTTGCAGCGGGGGGGCGAACCGAGGAGCAGGAGAGCCAAGGATGCAGCGTTCGTTCGTGCGTAGGACGGCGGTGGGCGTGCTGCTCGCGGGCAGCGTGGGAGCCTGTCAGACCTTCGTGCCCGTGGATGCGCGTGCCGTGTCCGAAGGCACGGCGGTGCGCGTGACGCTCACGCCGGAGGAGGCCGCCCGTCAGGCGGAGGCCATCGGCGAGCTCACGCAGCGGGTCGAAGGGAGGGTGACAGCCGCCGAGAACGGCTCGGCCGGCCTGCCGCTCACGATCCCCAGTCGGGGCAGCACCCCCGCGTCCACGGCGCGCTTCAACACCTTCGTGTCGGTGCCGTGGGACGGCATCCGCACCGTGGAGGAGAAGCGCTTCAGCTGGGCCCGGACCGGGCTGCTGGCCGCGGTAGGCGCGGTCGCGACCGTCGTGATCCTGTCCGTGACCGAGGGCAGCAGTGAAGGTGGCCCCGGTGAGGGGCCCGGCGAGAACTCGGACCTGCGGATCCCCCTCTTCACGCTCCACCGCTAGGACAGGATCCAGCGGTGCCGGTCGGGGCGAGCCGTATGCGTGCCCGGCCGGGTCCCGTCCTCCGTGGCGTCGGGGATCTCACCGCCGCGTGCGCGGTACAGGCGCAGTGCCCGGTCCGGTGGGGATGCCCCGGGGCCGCAGGCAGCATAGGTTTCCAGCGGGTAGGTGCCGCGTCTCCAGCGGATGGATGAATGCCCAGGTCCCAGGGCGACAACTCCGGACCCACCCCTCTCGCCGAGACGGAGAACCGTCGTAGCGAACGGGCCACGCACGCCCTGTTGGCGTTCCTCGTGGTCCTCCTCCTGGCGCTGGGCCTGGTTCCGGTCCAGCTCTCCAAGCGGCTGACGCCCTTCGCGGACCTGGTGGGCGAGATCTACGAGCCCGCCCAGGAGCTGGCCTGGCAGTTCCACGTCGCGCAGGTGCGGGCGTTCTCCCGCGTGCAGGCGTTCCAGCAGACCCAGAGCGCGGTCGAGCGGCGCCGTATCCGCGACGCCTACGAGAACGAGCGGGCCACCGCCGCGGCGCGCTTCCAGGAGCTGCAGCAGCTCCTCGAGGTCCGGTTGCCCGAGCAGCTCGGTCAGCCCGACGAGCAGCTCGAGTTGCGCCTCACCGAGCTGTGGGACCGCGCCGAGGACTGGCACCTCCACCACCTGCCGCTCCTGGCGGGCGACATCGGCCTGCAGGAGTGGTTGCCGCGGGTGGGGACGGAGCAGTCGCACTACGACGGCCTCCTCAACGCCTCGCAACGGCTGAACGAGGCCTTCGGCGAGCGGGTCGCGGCCTACCGGTCCCAGGTGGCGCAATCGGACGCCCTGCAGCAGCGGATCACCTCCGGCCTGGTCATCGCGGGGCTGTTCGCAGCATTGCTGGCCATCGCCGCCGTGGGTCTGGTGGCCGGCCGCCTGCGCCGACTCGCGCGGGAGGCGGACGGACGGCGGGGAGACGCGGTGCTCGCACGCCGCGAGACGGACGCGGTGCTGCGCGCCACCGCCGACGGCGTGCTGGGAATGGACCTGGATGGACGCTGCACGTTCATCAACCGCGCCGCCGCCGAGATGTTGGGCCGACCGCCGCGCAGCGTGCTCGGCATGGATCTGGACGAGCTGGCCTTCGGCGACGGGGTCGATTCGCCCCACCTGTTCCGCAAGGCGCTGGACTCGGGCAACGCCTCCTTCACCACGGACGCCGAGCTGCAGCGCAAGGACGGCTCCTGGTTCCCCGCCAAGATCTCCTGCCGTCCCATGATCGACGGCCGCGAGGTACGCGGCGCGGTGCTGAGCTTCGTGGACCTGACGGAGATCCGGGAGGCCGAGAGCGCGCTGCGCGAAGCCGTGCGGGCCCGGGACGAGATCGTGGGCGTGGTCTCGCACGACCTGCGCAACCCGGTCGGCACCATCTACATCGCCGCGGATCTGCTGCTGGAGGTGCCGCTCCCGGAGGACAAGCGACGCGAGCAGCTCGTCGTCATCAAGCGACAGGCCAAGCACATGGAGGAGCTCATCCGCGACCTCCTCGACATCTCCCGCATCGAGACCGGTACGCTGCCCGTCCATCCCACGCCCAGCCCCGTGGGCCCGATGATGGAGGATGCGCTCGCCCAGGCGCGCTCGCTCGCGAGCCAGAAGGGCATCGTCATCGAGCAACACGTGGAGGGCGTGCTCCCGCACGTCAACGCAGACCGCAACCGCGTGCTGCAGGTGTTCTCCAACCTGCTGGGCAACGCGATCAAGTTCACGCCGGAAGGCGGCCGCATCCGGATCCGGAGCGCGACGGGGGACGGCGAGGTGGTCTTCGAGGTCGCCGACACCGGCGTGGGGATCCCGCCGGAGCAGATCGACCGCATCTTCGACCGTTTCTGGCAGCTGTCGGAGGGACACGGTGGCGCCGGGCTGGGACTCTCCATCGCCAAGGGCATCGTGGAGGCGCACCAGGGCCGCATCTGGGTGGAGAGCACACCCGGGGAAGGGACCCGCTTCCTGTTCACGCTGCCGGCGATCGCCGGGACGGTGCCCCAGGTGCCGTCCGGCGCGCTCTTCGGAGGTGTGCCGGGGGTGGGGGGCGTGCAGTAGCGCGGAAGCCCCTCGGTCGGGCCCTCGACCGCTACCGCGGGGCCGCGCCCGCGGATTCCCGCCGCGCCGCCCAGTCCAGCAGCCGCTCCACCTCGTTCGTGGTGAAGCGCGTGACCCCCGCCGCGGCCAGACGCTCGGCGTCGGCCGGGTCGTTCACCGTCCAGACCGCGAGCGGCACCCCCGCGGCGCGCACCTGCTCGGTGACGGCCGCTTCGGCGAGGACGATCCGCCAGTCCGGGTCCAGCAGCGCACGCGGCCGTTCCCGCACGTGCGCCAGCGCCGGCGCGTAGCGCTCGGCCGCCTCGACGATGTAGCCCACCCAGGCGTCCGGGGCGCGCGCCTGGATGCGGTCGAGCGCATCCCAATCCATGGAGATGAACACGGTGCGCGTGATCAGGCCGCGCTCCTCGACCTCGGCCAGGATCCGGTCCACCTCCGCCGGGGTCGCGCCCCGCTTGATCTCGGGATAGAGCCGGTGCGCGCGGGGTCCGACCGCGTCCAGGACCGCGCCGAGCGTCGGCAAGGGCTCGCCGGCGAACTCGGGGGCGAACCAGCTGCCGGCGTCCAACCGACCGAGCGCGGCGGCGGTCTGCGCATCCACCCGACCCCGGCCGTTGGTGGTGCGCTCCAGGGTCTCGTCGTGGACGACCATGGGGACGCCGTCGGCGGACCGCTGGATGTCCCACTCGAGCGCGGTCGCACCGGCCTCCAACGCCCGCTCCAGCGCGGAGCGCGTGTTCTCGGGGGCGCGCGCCGAGTAGCCCCGGTGCGCGATGATCTCGACGCTCACCCCTGCGTGGGCCGCGATGCGGATCCGGACGAGAGGGGCGGACGGACCGTCCCTCCACTGGCGAGCTGGCGCTCGAACTCCGCGCCTTCCTTCAGGCGATGCACGTCCGCTTCCATGGCCTCCAGCTGGCTCTCCAGCAGGGCGCAGCGCCGCTCCAGGAGCGCCAGGGCCTCATCGCGGCCCTTGCCCTCGAAGAACCGGGAGAGGGCCTCGACCGTGGGCTTCAACGCGAAGCGGGCCGTCAGGCCGATCACCGGCACGAGCACGATGCTGATGCCGAGGATGACCGCGACGAGGCTGGTGAGGTCGACCGGTAGGATCTGCATGGGACCCGAACACTCCCTCCAGGGACAGGTGCGCACCCGAGCGCGGAATCCGTCCGCCCGCCCTCCGCGTGACACGCCGGAGGCTGCCAGGACGTAGGGCAACCCGTCAAGGGTGGGGAAGGGCTGTCGGAGACACCGAAGCCGGGGGTGGACTTCCAACCATCGGGCCCTTCCGCCTGTCCCATACGTCGAGACCGGACCGGGGGATTCGCTACTGGACGTGCGGCCGAACGCCGTCAGCGACGAGGAGCGGGACGTCACCCGGGCACGGGACGGCGACCCGGAGGCCTTCGAGCGCCTGTATCGGTGCTCGGTGGCGCGCGTCTTCGGGCTGGCCTGCCGCCTCGCCGGTGAAGAGCACGCCGAGGATCTCACGCAGGAGGTCTTCGTGCGGGCCTGGGAGAAGCTGCCGACGTTCCAGGGGCGCTCCCGCTTCGGGACCTGGCTGCACCGCCTGGCGGTCAACCACATCCTGGGGCGGCGGGAGCAGCTGGCCCGGCGTCGACGCCACGATGGCGGAGCGGTGGACGGGGACCGGACGCCCGGTCGCCGGGTTTCGGTGGGACTGGCGATCGACCTCGAGCGGGCGATCGACACGCTGCCCCAGGGGGCGCGGCAGGTGTTCGTGCTGTACGATGTCGAGGGCTGGACACACGAGGAGATCGCGGGGCAGATGAGCATCTCGGTGGGAACCTCCAAGTCGCAGCTGCACCGGGCGAGGATGATGCTCCGGGAATGGCTGGGAGGGCGCGCATGAGCCACGTCACGGACCTGCTGTCCGAGCACATGGCCGGCACGCTTCCTCCCGCCCAGGCGAGCGCGGTCGCGGCCCACCTGCGCGGGTGCGCCGAGTGTCGCGAGGTCCTGGCGGACCTGGAGCTCATCCGCGCGCGCGCCAGCGCGTTGCCGCCGCTGGAGCCACCGCGCGATCTGTGGCCCGAGCTGCGCGCGCGTCTGGCGCCGCGGGCTCCCGAGCCCGTGGTGCCGCTGCGCCCGCGGCGCGCCCAGCTCCGTCTGTCCATCCCGCAGGCGCTGGCGGCCTCGTTGGCCTTCCTGGTCACCGGCGGGCTCGGCACCTGGGTCGCGTTCGGCCGCTCCGCACCCGACGGCACGCGCGCGGCCGCGCCCACGCCCGTGCTGCAGTCCGCCCCGGCGGCCGTTCCGGTTTCCGTGGACGCGGCCGCGCCGCCCGAGCTGTCCGAGGAGCTGGCCCGGCTGGAGGCCGCGCTGGCGGGCGCCGAGGACATCCTCGCGCCGGAGACCCTGCGCGTGGTGCGGCGCAACCTCGAGGTGATCGACCGGGCCATCGCCGAGAGCCAGGCCGCGCTCGCCGACGACCCGTCCGACGACTACCTGCGCTCGCACCTGGAGGGGACCTACCGGCGCAAGGTGCGCTACCTCGAGGCTGCCCTGACGGTGAGCTCCTGACGTGAGCGCCGTGCTGACGGCGGGTCTGCTGGGGGTCGCGCTGCTGGTCTCCGGCCCCGCCGATACGGTCCTGCGCGTCGAGCGCGGGGAGCATGTTCTGCTCAGCGACGTCGGGGGCGTGGTCCACGTGGACGGCACGGAGGGCAGGGAGCTGGAGGTCGTCGTCGATGGCGGTCGTCCCACCGGAGGCAGCGTGCGCGTGAGCCGGTCGGGCAACGAGATCCGCATCCGGGGGGCCGCCCGCGGCCACTCGGCGGACGTGCCCCGCGACTACCGCGTGCGCGTGCCGCGGTGGATGACGCTCCGGATCACCGGGAACGAGGCGGAGGTCGAGGTGCGGGGCCTGAGGTCGGAGGCCGAGATCCGCGTCCAGGAAGGGGACGTGCGGGTGCACGACCACGATGGGGATCTGACGGTGCGGGCCCTGGATGGAGGCGTCTGGATCGAGGACGTGCGCGGCCGGATCCAGGTGGACGCTCCGGACAACGAGATCCGGGTCCGGCGCGCCGTCGGTGACTTCGTGCTGAACAGCGTGGACGGGGACATCGACCTGCGCGACGTGCGGGCCGGCAGTGTCGAGGTGGCCACGATCGACGGCGACATCGGGTTCGAGGGGACGCTGGAGCCCGGGGGTCGATCCGCGCTGACCACGCACGATGGTGACATCGCGCTCGCGCTGGAGCGGGACGCGTCCGTGGATGTGCGGGCGCTGGCGCGGGATGGGAGCTTCAGCTCCACCTTCCCGGTGGAGGTGCGGCGCATGAGGGGCGGGACGGAGGTGGAGTTCCGGCTCGGGGCAGGGGAAGCCTCGCTCCGGGTCGAAACCTTCGATGGAGACGTTCGCGTACGGCTTCGGGGGGAGAGCGACCGGGAGGGGCGCGACCGCGGGGACCGGACCAACCACAGCCAGAGGCTGAGCCGAGGAGGGGGACGATGAGGAGATCGATCGGGACGACCGTGCTGCTGGGCGTGGCGTTGATGGGAAGTGTGTGGCTCCTGCGCGAGAGCGCGCTGGGCACGCGCGCGCTCTGGGCCGCGGACCGCGTCTCTCACGCCGCGTTCTCCGTGGCGGAGCGCGTCTTCCATCGCGGCGACGGTGCAGCGCACGAAGCGCACGTGGTCTACGAGGTCCGGGAGCAGGCCCGCGAACGGGGCGCGCCGGAAGAGGCCGAGTTCGCGTGGAGCGGCCGCCTCGACCAGGGAGACGTGGTGGAGGTGCGTGGGCTGAACGGGAAGATCCGCGCGCAGGCCACCGACGGATCGGAGGTCGAGGTGCACGCCATCAAGCGCAGTCGGAGCGGCGACGTCTCGGACGTGCGCGTCGAGGTGCGCGAGCATGCCGGTGGCATCACGGTGTGCGCCGTCTACGACACCTGGGACGGCTGTGACGACGGCAACCGCAGGGGCGGTCGCAACCGGGACGTCCAGGTCGAGTTCGACATCCAGGTCCCGGACGGCGTGCGCTTCTCCGCCGCGTCGGTCAACGGCGGCATCGAGGTCGAAGGCGGGATCGACGACGTGGAGGCGAGCGCCGTCAACGGCAGCGTCGAGATCGAGTCCGAGGGCAGCCTGCGCGCCGAGAGCGTGAACGGGTCGGTCCGCGCCCGCCTGCTCGGCGCCGCCCTCTCGGGGCCCGTGCACGTGAGCACCGTCAACGGAGCTGTCGAGCTGGATCTGCCGGACGAGGCCAACGCCGATCTCGAGGCCACCTGGGTGAACGGAAGCTTCGCCTCCGACCTGCCCGTGACGCTGCAGTCCAAGGGCAAGCGCAACGCCCGCGGCTTGCTCGGTGCCGGCGGCGAGCGCGTCGAGGTCGAGACGGTCAACGGTCGGATCCGCATCCACTGAGCGTCGAGGGGAGAGCATCGATGGGGGACTGGAGAAGGGGAGGGCTGCTCGCCCTGGCCGCGGGCCTGACGGCCTCCATGCCGCTTGTTGCGCAGGAGAGCTACACGTTGGGCGGGCCGGAGGTGGCCATCTACAACCTCGCCGGCCGCGCGGAGATCGTGCGCGGGAGCGGCTCGGAGGTCCGGGTGACCCTCGTGCGCGGAGGCCGCGACGCGGACGAGCTGCAGGTGGAGTCCGGCCGCGTGGACGGACGCGAGACGCTGCGGGTGCTCTACCCGGACGACAACATCATCTACGACGGGCGTCGGCGGGGGAGCACGGATGTGCGCGTCCGCGACGACGGGACCTTCTACGACGAGGGCCGCGGCGGTCGCCGCGTGCGGGTACGCTCGTCCGGACGCGGTCTCGAGGCCTGGGTCGACCTGCGGGTGGAGGTGCCGGCGGGGCGGGACGTGGCCCTGTTCGTGGCCGTGGGGGACGTCACGGCGGACGGGCTGGAGGGAGGCCTCCATGTGGACGTGGGCGCCGCGGAGGTGCAGGTGGACGACCACACCGGCGCGTTGAGCATCGACACCGGGTCGGGTGCCGTGCAGATCCGGTCGGTGCGCGGAGACGTGGTGGTCGACACCGGGTCGGGGTCGGTCGACCTCGAGGGCGTCTCGGGCACCCGCGTGGACATCGACACGGGGTCCGGCACGATCCGGGGCAGCAGCGTGGAGACGCGCTCGGCTCGCTTCGACACCGGATCGGGCTCGGTCACCATGGAAGCGCTGGCGGCCAGCGATGTCGTGGTCGACACCGGGAGTGGCTCCATCCGTCTGGACCTGACCACGGACGTGGAGCGGCTCGAGGTGGACACGGGATCGGGTGGCGTCACGGTGACGCTCCCCGAGGACGCCGGCGCCGAGCTCGAGCTCGACACCGGCAGCGGGGGCATCGACATCGAATTCCCCATCCGCATCACGCGGTCCGAGCGCGACTACCTCAGGGGTGTGCTCGGCGACGGGGACGGGTCCATCCAGATCGACACCGGCAGCGGCGGCATCCGCATCCAACGCCGCTGAACCGGCAGGTTCGGTCGCAGGAACACGAACGGCCCCGGTGGCGTCGCCACCGGGGCCGTGGTGCATCCGGCGGTGTCGTCCGCCGGAACCCTCCTCAGGCGAGGATCACATCGCCTTCATGATGGGGATGCGCACCTCGGTGTTCTCCCAATGGAGCACCAGCTCCACGTGTCCGCTGCCGTGGTCGTCGAAGCGGTACGTCAGCGTCTCGGCGTGGTCGGCCGCGCCGGTGGCGGTCACCCGGCCCGAGCCCACGTCCGCGGACGTGACGCCGTCGTTGATCGGGATGCCCCAGCGCTCCACCTGGCGGTTCACGTGGATCTCCCACTGGCTCTCGCCGGGCACGGCCCAGAGCGAATACGAGCCGGGCTCCACCCGCACGCCGGCGATGGTCGCCGCGAACGGGAGGTGGATGGAGGTGGCCTCGTTGGCGCCCATGCGCCAGGGGGTGCCGTGGGGAACCGCTTCACCCCCGATCATCGTGCGGCCACGCGCGGACGGCGCGCCGTAGCAGAGCTGAACGGTCTCGCCCTCCACCTGGACGGTGGCCGTACGGAGCGGGCTCGGACGCTCGGCGGCGGCGGCCCGATCTCCGCGGACGAAGCACTCCTGCGCTCCCAGCGCGGGGACGGCGAACGCGCTCAGCGCGAGCGCGAGGGCCGCGGCGGCGGGACGGACCATCATGGGACCTCCTGAACGGGATGGTGGAACCGGGGTGGCACCCGGGATCGGCGCTTGAACACGGAAGCCCGCGTCAGGGTTCCGCGGTCTGCGGCTCGTCCCTGTGGCGGTCGCCGGGCGGGAAGGGGAGGGCGGGGGAGGGCCGCGACCGCGGCCCGCGCCCTCAACCCCGGTCGACGCGGAACGCGGGAGGAGACTCCACGGATCGCCCCAGCACCAGGTCCCGGAGCAGGGCGGCGGTCAGGGGGGCGAGGAGGATCCCATTGCGGAAATGGCCGGTGGCGTAGAAGAGGCCTTCGGTGGCCGGGTCCGGACCCAGGTACGGCAGCCCGTCCGGGGTGCCGGGCCGGAAGCCCTGCCATTCCTCGTCCAGGGGCAGCCCGGCCAGGTCGGGCAGGGCGGCGACGGCGCCGGCGAGCAGCGCGGCCGAGGCGCGCGGATCGGGGCTGCGGTCGAAGCCGGCGTCCTCCATCGTGGCCCCCACCAGGATGCGGCCGCCGCGCGGGACCAGGTAGACGGTGCCCGTGTCCAGGATCCGCTCGGGCAACGGACCCGGCGGGCGGAGCGCGATCATACGGCCGCGGACCGGACGGACGGCCAGCCCCGGATGGACGCCCTCGAGCTGGCCGGACCAGGCGCCGGCAGCCACCACCACCCGTGGCGTGGGGAGCAGGCGCCCGTCGAGGAGGTGCACGCCCTGGATGCGGCCGTGCTGGATGTGCAGGCTCCGGGCCTCCGCCCGCTCCACCCGGACCCCGACACGCAGCGCGGCGGCCTCGAGCGCGGGGCCCACCCTCCGGTTGTCGACGTGGGCGTCCTCGAGATGGAGGGCGGCCCCTCGCACCGCCTCCGCGAGCCCGGGCTCCCGCGCCCGCGCGGTCGCGGCGTCCAGCCATTCGACCGCATGTCCGGACCGGGCGAGCGCCCGGACCCCTTCGCGCAGGGCTTCGGCGCGGGGCTCGTCGAGCGCCAGCACCATCCGGCCGCCGGCGCGGAAGTCCACGCTCCGCTCCGCGTCCGCCTCCAGCTCCCGCGCCCAGAGCGGCCAGGCCCGGTGGCTCGCCAGGACGAGCTCGCGGAACGGGCCCTCCTCGGATTCGCCCAGCGGGATCAGCATCCCGGCTGCGGCCCAGGAGGATTCGGCCCCGGGCCGGTCACGCTCCACCAGCGTGACGGTCAGCCCTTCGTTGGCCAGCGCCCGGGCCACGGCCAGGCCCACGATGCCCCCGCCCACCACCACCAGGTCCGGGGCGGCGCCCGGCGCCGAGGACCTGTTAGGTTGGTCCGCCATGAACGATCTGGAGCTCCGCTTCCGGCACCGCGTGCCCGTCCGCTTCCGGGACATCGACCTGGGAGGTCATGCCCACCATTCCGTGGCCCTAATGTATTTCGAGGAGGCCCGAGCGGCGTATTGGCGCGACGTGGTGGGTCGTCCCCGTCTCGAGGACATCGACTACATCCTCGCCGAGGCCACCGTCCGCTACCGGCAGCGCGTGCTCTACCCCGACCTGCTGGACGTGGGCGTGGGGGTGGTCCGGCTGGGGAAGAAGCACTTCGAGATGGCCTACGAGGTCCGCTCGTCCTCCGGCGAGGTGCTGGTGACGGGACGATCGATCCAGGTCATGTACGACTACGCGGCGGGCCGGAGCATGCGCATGCCGGACGAGATGCGGGCCCGCATCCAGGCGTTCGAGGGGGCGGGGCTGGAGGGGCCCGACGCCGATGGGGCGGGCGCGTCGTAAGCGCCGGGGCTGCCCGGCGTAGGTGCCCCACGGAGTGGCCTGGTTGACCGGCACGTCCGGGGCACCCTAGGTTCGGGCCCTTCGATCGCACGGCAGCCCGTGGGGACCCTCCGTCCCTGCACGGGTTACTGTGTTTCAAGCTGCAAGGATGCGGGGTGGGGTGCGGGGAATCGATCACCACCGGGGGTCTCCACGGAGAGGAAGGATGTACGAACGCTTGACACGGGGTCTCACGACAGGTGTGGCGGCGCTGCTGCTCGCCTCGTTCCTGCCGTCGTTCGCGGCGGCCCAGGAACAGACGGCTTCCGCGCGCTTCCGCGTGCTGGTGCCGAACTTCTGGCCCGCCGAGGGCGGGAACAAAGGGCTCGGGGAGAAGGTCGCGGAGGAGCTCCGTGATCTGATCAACGATTTCCCGACCCACCAGCCGATCGACCGGAAGGACCTGCGGGACGTCCTCAAGCAGAACCGCGTGGACGAGGACGATCTCGACTGCATCAAGGCGCGTCAGCTCGCGAACATCGCGAACGCCGCCGTGGTCGTGTGCGGCAACGTCACGCCTGCCGGTGGAAAGGACTCCCAGATCGACGCCCGCTTCATCGACGTGGCGACGGGTGAGGAGTTCAACGTGCCGCCGATCACCGTGGGTGAGAAGGGTCAGGAGGAGGCGGCCAGCCACATCTCCGAGTCCTTCCGCACGCTCGTCGAGCAGCAGCGCTACGCGCAGTTCTGCGCCGAGTACGCGCAGAGCCAGCAGTGGGAGAGCGCGCTCGAGAACTGCACCCGCGCCATCGAGTTGAACCCGAACGGCACCGCGTCGCTCTACACGCGTGGCTTCGTGTACAACTCGCTGGAGCGCTTCGACGAGGCCATGCAGGACTTCCGCGTGGTGCTCGAGAAGAACCCCATCCACGAGAACTCGCTTCTCGGCGCGGGCTACGCCGCGGTCAAGATGGGGAATGCCGAGGAGGCGCGCGGCTTCTACAACGACTACCTCGAGCTGTCGCCCGGCAACGTCCAGGTGCGCATGAAGGTGGCGTTCGACATGGCGCAGGCCGGGGATCCGTACGGCGCCATGCAGACGGTCAAGGCCGGTCTGGAGCTCGAGCCCGAGAACGCCGACCTGCTCGAGCAGTACGCGCGCTACGCCATCGTGGCCGCCACCGCCGCCGCCGGGCCCAACCCGAACGAGGTGACGGACGAACAGCGTCAGCTGCTCCAGGAGGGCCTGGACGCCTACTCCAAGGTGCTGCCCATGCGGGGCACGGATGCCAACGTCACGGACATCCGCAACCGCATCGCGGCGTTGCAGCAGCTCGGCCAGCTGCCCGAGGCCATCTCGGCGGCGGAGCAGGCGCTCCAGACGCACGGCGAGGAGGCCCAGCTGTGGTCGCTCTACGCCGACGTGCTCAAGCGGGCCGACCGCCTCGACGACGCCCTCGTGGCGCTCGATCGGGTGCAGGCCATCGACGCCGAGTACGCGAATCTGCTCGCGCGGAAGGGCCTGTGGCTGATGGAGGCCGGTCGGACCGACGAGGCCATTCCGATCCTCCGCACCGCCGTGGACAGCGGCGAGCAGTCCGGGGACGCCATCGCCAACATGCTGTTCGGCGAGGGCTACCGGGGCGGCGTGCAGGAGCAGAACTTCGGCAAGGCCATCCAGCTCTTCGACCACGCCTCGAGCTTCGCACAGAGCTCGGAGGTCAAGGACCAGGTCGGATTCTGGAACGGCTACGCCCGCTACAAGATGGGTGAGGCCATCCAGAAGCCGCAGACCCTGGAGACGGCGCAGCGCGCGCTGCCCTACTTCCAGCGGGCTCTGGAGCTGTTCACGGCGCACCGCGCCTATGAGCGGCAGCAGAACGTGAACATCGACCAGTACATCAAGAATTCGACGACCTTCATCGAGATCCAGGAAGCCATCATCAAGCGTGGCTCCTGACCGGACGGGACCGGACCGGGCGTCCTAGCCCGGTCCGGCCACCCCCCGACAGGGAAGCGGACTTCCGTTCCCATCCGTAGGACCCCGACGCCCCGGAGCCTCGTGCTCCGGGGCGTCTTCGTTTCCTCCCCCTCCCGCGCCCCACCCCCGGGCGGATCGGCCCATCAGGGCGCAGGTCCGCCGTTTTCCGCCCCTGCCTTCCCGTCCCCCGCCATGGGCCGGGCTTGCTCGCGTTCCCCCTGGTCCCTATCTTGCCCCACTGTTTGCCACGACGTACCACCTCATCCCACATCGGTGGCTTCGTGTCGGGGTTTCTCGGGCGCTACGAATACACGCTGGACGACAAGGGGAGGGTCAGCCTCCCCGCCGCCTTCCGCCGGCAGGTGGAGGGGGAGTCCTTCGTGCTGCTCCAGTGGCAGAGCCCGGCCCTGACGCTGTTTCCGACCTCGGCGTGGTCCGAGGTGAGCCGGCGACTCCTGGAGTTCCGACGGTCGTCGCCGGAGGCTCAGGACCAGGTGCTGTGGATCACCGCCAACGCGGTGGACGCGACCCCGGACAAACAGGGGCGGATCCTGGTGCCGTCGTGGCTGAAGGAGGCCGCGGGACTGGAGGGGCCGGTCCTGGTGGTCGGAGCGCTGGACCGCATCGAGCTCTGGAACCCCGCCCGCTTCGCGGAGCGGGCCCGGGCGGCGGCCGGTCCCGACTTCGATCGCTTCGCGCTCAAGATCTTCGGATGAGGACGGCGCCGTGTCGTACCACGAACCCGTGCTGGCGGATGCCGTCCTGGAACACCTGGGACCGCTCGGGACCGGCTGGGTCCTCGATGCCACCGTGGGCGGGGGAGGCCACGCGGCGCGGATCCTGGAGCAGGCCACGGAGTGCCGTCTCCTGGCCGTGGACCGCGATGCCGAGGCACTCGCGGAGGCGCGGGATCGGCTCCAGCCCTTCGGGGATCGGGTGCGGTTCGTGAACGCGCGCTTCGACGCCGCCCTCGACGTGGCCGGAGTGCAGGACGGCACGCTCATCGGAGCGCTGCTGGACCTGGGGGTGAGCTCCCATCAGCTGGACGAGGATCGTCGGGGCTTCACCTTCCGTCCCGGTGCCCCGCTCGACATGCGCATGGGCGGGGAAGGGGAGAGCGCCGCCGATCTGCTCGCGGACGCCTCGGCCGACGAGCTCGGTCGCATCTTCCGCGAGTACGGCGAGCTCCCGCGTGCTCGTGCCCTCGCGCAGGAGATCGTGCGACGACGGGGTGGCAGCCCCCTGACCACGAGCGACGACCTCGTCGCGGCCCTGTCCCGCGCGCTCGGGCGCTCCGCGTCCATGGGGGAGAAGGCCCGCACCTTCCAGGCGCTCCGCCTGGCCGTGAACGACGAGCTCGACGCCCTGGAGCAGGCGCTGCCGCGCATCCGCGACGCGCTGGCTCCTGGCGCCGCCCTGGTGGTGATCTCCTACCACTCGCTCGAGGACCGGCGCGTGAAGCATGCCTTCCGCGCCTGGTCGCAGGCGTGCGTATGCCCGCCGGGCCTTCCCGTGTGCGTGTGCCGTGGCCGGCCGCTGGGCGAGACCCTCACACGCTCTCCCATCACCGCCTCCGACGAGGAGGCCCGGACCAATCCCCGCGCACGCTCGGCCAAGCTGCGCGCCTGGAGGGCCGCTGCATGAGCCGCACCTCGGTTCCCGTCCTGGTGGCCATCGCCATGGCCTGCTTCCTGTCCGCGTTGAGCGCCGTGGCATGGCGTCAGGGCCGGGCGCGCCTGGTGATGCAGGCCCGCGAGCGCATCCGCACCGAAGTGCTCCTGGAGCGCGACGAGCGCACCGACCTGCTGCAGAAGATCCGTGTGCTGGAAAGCCGTCCCCGCATCCGTGCCGCGGCGGGCGAGCTGGGGCTCCGTCCCCCCCGTGAAGACGAGATGGGCTTCGTATCCCTGGAGGAATCGTGACCCGCCGCTCCACCCCGCGCGTCTCGCCGGCGCGCGCCGGACGCCCCGCCGGGCGTCGCCGCTTCGTCCTGGCGTTCTGGCTGCTCGCCGGACTCGTGCTCGTGCTGCGCGCGCTGCAGGTGCAGGTGGTGCAGGGGCCCGCGTGGAGTCAGGTGGCCGAGAACCAGCAGCGACGCACGGTGAAGGTGCCCGCCGCGCGCGGCAGCATCCTCGATCGCAACGGTGCGGCCCTGGCGGCTTCCCAGGAGCGCATGCGCGTGGCCGTGGCCCCCTCCGAGATCAAGGACCGTGAGCAGGCCGAGGCCCGTCTGGTCGAGGCGCTCGGCATCTCCCGCTCCGAGGCCCGCAGCGTGGTGCGCAGCGAGCGCCGCTGGAAGTACGTCCCGGGGGATTTCTCCCCGTCCGTCCGGGAGGCGTTCGAAGGGGTCAGCGGCATCCATACCGAGCGCGTGATGCGCCGCGTGTATCCCGCGGGCATGCGGGGCACCGTGCTGCTCGGCACGCTGCAGGACGGCCAGGCCACGGGCGGCATCGAGCAGATGTTCGACGAGATCCTCTCCGGCGAGCCCGGCGAGGAGGTGAGCGCACGCGATGGCGGGGGCCGCGAGATCCCCGGAGAGACGTGGATGGTGCGTCCGCCGGTCGCAGGCGGGAGCGTGGCGTTGACGCTCGACCAGGATGTGCAGGAGATCGCGGTGGAGGCGCTGCGCGCCCAGATCGCGAGCACCCAGGCCAGCGGGGGCGACCTGATCGTGGTCGACCCGCGCACCGGTGAGGTGCTGGCCATGGTCTCCCTGCGTGCGGACAACAAGCCGGCCCTCTCGGCCATCAACGCGCCCTACGAGCCCGGCTCCACCATCAAGCCGCTCATCGTGGTCGCGCTGCTCGAGCACGGCGTGGCCCGCCTGTCCGACTCCATCGACACGGGCAACGGTACGTGGACCGTGAACGGACGCACCGTCCACGACACCAGCCCGCACGGGCACTTCACCCTGGCCGACGCGCTGCGCGTGTCGTCCAACGTAGGACTGGCCAAGGCGGCGCAGGCACTCACGCCCGAAGCGCTGTACGGATCGCTGCGCGACTTCGGTCTGGGCACCTACACGGGCGTGCCGTTGGCCGGGGAAGGCCGGGGCGTGCTGCGCGACCCGTCGCGCTGGTCGGGCCAGTCGGCGGTGTCGCACGCGATCGGATACGAGGTGAACGTCACCCCGATCCAGATGACGATGGCGTACGCTGCGCTCGCCAACGGCGGCAAGCTGATGGAGCCGATCCTGGTGCGGGAGGTGCGCGACGCCACCGGCCGTGTCGTGGAGCGCGGGCGTCCGCGCGTCGTGCGCTCGGTGGCCAGCGAGGAGGTCGTCGCCTCCGTGCGCGAGGTGCTGGTGGACGTCGTGGAGGACGGGACGGGCACGCGGGCGGCGATGTCCACGTTCCGCGTCGCGGGCAAGAGCGGCACGTCGCGCGCCTATGGCGTGGGCGGCTACGAACCCAACGCGTACTACTCCTCGTTCGTGGGGTTCTTTCCCGCGGACGATCCCCAGCTCGTCGTCTACGTGAAGCTCGACCGGCCCCGCGGCGCCTACTACGGCGGCTCGGTGGCGGCGCCGGTCACGCTCGCCACGCTGGAGTCGATCCTGGCGGCGCGTGGGACGCCGCTCGACCGGAGCGCGCTGGCGCAGACCACGCGGCGCGCCGAGGCGGCCCCGGTTCCCAGCCGCGTGCGTGGACCCTTCCGCTTCGCCGGTCGCGGTGCGCCGGAGCCGGCGCCCGTCCCGCCCAACCCGTGGGCGGCCCTGCCGTCTCCGGAGCCGGTCCCCGCGGCGACGCCGACGGAGGGAGCGCTCCGCGTGCCCGACCTGCGCGGGCTCTCCGCCCGGGTGGCCGTGCGGCGCCTGCACGCATCCGGCTTCCGGGTGCGCTGGAGCGGGGAGGGGATCGTCTCGGGCACACGTCCGGGAAGCGGCAGCATCGCCGCGCCCGGCGACACGATCCAGATCGTGGCCTCGAGCTCCCGCGACGGGAGGCGCGCCGGACGGCCGTGAGCGACATGCCCCTCCGTCTCGCGGCGCTCGTGACCGAGCTCGACCGGGAGGGTCTCCGGGTCGAGGTGGTCGGCGAGGGCGACCCCGTCCTGGAAGGGGCGGCGCAGGATTCGCGCGCCGTGCGGAAGGGCGATCTGTTCCTCGCGTGGGCGGGCACCGCGTTCGACGCGAACGATGCCGTCGAAGAGGCCGCGCGGGCCGGCGCCGTGGCCGCCGTGGTGGAGCGGGTCACGCCGGGGCTGTCGATCCCGCAGCTCCTTGTGCGGGATGGCCGCCGCGCGGCCGCTCTGGCTGCGGCGCGCGTCTACGGCGCTCCCGCCGACGCGCTGCACCTGGTGGGGATCACCGGGACCAACGGCAAGACGACCACCGCGCTGCTGACGCGCGCCCTGCTGTCGTCCGCCGGCCCCTCCGCCGCCATCGGCACCTTGGGGCTGGTCCAGCCCGACGGCCGGGTGCGCCCCGGCACGGAGGCGCTCACCACGCCGGGCCCCGTCGAGTTGGCGCGTTGGATGCGCGCGCTCGTGGACGAGGGCGTCCGCTCCGTCGCCATGGAGGTGTCCTCGCACGCGCTGGAGCAGCGCCGCGTGGACGGGCTGCGCTTCGCGGCGGCCGTCTTCACGAACCTCACCCAGGACCACCTGGACTATCATCCGACCCTGGAGGCGTACGTCGCCGCCAAGGCCCGGCTCGCCACGCTGCTGCGGCCCGACGGCTGGGCCGTCGTCAACGCCGCCGAGCCCGCCTTCGCCTCCGTGCGCTCGGGGGCTCGCGTGCGCACCTTCGGGTGTGAGGTGCCGGCGGATCTGACTGCCACCGACCTCGCGCTGGACGCCACCGGCTCGCGCTTCCATCTGCGCTGGCAGGGCACCTCCGCTGCGGTCCACCTGCCGCTGCTCGGCCGCTTCAACGTCGAGAACGCGCTCGGTGCCGCGGCCGTGGCCCTGCTGGCCGGGTTGGACCTGGCCGACGTGGCCACCGGCCTGGACGCGGCGCCGCAGGTGCCGGGTCGCCTGGAGCGCGTGGTGGACCACCCCTGCCCGGTGCTGCTCGACTACGCGCACACGCCCGACGCGCTGGACAACGTCCTGGAGACGCTGCGTCCGCTGACCCGCGGCCGCTTGATCGTGCTCTTCGGCGCCGGTGGGGACCGCGATCCCGGCAAGCGGCCTCGCATGGCCGAAGCCGCTGCGCGGTGGGCCGACCTCGTCGTGGTCACGTCGGACAATCCACGGACCGAGGATCCGGATGCCATCATCGACCAGATCCTGCCGGGCATCGGGACGGCGTCGTACGAGCGGATCACCGATCGTACCGCCGCCATCGGCCGGGTCCTGGACCTGGCCCGGCCCGACGACCTCGTGGTCCTCGCGGGGAAGGGGCACGAGCAGTATCAGGTGATCGGTCGCGAGAAGCGCCCGTTCGACGAGCGCGCGCTGGTGCTGGCGCACCTGGGGAGGGCGGGAGCATGACGCCGTTCCGGTGGTCCGACCGCGAGGTGCGGCGCGCGCTGGGCCTGCACGCGGGCGAGGACGAGCCGACCTACGGGCGCGTCTGGACGGACACGCGCTCGGTGGCGGAGGGCGACCTGTTCGTGGCGCTCGTGGGCGAACGCTTCGACGGGCACGACTATCTGCACGAAGCGGCGCGCGCCGGTGCGCGCGGCGCGGTGGTGGCCGCGGAGCGGGCCGACGTGGCGGCCGACGCGGGCCTGCACACCTACCCGGTGCAGGACACGCTTATCGCGTTCGGCCAGCTGGCGCGCCATCGGCGGCGTGCGCTCCCGGCGCGCGTGGTGGGCATCACCGGCTCGAGCGGGAAGACCACGACCAAGGACCTGTGCCGGGCCGCCGTGGGCGAGGAACGGCGGACCTGGGCCACGGTCGGGAACCTGAACAACCGGGTGGGCGTCCCGCGCACATTGCTGGATGCGCCCACCGACGCGGAGGTGGTACTCGTCGAGATGGGCACCAACCTGCCGGGCGAGATCGGCATCCTGACCGCGATCGCCGAACCCGGGCTGGGCATCGTCACCACGGTGGGCGAGGCCCACCTGGAGGGACTGGGCTCCATCGAAGGCGTGCTCCACGAGAAGCTGGCCCTGGTGCGCGGGCTCCCGGAGGGTGCCACGGCGCTCGTGGGCGATGAGCCTCCCGCCCTGGCCGACGCGGCCCGCGCCACGGGCCGCCGTATCCGCGTGGCCGGGTGGGGCGCGCGCGCCGACGCCGACCTGAGGCCGGTCGATGCGCACATCGGGGGCGAAGGCGGCACGCGCTGGACCTGGCAGGGCCACGACGTGCATCTGGCGCTTCCGGGCCGCGCCGCCGTCACCGACGCGCTGCTGGCGCTCGGGGCGGCCCGTGAGCTGGGCGTCGACGGCGCGGCTGCCGTGCGGGGCCTGGCGGGTGTGACCGCCTCGGGGATGCGCGGTGAGGTGCGTCGGCTGGGGTCGCTGCGGGTGATCGTGGACTGCTACAACGCCAATCCGCAGTCGGTGCGCGCCGCGTTGGAGCTGTTGGCCACGCTGCCGCACGCCGGAGCGCGCATCGCGGTGCTCGGGAGCATGCTGGAGCTGGGCGAGCGGTCGGATGCGCTGCACCGGGCCCTGCTGGACGAAGCGCTGCGGGGCCCGATCGACCGCGTGGTGGCCACCGGCGCGTTCGCAATCGCAGCGGCGGCCCTCCCCGCCTCCGATCGCCTGCTCGTGCACGCGGACGTGGACGGACTGGCCGGGCGCCTCGTGGCGACGCTGGACGGGACCGAGCTGGTCCTCCTCAAGGGCTCGCGCGGCGTGCGTCTGGAGCGCGTGCTGGAGCCCCTCACCTCCGCTTTCGGCTCCCGGGAGGGCTGACGTGCTCTACCACCTGCTCCCGCAGTTCGCCGACGTGCACATCGTCTTCAACGTCTTCCGCTACCTGACGTTCCGGGCGGCGGGCGCCGTGGTGACGTCCCTGCTCCTCGCGTTCCTGCTGGGGCCCATGACCATCCGGTGGCTGCGTCGCCTGAAGGTCGGGCAGGTCGTGCGCGAGCTCGGACCGCAGACGCACCTGAGCAAGGCCGGCACCCCCACCATGGGGGGCGTGCTGATCGTCTCCGCCGCCGCGCTGTCCACGCTGCTCTGGGCGGATCTGACCACCTGGTATACGTGGATCGCGCTCCTCGCGCTGCTCTGGATGGGCGCGCTCGGCTTCCTCGACGACTACCTCAAGGTCGTGCGCGGTCACTCCAAGGGCCTGGTGGCCCGCTACAAGCTGATCGGGCAGTTCGCGTTCGGGCTGGGGCTGGGCCTGCTGCTGGTGCTGCGGCCCATCTGGGGCACCGTGGCGCCCAACGCCACCATGGTCCCGTTCTTCGCCGAATGGCTCGCCGTGTTCGCCGTCCCGGTCTACGTCGGCTTCGTGGCCTTCATCGTCGCCGGCTCGTCCAACGCCGTGAACTTCACCGACGGTCTGGACGGGCTCGCGTCCGGTCTGTGCGCCATCGCGCTGATCGTGTTCGGCATCTTCGCCTACCTGATCGGCCGCGTCGACACGTCCGCCTACCTGGGTCTGCTCTACCTCCCCCGGTCGGGCGAGCTCGCGATCTTCTCGGCCGCCCTGGCCGGTGGCGCCATCGGCTTCCTGTGGTACAACGCGCACCCCGCCGAGGTGTTCATGGGGGACACCGGCTCCCTCGCGCTCGGCGGTGCCATCGGGACGCTGGCCATCCTGCTCAAGACCGAGTTCCTGCTCGCGATCGTGGGCGGCGTCTTCGTGCTGGAGATGATCTCGGTCATCCTGCAGACGAGCTGGTTCAAGTACACCGCACGCCGCTACGGCGCGGGCCGCCGGATCTTCCGGATGGCTCCCATCCATCACCACTTCGAGAAGCTCGGATGGTCCGAGACCAAGGTGGTGATCCGCTTCTGGATCCTGGGCGTGCTCTGCGCGATGCTCGCGTTCAGCACCCTGAAGATCCGCTGAGTCGCACGTGAACGTCGCCATCCTGGGTCTGGGTGCCAGCGGGGAGTCCGCCGCGCGTCTGGCCCGTCACCACGGGGGAGAAGCCTATGTCTCCGAAGCGCGTACCGATGCTGCAACTGCAACTCGTGCAGACGAGCTCCGACGCACCGGCATCGACGTCGAGCTCGGCGGGCACGACCTCGAACGGATCGCCGCGGCGGACCTCGTCGTCGCCAGTCCCGGCATCCCCCCCAGCGCTCCGGTGCTCGCGGCGCTACGAGATCGGGGCGTCCGTTGGATATCTGAACCTGAGTTCGCCGTTCGGTTCCTGCGCTCGGCACTGATCGGCGTCACCGGCACGAACGGCAAGACGACGACGTCCGCGTTGATCCATCACCTGCTCGCGGGAGAGGGCCGCTCGGTGGCGCTCGGCGGCAACATCGGCGCCGGTCTGGGACCGGCGGCGTCGGCGCTGGCGCTGGAGCACCCGCAGGCGGACTGGTGCGTCCTGGAGCTGAGCTCCTATCAGCTCGGTGCCGTCGAGACCCTGAAGGTGGACATCGGCGTCGTGACCAACCTGGCGCCCGACCATCTGGACCGGTACGCCAGCGTGGAGGCCTACTACGCCGACAAGGCCGGGCTCTTCAACCGGGCGGACGCGCGCAGTCGTTGGGTGCTGGCGGACCAACCGGAGGTGGAGGCGCTCGCGCAGGGCGTACCGGGCGCCCGCTGGACGGTGAGCCTGGAGCGGCGGCCCGCCCGCGGTGCCTTCCTGGACGGCGCCATGCTGACGCTGGCGCTGGAGCAGGGAGACGAGCCGCTCGTCGAGCGCGGACAGCTGCGCATCCTGGGCCTGCACAACGTGCAGAACGCGCTGGCCGCCGCGCTGACCGCGCGTCTGGCCGGTGCCAGCCTGTCCCACGTGCGCGAGGCCCTGGTGTCCTTCCGTCCGCTGCCCCACCGCCTCGAGCCCGTGGCCGACCGGGCCGGCGTGCTGTGGATCGACGACTCCAAAGGGACCAACGTGGCGGCCGCGGCCAGTGCCATCGCGAGCGTGGAGCGGCCGCTCGTGGTGCTGCTCGGCGGCGTGGACAAGGGCGAGTCGTTCACACCGCTCCTGGCGCCGCTGCAGGCGCGGGCACGGGTGGCCATCGTGTACGGAGCGGTGCGCGACCGGCTGGAGCGCGAGCTCGGCGCGGACGTGCGCGTCGTGCGCGTGGACGGCCCCTTCGAGGACGTGGTGGCGCGCGCGCGCGCGCTGGCCCAGCCCGGAGATGCCGTGCTGCTCAGCCCCGCCACGGCCAGCTTCGACATGTTCGACAACTACGAGCACCGGGGCCGCCGCTTCCGCGCCCTGGCCGAGGAGGAGGAGACGCGTGGCACCGCGTGAGGACATCGCGCCGGCCAACCCGGTGCGCTTCGTCGAGACCGGCCTGGGCCGTGGCTGGGAGCCGGCGGCGATCCTGGGTGTGACCCTGGTCCTGCTTTCATTCGGACTGGTGACGCTGTACGGGACCAGCTCGCTGATGGCGCAGCGCATGGGTCTGCCCGACTACCACTTCGCCCTGCAGCAGATCATGGCGGCCGCGCTGGGGCTGACCGCGCTCGTCGTCTGCGCGCGGATGCCGTACGGATGGTGGCGCCACCTCGCCTGGCCTCTGCTCCTGGTGACGTGGGTCCTGCTCCTGCTGTGCATCCTTCCCGGGACGGAGGCCATCGCGCCCCGCATCAACGGCGCGCGGCGCTGGATCCGCCTGGGCGTGAGCATCCAGCCTTCCGAAGTCGCCATGTTCGTGCTGATCGTCTGGACCGCCGGTCTGGCGGTCCGCAAGCAGGAGCACTTCCGTAGCTTCAGCCGCGGGCTCATGCCGTTCCTGGTCGTGTGGGGCGCCATGGTGGTGCCCGTGGTCCTCGAGCCCAACCTCTCCACGTCCGCCCTGATGCTGATGGCGTCGGGCCTGGTGGTGTTCGCGGCCGGCGGCCGCATCGGCCACTTCGTGCTGCTGGGCCTCGCGCTCCTGCCCGCGCTGATCGCCCAGTTGCGCGTGGACTTCCGCGCCGACCGCCTCCAGGCCTTCATGAACCTCTCCGCCGACCCGGCCGGCGCCGGCTACCAGGTGCGGCAGTCCCTGGTCGCGCTCGGCTCGGGAGGACTGACGGGTGTGGGCTTCGCCGAAGGGCGCCAGAAGTTCGGCTTCCTGCCCGAGCCCCACACGGACTTCATGTTCTCCGTGATCGGGGAGGAGTGGGGCTTCGCCGGCGTGACCGTCCTGGTGCTGCTGTACCTGACCCTCGTGCTGTTCGGCTTCCGGGTCGCGCGCCGCGCGCCCGACCTGTTCGGCGAGCTCCTCGCGGTGGGCCTGACCAGCCTGATCGCCCTGCACGCCATCCTGCACATGGCCGTCGGCCTGGGGTTGGTGCCCTCCACGGGCCTCCCGCTTCCGCTGATCTCGTACGGGAAGTCGAACCTCGTGATCACGTTGGCGGCGATCGGCGTGCTGATGTCGATCGCACGCGGCAACGCCTGGTCCCGCGCCTGACGTGGGCACGGAGCGGATCGTGGTCTTCTCGGGCGGTGGGACCGGAGGGCATCTGTATCCCGCGCTCGCGCTGGCGGACGCGTTGGCCGCGGAGCGCCGTGACGTGCGTCCGCGCTTCGTGGGGGCACAACGGGGCCTGGAAGCCCGCGTGCTGCCAGAGCGGGGGCACGAACCGCTGCTGCTCGACGTGGAGGGCTTGGCGCGCTCCCGTCCGCTCCACAACGTGACGGTGCTCCGCAAGCTGGTCGCGGCGGTACGGGCCACGGCGGCGCGCTACCGTGCCTGGCGGCCCGACCTGGTGGTCGTGACCGGCGGGTATGCCGCGGCACCCGCGGGTCTGGCGGCCGTGGCGCTGCGCGTCCCGCTGGCGGTCCAGGAGCAGAACAGCGTGCCGGGGGTGACCACGCGGCTGCTGGCGCGCTGGGCGCGGCAGGTGCACGTGGCCTTTCCCGAGGCCATCGGCCGACTGCCCGCGCCCGCCCGCGGGCGCGCCCGGGTGTCGGGCAATCCCATCCGCACCTTCCCCGACGTGCAGGCCACGGAGGCGCGCACGCGGTTGGGACTGCCGGAGCAGGGCGTCCTGGTGCTGGTGGCGGGCGGCAGCCAGGGATCGCGCGCGCTGAACGCGCGCGTGCTGGAGGCCGTCACCGCCGTCACGGAAGGACGGCTGGCGCGCCCCCACGGCATGCAGGTCCTGTGGTCCACGGGCCCGGCGCACATCGCCGACGTCGAGCAGCAGCTGGACGCACTCGGCGCGCCCGTCTGGGTGCACGCGCGCGCCTATCTGGACGACATGCCCCTCGCGCTCCGGGCCGCCGACGTCGCCGTCAGCCGCGCCGGCGCGATGGCCACGTCCGAGTATCTGGCCGTGGGCCTGCCCGCGGTCCTGGTCCCGCTCCCCACCGCTGCGGCCGATCACCAGACGCACAACGCCGCGGCGCTGGACGCGGCCGGCGCAGCCGTCTGCCTGCGTGAGGCGGACACCAGCGGCATGGACCTGTGGGAGTGCCTGCTGTCCCTGTTGGCGGACCGGGGACGGCGGGACGGCATGGCGGTCCGGGCGCGCGAGCGCAGCCGACCCGCCGCCGCGCAGGAGATCGCGCGCGACCTCGCCACCCTGCTGCCTCCGGAGACGTCCCGTGCCGCCTGAGTCCGTGACCCCCTTCGTGCCCGGGGCCCGCGTGCACTTCGTGGGCGTGGGAGGCGCCGGCATGTGCGGCCTGGCGGAGGCCATGGCGCGCGCCGGGTACACCGTGACCGGCTCCGACCTCCTCCTGGGCCCCAGCGTGGACGCGCTGCGCGCGCTCGGCGTGCGGCTGTACCAGGGCCACGCGGCCGAGCATGTGGGAGACGCCACCCTGGTCGTGCGGACCGCAGCGACGGATGCCCGCAATCCCGAGGTGGCCGAGGCGGAGGCGCGGGGCGTGCCCGTCTTGAAGCGCGCCGAGGCGCTGGGCCGCTGGGTGGCGCGCGGACGCGTCGTGGCCGTGGCCGGCACGCACGGCAAGACGTCCACGACGACCATGATCACGGCCGTGCTCGCGGAGGCCGGGCTCGATCCCACCGCCTTCGTGGGTGGAGCCGTCCGGGCGTGGGGTGGAAACTACCGGGCGGGCGCCGACCGGCTGTTCGTCGTGGAGGCGGACGAGTACGACCGCTCGTTCCTGCACCTGGATCCGGACGTGGCCGTGGTCACGAACGTGGAGGCCGACCACCTCGACATCTACGGTGACGAGGAAGGCGTGCACGCGGCGTTCGGCGCCTTCCTGGGGAGGGTGCGGGGCGACGGCACGGCCGTGGCCTGTGCGGACGATCCGGGAGCCCGTGCGGTGGTGCAGGGCAGGGCGGACGCCGTCACCTACGGCCGCTCCGAGGGTGCCACGCTGCACGTGGCCGACGTCGAGCGCACCGCGGACGGGACGCGCTTCACGGTACGCGAGCGCGGGGCCGCGCCCGAGCCGCTCCAGATCCGCGTCCCCGGGCTGCACAACGTCCTGAACGCCACGGCCGCCGCCGCCGCGGCCCGCGCGTTGGGGGTCCCATGGGATGCCGTGCGGCGCGGTCTGGCTGGCTACACCGGCGTGGGGCGCCGCTTCGAGCGGGTCGGCAGCGCGGCCGGCGTCGACGTCCTCGACGACTACGCCCACCACCCGACCGAGGTGCGGGCCACCTTGGATGCGCTCCGGCAGGCCTTCCCTGAGCGGCGTCTGGTGGTGGTGTTCCAACCGCACCTGTTCTCCCGCACGCGTGACTTCCACGACGCGTTCGGAGCGGCGCTCGCGGGCGCCGACGTGGTGTGGGTGACCGACGTGTATCCCGCGCGCGAGCAGCCGCTCCCGGGTGTGACCGGCGCGCTCGTGGCCGACAGCACCCGGGAGCACGCCACCGGACCGGTGCACTACCACGCCGAGCTGGCCACGTTACCGGAGGCCGTGGCGCGCACGCTCGTGCCAGGCGACGTTTGCGTGACGCTGGGAGCCGGTTCGATCGAAACCGTCGGCTCCCGGCTGGTTCGTCTGCTCAAGGAGGAGTCCTGATGCGCCCCGCTCGTCGTCGCGTCCGCTGGTTGGGACGCTTCGCCTTCGCCCTGCTGGTGAGCTCCGCGCTCTGGCTGCTGGCGCGCCAGACGCCGCGTCTGCTCGGACGCCTCGCCCTGTTCGAGCTGCAGAGCTTCGAGGTCACGGGTACGCGCTACCTGACCGGCGTCCAGGTGGCCGAGGCCGCCGGCGTGACCGACGGGGCCAGCCTGTGGGACGACACCGGCGAGTGGGAGGAGCGCCTGCGCGCGCACCCTCTCGTCGAAGCCGTGCGCATCCACCGCCGGCCGCCCGGCACGCTGCTGTTCGAGATCGACGAGAACACGCCGGTCGCGTTCGTCGCGTCGCCGACACTCGAGCCCATCGCGCGGGACGGCCGCCTGCTTCCCATCGATCCCGCCCTGCACCGGCTCGACCTGCCCGTGCTGCGCGCTTCGCTCGATCCTGCGGACGAGCGCTTCGCGTCCTCGGGCAGCCTGCGGATCCTGCTGGAGGAGCTGCAGAGGCTCGAGAGCGTGGATGCGGAGTTCCGCGAGCGCATCTCCGAGGCGTGGTTGACCGAGCGCGGCGACGTCGGCATCCGTCTGGTGGCACCCGCCGTGACGTTCTATTGGCGCGCGCCGCTCGGCATGCGTCGTCTGGCGGAGGGCATGTCGGCGCTCACGCACGCCTTCGAGGCCGAGCGCGGCACCCCCACCGAGGTGGACCTGCGCTACGCGGACCAGGTGGTCGTCCGCGTGGGACGGACCCGATGAAGTCCCACCTGGTCGCGGGTCTCGACATCGGGACCACGAAGACCTGCGCGGTCCTGGCCGAAGTGCCGGCCGACCCGCGTCAACGACATCAACTGCAGGTCGTCGGCGTGGGTCAGGCACGCACGGAAGGCATGAAGAGCGACGTGGTCACCCACATCGACGAAACCGCGGAGACCGTACGCGCCGCTCTGCGCGAGGCCGAGGTCATGGCCGGGGTCAGCGTCGACCGGGTCTACGCGGGCATCGCGGGCGCGCACATCCAGACGGGTGCCTCCCTGGGGGTGGTCGCGGTGGGCGGGGAGGAGATCGGGATCGACGACGTCGAGCGCGTGCACGAGGTGGCGCGGGCCGTGGCGCTGCCGCCCGACCGCGAGCTGCTGCACGCGCTCCCGCAGGACTACGTGGTGGACCACCAGGGCGGGATCGTCGACCCGGTCGGGATGACCGCCACGCGCCTGGAAGCGGACGTATATCTCGTCACCTGCGGCGCACAGGCTGCGGGCAACCTGCGCAAGGCCGTCTCCAAGGCGGGCTACCGTGTGCAGGAGCTCGTGCTGGAACCGTTGGCGTCCGCGCGCGCGGTGCTGACGGAGGACGAGAAGGAGGTCGGCGTCGCCATGATCGAGATCGGCGCCGGCACCACCGACATCGCGGTCTTCCACGAAGGCAAGCTCCGTCACGTCTCCATCCTGCCGCTGGGCGGGACCACCGTGACCAACGACCTCGTGCGCGGCCTCTCCGTCCCGTTCGCCGAGGCGCAGCGCGCCAAGGAGACCCACGGGATCGCCGTCTCCCGGCTCACCGATCCGCAGGAGACCGTGGAGTTGCCGGGGCCGGGGCCGGGGCAGGTGCGGCAGGTCGCCCGGGAGCTGATCGCGCACATCGTCGAGCAGCGGCTGGACGAGCTGCTGGGTCTGGTGCAGCAGGAGCTGGAGTCGTTGCGGGTGGCCGAGCGCCTCGGCGCGGGAGTGGTCCTGACGGGCGGGACGGCTGCCATGCCCGGCATGCTGGAGCTGGCGGGTCAGGTGTTCGCGGCGCCCGCCCGGATCGGGGCGCCCGGGGAGGGCCTGAGCGGCATGGCCGACGCCGTGGCCCGTCCGCGCTTCGCCACGGCGGCGGGCCTGGCGCTGCGGGCCTCCGATCGCTTCCACGAGACGGGGGAGGGGTCCACCACCCGGGCGTCGGGGATGGTCTCCCGGGTGGGCGCGTGGTTGCGGGAGTTCTTCTAGCGTAGGGCTGCGTGCCGCGCGCGCCGCAGGAGGTCGTGGCCGGTCGCGGACCGGTCACGGGGATACCGAGGACCGCCACCCTCTCCACCACAAGGGGAGGGATGGCGCAAACGCCGACCCCACTAGATATTGGGGTCCGGCCTCACACTGGGCACAGTGCGCGCATGCGCAGCGGAGGAGATCGATGATCTTCGAGTTCGAGGAGCCGCCGATCCGGCAGCCCCGCATGATCGTCGTCGGCGTCGGTGGCGCCGGCGGGAACGCGGTGAACCGGATGATCGACGAAGAGCTGGAAGGCGTCGATTTCATCTCCGCGAACACGGACGCGCAGGTCCTCAAGGGCTCGCGGGCCCATCACGTGGTGCAGCTCGGGAAGAAGCTGACGCGGGGCCTGGGCGCCGGCGCGCGGCCGGAGATCGGCCGTCAGGCCATCGCCGAGAGCTCGAGCGAGATGCGCGACCTGATCAAGGGCGCCGACCTGGTGTTCGTGACCGCCGGCATGGGTGGAGGCACGGGCACGGGCGCCGCGCCCATCGTGGGGGAGCTGGCGCGCGAGATGGGGGCGCTGACCATCGCCATCGTGACCCGGCCCTTCTCCTTCGAGGGTCGCAAGCGGATGCGGCAGGCCGAGCAGGGCCTGCAGGAGCTCCGCCGCACCGTGGACACCATGATCGTGGTGCCCAACGACCGGATCCTGTCCGTCGTGGGGAAGGGCACTTCGTTCCGGGATGCGCTCAAGAAGGCCGACGAGGTGCTCTTGCATGCCACCCAGGGCATCAGCGACCTGATCCGGGTCAGCGGCGAGGTCAACGTGGACTTCGCGGACGTGCGCACCATCATGGCGTCCCGCGGCCCCGCGCTCATGGGCTCGGGCTTCGGGGAGGGCGAGAACCGGTCGCAGGAAGCGGCCCAGGAAGCCATCTCCTCGCCCCTCCTCGACAACGTCTCGATCCGGGGCGCACAGGGGGTGTTGATCAACATCACCGGTGGAATGGACCTTGCCATTGACGAGGTCACCCAGATCTCTAGTATCATTCAGGAAGAGGCCGGGGACGACGCCGAGATCATCTTCGGCGCCGTGCACGATCCGGCTCTCGAGGGTCAGGTCCGGGTCACCGTCATCGCCACGGGGTTCGAGCAGGCGGGGGAGGAGATCCAGCCCCTGGTCCGTCCCGAGCCCCAGCGGCCGGCCGAACAGGCCCGCCCCGTGGCGCGGGCGGCGGGCGCCGACGCGGACGTGAAGCCGTTCCCGCGGTTTCCGGAGCGGATCGTCACGAAGGAACAGCTCGGCGAGCTCGACATACCGACGTTCATCCGTCGTCAGATGGACTAGCGGGCCGGCCGCCCCATCCACGGCGGCGCGACCGGGTGGGAACGGGGAGGCATGAAGGCAGGCACAGCGCTCATCGCCGGCCTGATCGGGGTCACGGTCCTGGCAGGCACCGGACTGGTCCGATCGGCTCGGACCGCACCCGACGCCGGGATGATCCCGGCGCTCGACGCCGAACCGCCCCTGGATCTGGACGTGCGCACGCTCGCGCGCGGTCAGACGCTGGGACAGGTCCTGGAGTCCGCCGCCATCCCGCTCGCCGAGCAGCAGGCGCTGCTGATGGCCTTCCGGGAGCAGGCCAGCCCGCGCCGCATGCGGGACGGCACCGAGGTCACCTTCCAGCGGCACGTCCGGGACGGCTCCCTCCGCGCCGTGGATATCGCCCTCTCCCCGGACGAGACCGTCCATCTGGTCCGTGAGGACGTGGGCGGCTGGCGGTCCCAGATCGTCGAGACGCCGGTCTGGATGGACACGGTCTACGTCGCCGGCGAGATCAAGGACGTGCTCTGGAACGCCGTGACCGGCAATCCGGGCCTGGCGTCCATGACGGTCGGCGACCGCGCCCTCCTCATCCACAAGCTCGACCAGATCTTCCAGTGGCAGGTGGACTTCTCCCGTCAGATCCGGGAGGGGGACTTCTTCCGCTTCGCGTTCGAGCGCCAGGTGCGGCCCGACGGCTCCATGCGCGAGGGCCACGTCCTGGCCGCCGAGCTGGTCAACCAGGGCACGCCGCTGCAGGCCATCTGGTTCGATCCCTCCGGGGACGGTCAGGGCAGCTACTACGACGCGGAAGGCAAGTCCGTGCGGCGCGCCTTCCTCTTGAAGCCGCTGGCCTATAGTCGTATCTCCTCACGCTTTACGCTGTCTCGCTTCCACCCGGTTCTCAAGACCTGGCGGGCCCACGTCGGCGTCGATTACGCCGCGGCGTCCGGGACGCCCATCATGGCCACCGCGGATGGGATCGTGGTCCACCGCGGTCGCCGCGGGAACTACGGGAACGCGGTCGAGATCCAGCACGCCAACGGCTTCCTGAGCCGCTATGCCCACCTGAGCGGCTTCGCGCCCGGCATCAAGGTCGGCGACCGCGTCCGCCAGGAGGACATCATCGGCTTCGTGGGCATGACCGGCCTCGCGAGCGGGCCGCACCTCCACTACGAGCTGCGCCGCCGCGGCGGGGCGCCCATCGATCCGCTGTCCGTGGACCTGCCCCAGGGCGATCCGGTCCCCGCCGAGGCCGCCGACGTGTGGAACGTCCACCTGGCGTCCAGCATGGGCCTCCTGGAGCGCCTGCCGTCCCAGCCGGCCACCACCGTGGCCGCGCTGACCAGCGCCGACCTGGACGAGAGCGGTCGGGTGCGACCCGCCTCGGCCACCGCATCGAGCGAGCCTCCGACGCGGTGACGGGCCTCCAGACCTTCGCGGCCTTCGGCGTGTGACCGCGACCGCCTGGGCCGTCCTTCTCATCGGCGGCGGGGCGCTGGTCCTCTTCGCCTCCTGGAACTACCGCGCCCGCGAGGTTCCCGTGGCGGGCCGGAGCGCGCTGACCGCGCTGCGGGCCGGCGCACTCCTGCTTCTCCTCCTGCTGCTGCTCAATCCCCGGCTCCCCTGGTCGCGTGAAGGCGCCGCGGACGCCTGGACCCTCCTGGACGTGTCGGCCAGCATGGCCGCGGCCGAGCGCGCCGCCTGGGAGCGTGCCGTGGGCGAGGCCACCGACACACGGGTCGTGGGCTTCGGCACCTCGCCGCGGGCCCTCGCGCCCGACTCGCTCGCGAGCGTGCAGCCCGACGAGGCCGACAGCCGTCTGGCTCCGGCGCTGCGGGTGGCGGCCGAGGGGGGCGCACGCAGCGTCCGCGTCACCAGCGACCTCCGCATCCCCGACCTGGGCCCGGCCCTGGCCGAGGCCGGGCGACTGGGTGTGGAGGTCGGATTCCTCGACACCGGTGAGCCCCTGGTCAACGCCGGGCTCGCGCTGTTCGAGGCACCCGAGGTCGGCGACGAGGACGGGTTCGACGTGGCGCTTTCGCTGTTCGGCGAGGGGACACGCGGGGACTCCGCTCGCATCGAGGTGCGCGAGGAGGAGCGCCTGGTCGCGGCGACCTCCGTGGCCCTGCCCGCGGCCGGGTCCACCGTCCGTGTGCCGCTGCGCCTGCCCGGTCCCACGGCCGCGGGTCCGCTCGTCCGCTACACCGCGCAGGTGCGGGTGGCCGCGGACGGCTTCGCCGACGACGACCAACGCGTCGCCTACGTCTTCCGCGAGGGGGAGGAAGGCGGGATGGTCTTCGCGTCGTTCCGCCCGGATTTCGAGCCGCGCTTCCTGGCGCCCGCCCTCCAGGCGGCCACCGGCCTGAGGCCCACCATCCTCCTGCGTGTCGGACCCGATCGCTTCCTGGTGAGCGGCGTCGAAGGTCCGGAGTCGGTCGCGCTGACCGAGGAGCAGGCCCGGCGGCGGCTGGAGACGGCCGACCTGGCCGTGGTCCACGGCGTCGGGCGCGACCGACCGGAGTGGCTGGACGCCTTCGTGGGCCGCGCCCCCCGCCTGCTGCTGCTCCCGGCCGCGCCCCAGGCCGTGGAGCCGTTGGGGCTGACGGCGACGGGCCCCATCGAGGCCGAGTGGACGCTGGAGACCGTCCTGCCGCCCAGTCCCGTGGCGGGGCAGCTGGCCGGCCTGGGGCTCGAGTCCGTCCCGCCGCTCGTGAGCGCCATCACGCTGGGGGACGGGCCCACCCGCTTCAGCTTGATCGAGGTGCGCCGCGACGGCCGCGGGCGCCCGGAGCCGGCGATCGTGCTCGGCGGCACCGGCACGCGCCGCTGGGCGGTGGCGCTCGCCGAGGGCTTCCACCGCTGGGCGCTGCGCGGAGGCGGGCCGGCCGAGGCGTACGACCGTCTCTGGGGGGCCGTGGGGGGCTGGTTGGTGAGCGGTACCACGGCGGCCGCGGGCGACCGGGTCCGCCCCGAGGACGCCGTCGTGGGCCGCGGGGATCCGGTCGTGTGGGTGGCACCCGGCCTGGCCGGGGACTCCGTCCGGATCACGCTCGAGGCCGAGGCGGCCTACGACACCGTGCTGGCCGTCGACGAGACCGAGCGCGCCACCATGGCGCCCCGGCCCGTGGGCCTGCACCGCTTCCGCGCCCGCCTGGCGGCGGACACCACCGCCCCGCCGCTCGGGGAGGGACGCTTCGACGTGGAGGCCTACACGGGCGAGCTGCGCACCCCGCCGCAGGACCCCGAGCGGGTCGGCGCCGAGGTCGGGTCCGGAGCCAGCGTGCGCATGCTCGGCCGCCAGCGCCTACGGACGAGCGAACTGCCTTATCTTCTCCTGATCGGCCTTCTCCTCACGGAGTGGATCGCGCGTCGCCGACGCGGGCTGCGCTGAGCCCAGCGGGCCCCCCGCCTCACTCCGACCCACCGCCCCACGCCCATGGCCCGACTGTTCCGCAAGCAGGACGAGAAGAAGAAAGGCATCTGGCAGCGCATCGTCGACCTCGCGCTCACGGACGTGCGCGTGGTCGCCAAGGGCGTGGACCAGGAGTCGCTGGAGCAGATCGAGGAGCGGCTCATCGCGGCGGACTTCGGGGTGCCGGCCACACTCGCGCTCGTCGACCACGTCGAGCAGCTCTTCCGCCGGGGCAAGGTGCGCACGGTGCCACAGCTCGAGGCGGCGTTGGCCGTGCGCGTGCGCGAGATCCTGGAGGAGGCGCCGGACAGCGTGCTGTCGGCGGCGGACACGGGACCCACGGTCTACCTGATCGTGGGGGTCAACGGCGTGGGCAAGACCACCTCCATCGCCAAGCTGGCCGCCCGGCTGCGGGCCGAGGGGCGCAGCGTCCTGCTGGCCGCGGCCGACACCTTCCGCGCCGGCGCCGTCGAACAGCTGCGCATCTGGTCGGGGCGGGTGGGGGCCGAGTTCGTGGCCGGTCAGTCCGGGGGCGACCCGGCCGCCGTGGCGTTCGACGGCATCGAGGCGGCCGTGGCGCGCGGGATCGACGTCGTGCTCGTCGACACCGCCGGGCGTCTGCACACGCATGGCGGGCTCATGGAGGAGCTGTCCAAGGTGGACCGCGTGATCCGCAAGCGGCTGCCCGGCGCGCCCCACGAGACCCTGATCGTGCTGGACGCCACGCTCGGGCAGAATTCGGTCCGCCAGGTGGACGCCTTCCGCAAGGTCGTCGATCTGTCCGGGATCATCCTCGCCAAGGCCGACTCGAGCGCCCGGGGCGGGATCGTGGTGGCCCTGGCCCAGGAGTACGGGCTTCCGGTCAAGCTGGTGGGCACGGGCGAGGGCATCGACGACATCCAGACCTTCCAGGTGGCCGACTTCGTCGAGGCGTTGGTGACGGCCTGACCCCCGGCGCGTTATCGTCGGCAGGTGACGTTCTCCTTGCTCGACCGGCCGATCCAGTTCCTCAAGGGCGTGGGCCCCGCCCGCGCCGAGTCCTTCGCGCGCCTGGGCGTCCGGACCGCCCGCGACCTGCTGTACTGGGTGCCGCGCCGCTACGACGACGCCTCCCGCGTCGATCCCATCCGCACGGTCGAAGTGGGCATGGACGTCACGGTGGTCGGGCGCGTCCTCTCCAAGGGCATCGTGCCCACCCGGAAAGGGCTGAGGATCTTCCAGGCCGTCCTCCAGGACGACACCGGCATGATCACCGCCTCCTGGCCGGGCCAACCCTGGTTGGATCGCAAGCTGGAGAAGGGGGACCTGGTGCTGGTGAGCGGCCCGGTGCGTTTCTTCCACGGCCGACAGATCCAACCCCGTGAGATGACCGTCCTGGCCCGGGCGGGGAAGGGGGACGACGCGGACGTCACCGGCACCATCTTCGTGAGCTATCCCGCGAGCGAAGAAGTGCCGCAGTGGGTGCTGCGCACGGTGATCGCCCGCAACCTCGACGCGTTGCTGGAGCAGGCGCGTGAGCACGAGGAGTGCTGGAGCCGAACGGAGCTGGGCGAGTTGGGCCTGCTCGGGCTGGCAGACGCGTTGGAGGCGCTGCACCGCCCCACGTCGCTCGACCGGGTGGAGGAGGGACGCCGCCGCCTCGCCTTCGACGAACTGTGGTTCCTGCAGCTCCTGCAGGCTCGCGCCCGCCATGAGGCCGTGCTTTCCGCGCCGGGCGTCGTGTTCGAGCGCAGCAACCGTCTCATCCGGCCCCTGCTGGAGTCGTTGCCCTTCAGCCTGACGGATGCGCAGGCGCGGGTGCTGAAGGACATCGTGGGCGACCTGGGGTCCGGTCGGCGCATGAGTCGTCTCCTGCAGGGAGACGTGGGGTCCGGCAAGACGCTGGTGGCGCTGTTCGCGATGGTCCTGGCCGTGGAGAGCGGATACCAGGCCGCGTTGATGGCGCCCACCGAGATCCTGGCCGAACAGCATACACGGCGCATGGGCGAGCTGCTCGAGCCCCTGGGCCTGGAGGTGGAGCTGCTCACGGGCCGGTTGAACACCGCGGAGCGCAAGCGCGTGCTGGGCCGCCTGGCCAGCGGAGAAGCACCCCTGGTGGTGGGCACACACGCGCTCATCCAGGAGGGCGTGACGTTCGCGCGCCCGGGCCTCGTGGTGGTCGACGAGCAGCACCGCTTCGGCGTGCGCCAGCGCATGGCGCTGGGTGGGCATGCCGAGCTGCCGCACACGCTGGTGATGTCGGCGACGCCCATCCCGCGCTCGCTGGCCATGGCGCTCTACGGAGATCTGGACCTGAGCGTCATCGACGAGCTGCCGCCCGGTCGGACGCCCGTGCGCACGCTGCTCCGCTTCTCCGGCAAGCGCGACGAGGTGTACCGGCTCGTACGCAAGGAGATCGAGAAAGGGCATCAAGCCTACGTGGTCTTCCCCCTCGTCGAGGAATCGGAGAAGGTGGACCTGCGCTCCGCCACGCAGGAGTACGAGCGGCTCGGACGCGACGTGTTCCCCGACCGGCGACTGGGCCTGCTCCACGGGCAGATGCCCGGGGAGGACAAGTACCGCATCATGCGCGCGTTCGCGGCCGGTGAGATCGACCTGCTCGTGTCCACGTCGTTGATCGAGGTCGGGGTGGACGTGGCCAACGCCTCCGTGATGGTCATCGAGCACGCCGAGCGCTTCGGGCTCTCGCAGCTCCACCAGATGCGCGGGCGTGTGGGTCGGGGAGCCGCCGAGTCCTTCTGCGTCCTGGTGGCCGAGCCGGGGGAGGTCGCGCTGGAGCGGCTCAAGGTGCTGCGCGACACGACGGACGGATTCCGCATCGCCCACGAGGATCTACGCATCCGCGGGCAGGGCGACATGTTCGGAGACCGGCAGCACGGGCACGATCCGCTGCTGCGCTTCGCGGACCTGCTCCGCGACGAGGCCCTCCTGGCCGAGGCCCAGCGGCGGGCCCGGACCGTCGTGGAGTCCGATCCCGCCCTGCAGCAGCCGCGGCACGCCCGCTTCCGGACCCTGCTGGAGGCGCGGCACGCGGATCGCCTGCGCCTCTTCCAGGTCGGATGATCCGGGCGCGCCGGCCGGATTGACAGCCGCCCCCGGGCGACGCAACCTCCGGCCTCGTACAGTCCCCATCCCGCACGCCGAAGCGCCCGTTCCATGAGCCAGACGCCCGTCGCCGAGGTCCGTCATCTGTCCCACCACGTGGGCGAGCGCGTGCGCGTGCTCGGCTGGGTGGAGACCACCCGCGTGCATGGCAAGGTCGGCTTCGCGGTGGTCCGCGACGGCACCGGCGTCGTGCAGTGCGTGTTCGTGAAGAGCGAGGTGGATGCCGCGGTCTGGGAGCGGCTGGGCGGGCTGACCCAGGAGACCACCGTGGCCGTGGAGGGCACCGTGCGCGCCGAGCCGCGTTCCCCCGGAGGCCACGAGCTGGGGGTCGGCGGCCTGGAGGTGATCGGCGCGAGTCCGGAGTATCCCATCCAGCCCAAGGAGCACGGCGTCGACTTCCTGCTCGACCACCGGCACCTGTGGTTGCGGTCGTCCCAGCAGCGCGCGTTGTTGCGGGTACGGGCGGAGGTGGAGCAGGCCATCCTCGACTTCCTCTACGAGCGGGACTTCGTCCGCATCGACACGCCCATCCTGACCGGCTCCATCGGCGAGTCTGCCGGTACGCTGTTCGAGACCGACTACTTCGGCGAGCGGGCCTTCCTGGCCCAGACCGGCCAGCTCTACGTCGAGACGGCCTGCCCGGCGTTCCGGCGCGTCTTCTGCTTCGGCCCCACGTTCCGGGCGGAGAAGTCCAAGACGCGCCGTCACCTCACCGAGTTCTGGATGCTGGAGCCCGAGGTCGCCTTCGCGGACTCGGAGGACAACATGCGCCTGCAGGAGGAGCTGGTCTCCGCCCTGGTGGCGCGCGTGCTCGACCGGCGCCGGGAGGAGCTGGCTCTGCTGGAGCGCGACACGTCCGCGCTGGAGCGCGTCGCGCCCCCGTTCCCGCGGGTCTCCTACACGGAGGCCATCGCGCTCCTCCAGGAGGAAGGCAGCGAGATCCAGTGGGGAGACGATCTGGGCGCCGCGGACGAGACGCGCATCGCGTCGCGCTTCGATCTGCCCGTGCTCGTCTACAACTACCCGAAGCAGATCAAGGCCTTCTACATGAAGGAGAACCCGGCCGACCCCCGCACGGTGCTGAGCAACGACATGCTCGCGCCGGAGGGCTACGGCGAGATCATCGGAGGGAGCCAGCGCGAGGACGACCTCGACCGTCTGCTCGCGCGCATCCGCGAGGAGAAGCTGCCGGAGGAGGCCTACGGGTGGTACCTGGATCTGCGGCGGTACGGGACGTTCCCGCATTCAGGCTTCGGCCTGGGCCTGGAGCGCTTCGTGGCGTGGGTGACCGGACGGCCGCACATCCGTGAGCTGATCCCGTTCCCCCGCCTGATGAACCGGCTGACTCCGTAGCGGCCTCGATGCGGCGGTTCGTGCTGGACCTGCAGGACCGCAGGCCGGTGTGGTCCATGCCGCCCTGGGTCGGCGAGCGCGTCCGCGCCGCGCTCGGGCCCGGCTGGGAGCTGGTGGAGATCGAGACGCCCTCCGACGGCTCCGGGGACGGCGCCGGGCAGGCGTCCGCCGCCGTGCTGGACGCGGTCGGCCCGGCCGAGGTCTACGCCGGCTACGGCATCCCCGACGTCGTGATCACCTCCGCCCCCGCGCTCGGTTGGGTGCATTCGGGAGCGGCGGGTGTGGGGGGCTCCCTCCGGGGCGCGCTGCTCGAGCGCGACATCGTGTTCACCAACTCCGCCGGCATCCACGCCGTGCCGATGGCCGAGACGGTGCTCGGCTATCTGGTCCACTTCGCCCGCGGGTTCGACCTGGCCGCCACGGGTCAGCAGCGCGCTGCGTGGGTCAGCGGCGCCTTCTACGCGGGGGACACGCCCGTGCGCGAGCTGGGGCGCAGCACCGTGGCCGTGATCGGCTTCGGCGGCATCGGCCGGGAGGTGGCGCGTAGATTGCGCGCGTTCGGGTGTCGTGTGCTGGCGGTACGTCGCCGCGCCCTGCCCTCCGACGTGGAGGGGGTCGAGGTGCGCGTAGGGCTGGACGCGCTGCCGGAGGTGCTGGCGGAGAGCGACCACGTGGTGCTCACCGCGCCGGCCACCGACGAGACCCGCGGGCTCTTCGATGCCGCGTTGCTGGCACGGATGAAGCCGGGCGCGGTGCTGGTGAACGTGGCGCGCGGCTCGCTGGTCGACGAGGCCGCGCTCGTGTCCGCGCTGGCTCGCGGGCACCTGCGCGGTGCCGCGCTGGACGTGTTCGCGTCCGAGCCGCTGGCCGCCGACAGTCCCCTCTGGACCCGACCCGACGTGTTGATCACGCCGCACGTCTCCGCTGTGAGCCGCGCGTTCTGGGAGCGCGAAACGGCGCTGATCGAGGAGAACGTCCGGCGTTGGCTGGAGGGTGTGCCGCTCCTCAACCAGGTGGACAAGCGCGCCGGCTACTGAGTGGAGCGGGCGGCGCTACTCGTCCGCCTTGGCTTCGTCCCACAGCGCGTCCAGCATCTCCAGCGTAGCGCCCTGCCAGGACAGGCCGCGCGCGGCCATCCGCGCCTCGATCCCCCGGAAGCGACGCCGGAACTTGCGGTTGGTGCCGTCCAACGCCTCGGCCGGATGCTCCCCCAGCAGTCGGGCCACGTTCACCACGCTGAACAGCAGATCGCCCAGCTCCTCCCGGATGCGCGCAGGATCGCGCGCCGCGATCGCGTCCTCGAGCTCGCCGTGCTCCTCGCGCAGCTTGTCCAGCGCGCCGGAGGTGTCGGGCCAGTCGAACCCCACCACCGCCGCCTTCTCCTGCAGCCGGTACGCCTGCTGCAGCGGGTCCAGCCCCGACGGGAGGGAATCCAGGATCCCGTCCGGCCCCGTGCGCTCCTCCGCCTTCAGGTGCTCCCAGTCCCGGCGCTCGCCGTCCCCGTACAGGTGCGGGTGACGCCTGCGCATCTTGTCCTCCAGCGCCTGCGCCACCGCGTCCGCATCGAACGAGCCCTCCTCCTCAGCCAGCACGACCTGGAAGGCCAGGTTCAGCAGGAGGTCACCGAGCTCGTCCCGCAGCCGGAGGGGATCGTCCGCCCGGATGGCGTCGGCCACCTCGTGCGCCTCCTCGAGCAGATGGCGGATGAGGCTGCGGGGCGTCTGCTCCGCGTCCCAGGGACAGTGGGCGCGGAGATAGCGGACGAGCGCCAGGGCCCGATCCAGGTGCGGAGGGTCGACGGGCGGGGGCGTGGGCGGCGAAGGCATGGTCGAAGGCTCGGAACGGGTGCGCTCGCGCGAACGGTGCGGCGTCGCGTGGCCATCGGCCCCGCGCGGTCGCGGACCGGGGCGCATTGGCGAACGGCCCTCTTGTTGGCATCTTCGGGCCGCCGTGTCAATGAAGAGCGTCCCATCCGCGGATCGCGCCACCCGGGCGTGGATCGAGGTCGACGCCGCCGCGCTCCGCCGCAACCTGCGCCGGGTGGGCGCCGCGGTGGGGGAGCGGGTGCGCCTGTTGCCCATGGTCAAGGCCGACGCGTACGGGCTCGGGGCCGGCCGGGCGGTGCATACGCTGGAGGCGGAGTCGCCCTGGGGCTACGGCGTGGCCACCCTGGAGGAGGGCCGCGCGCTGCGCCAGCTCGGAGTGGGCCGGCCCATCCTGGTCGTGGCCCCGCTCCCTCCCGGCTCGTATGCGGACGCGCTCGCCTACGACCTCATGCCCACGGTGTCGGATCTGGCCGGTGTCGAGGCGCTGCAGCGAGCGGCCCACGGGCGCCCGGCGCCCTTCCACGTCGAGGTGGACACGGGGATGGGTCGGGCCGGCTTCGCCTGGGGCCAGGTGGAGGCCTGGGGGCCGGTCGTCCTGGGCGGCGGGCACGCCGGGCTGCGTCTGGAGGGCTGCTTCACCCATTTCCACTCCGCCGACGAGGCGGACGCCACGCCCACCCGCGTGCAGTGGGAGCGCTTCCGCGCGGCGTTGGAGACGCTGGAGGGGCTGGGGGCGCCCCCGGATCTGATCGTCCACGCCTGCAACAGCGCGGGCGCCCTGCGCTTTCCGGAGTACGCCGCCGACGCGGTGCGTCCTGGCATCTTCCTGTACGGCGGCCGCGTCGGGCCGGGCGCGCCCGAGCCGGATCCGGTGGTCCAGATCCGGGCTCGCGTCCTCCACGTCCGCGAAGCCGCGCCCGGCAGCACCGTCGGCTACGGCGCCACCCACACCGCGGTGGGTCCGGAGCGCTGGGCCACCCTGGGGATCGGATACGGGGACGGTCTGCCCCGCGCCCTCGGGAATCGCGGAGCGGCCTTGCTCGGTGGGATCCGGGTGCCCGTGCGGGGGCGGATCTCGATGGACATGACCGTGGTAGACATCACCGGCATGCCGGCCGTGCGGCCCGGGGACGTGGCGACGTTGCTCGGGCGGGACGGTCCGGAGGAGATCACGCTGGAAGAGATCGCGGGCCACGCCGGCACCATCGGCTACGAGATCCTGACGGGCCTCACGGCCCGGCTTCCACGCATCTGGGTCGAGGACGGTGGAGACTGATCGGGCGGAGGCCCGGGCCCGTGCGGCGCAGGGCAACGCCCACGCCCCCTACTCGGGTCTGCGGGTCGGGGCGGCCCTGGTGGCGGAGGACGGGACCCTCTGGACGGGGTGCAACGTCGAGAACGCCTCGTACGGTCTGACGATCTGCGCGGAGCGGGCGGCGGTGGCGGCGGCGGTGGCGGGAGGCGCGCGGGGGTTCATCCGCCTGGTCCTGACCTCCAACGCCCCGGAGCCCATTCCCCCATGCGGGGCCTGCCGCCAGGTTCTGTCCGAGTTCGCGGAAGAGCTCGAGATCGTATCCATTGCGGACGGTGGGAGGAGGACGGAGTGGCGGCTCAGCCATCTGCTGCCGGTCCGGTTCCGTATCGAGGAGGGGGTGTCCACTGAGTAGTCGCATGCGCAGGTCGCCGCACGGCCGTTGCGTCTCCCGGGGCCCGGAGCCGGGTGCCCGCGCCGGACGGCGCGGCCGCTCGGGCCTCCGAGCCGGCCTCGGGCTGCTGGCCCTGCTGGCCGCCGCCTGCCAGAACGAGGTCCCCACGGTGCAGGATCCCGACCTCGTGCCGGTCGAGCCGGTCACCGTCGAGGTGCTCCTGCCGGCGGCGGAGTTCCTGACGGGGGCGGGCACGGCGGGCGGGTTCGGGAGCACCAACCAGCTCTTCGCGGTCGACGGCAGCACGGTGGGATTCCTGGCGCACCGCTTCTCGGCGGACTCGCTGGAGGCCCGCACGCTCATCCGCTTCCTGCCCGCCCCCAGCTCGGTGACCGTGCAGGACAGCACCGGCGCCAGCGTGACGGACACCATCCTGACGCCGATCGGGGCCTTCCTGGTGGGTCGGGTGGACACCCTCGCGAGCGTCTACCCGACGGACGTCCAGATCGAGGTGGGTCGGCTCGACCAGCTCTGGGACGCGAGCAGCGCCACCTGGGAGTACGCCGTGGACACGCTGGGCCTGCAGCGGCCCTGGGATGAACCCGGAGCCGGTCCGGTCCAGGTGCTCACCACGGGTGCGTGGGACATCTCGGCGACGGCGGATACGTTCCGCATCCCGTTGGACACGGCCACGCTGCGCGTGGTCATGGACACGACGACCATGCGGCGGGGTCTGCGGCTCGCGTCGCAGACGCCCGCCACGCGGCTCCGCATCAGCGATCTCCGCATCGAGATCGAGGCGCAGCCCAGCGTCAATCCCGACACCACGATCTCGCTCATCGCCGGTGCCGACGACTTCTCCGGGATGACCTTCATCTACGACCCGGTGCCTGCACCGGTCTCCGGAGACCTGCGCGTCGGTGGAGCGCCGGCGTGGCGCACACGGATCTCCGTGCAGGTCCCGCGGCAGCTCACCGGTCCGTCGTCGTTGTGTGCGATCGTGACGTGTCCGGTGCAGCTGAACGCGGACGAGCTCAGCTCCGCCCAGTTGCTGCTCAGCACGCGCACCAGTCCGGTCGCGTTCCAACCGCGTGACTCCATCTCCATCGCGGCGCGGGAGCTGCTGGCCCCTGCGACCTTCCCGCGCTCCCCGGTCGGGTCGTTGCTGACGCCGTCCGGTGGGCTCCGGATCAGCGGGCCGGCCTTCGGCGCCTCCCCCGGGCAGCAGGTGGCCGTCTCCATCACACCGTTCATCCAGTCCTTGATCGCGGATACGGCGGGGACGGGCGAGGCCGCCCTGGTGCTCCTCAGCCCGGTGGAGCCGTCGTCGCTGGAGTTCATGACCTTCGCGGGTCCGGGCTCGACGGATGCTCCCGTCCTCCGGCTCGTGCTCACCCTGGGCGGCCAGGTGGACATCCGATGAGACGACCCCTCCTGTTCGCCCTCGGCGCGGTGTTGGCGCTCTCCACGCCGCTCACCGCACAGTCGCTGTTCGGCTCCGCCGGTCTGGGCGTCCCGCTCGAGCCGCTGGACGCGCGCGCCCGCTCCCTGGGCGCCTTCGGTCCGGGTCTGCTCGGCAGCACGTTGACCCCCAACGACCCGTCGAGCGCCGCCGGCCTCGTGCTGCCGACGCTCACCGCCACCATGCAGCCGCTGTGGGGCTCCTTCGAGGAGTCCGGCGTCGAAGGCGACCTGCAGGGCACCCGGTTCCCGCTCGTGCTGGCCGCCTACCCGATGGGCGTCTTCGGGAACGTGATGGCCAGCTACCAGGGCGTGTTCGACCAGCGCTGGGCGGCGGAGCGCTCGTCCCTGATCGACGTGGGTGGCGAACAGGTCCGGGCCAACGATCGCTTCGAGTCCCTGGGCGGAGCCGCGCTCTTCCAGGTCGGCTGGGCCCGTGCGCTCGGAGAGCGCGCCGGCGTCGGCATTTCGGTGGGACGCTACACCGGGCGTCTGGACCGCCTCTTCTCCCGGACGTTGGATTCGCTGTCGGTCGGGTCGGACGTCTCCACGTTCACCGAAGCCTCGTCGTGGAACTACACCGGGACCGCGGGCAGCGTCGGCGTGCACGTCGATCCCAACCCGCTGATCCGGGTCGGGGCCTCCGTGCATTGGTCCGGCTCCCTGGAGGCGGACCCCAAGGAGCGGACCGAGGCGGCCGGCTCCACGTTCGATCTCCCGATCGAATACCGGGTCGGGGCGTCGGGTGCGCTGACCCAACGACTCATGTTCACGGCCGGGCTGCGCTACGCCGACTGGAGCGGGGCCGACGGCGACCTGACCGACGTCGAGACCGTCGGGAGCACCCTGTCGTTCGGCGCGGGGATGGAATGGGGTGGCCCGCGGTTCCTGGGCCGTACCATCCCGATCCGGCTCGGGTACCGCCGTTCCGCGCTGCCCTACCGGTACCGCGCGGGCGATCCCCGGGAATCCGCCTTGGCCGCGGGGCTCGCGCTCAACTTCTCGCAGGTGCAGGAGTTCACGCTCGCGGGCATCGACCTCGCGCTCGAGCGCACGCACCGCTGGGACGACGTGCTCTCGGAGCGCTTCTGGCGCATGACCGCGTCGCTGCGGGTGTCCGGGCGCTGACGCGCAGAGGGAGCGCGTGGCCGTCCACTACCTGACGTTCGGCTGCAAGGCCAACCAGTACGACACCGAGCGCATGCGGCAGGAGCTGGAAGCGCGCGGGCTCCCGACCACGCACGACCCTGCCACCGCCCGGTGGTTCGTGGTCAACACCTGCACGGTGACGCATCAGGCGGATGCGGATGCGCGCCGTGCCGTGCGCCGACTGCACCGACGTCACCCGGACGCGCGCATCGTCGTCGCCGGGTGTTCGTCCGCCCTGGATCCGGACACGTATCGTCGGCTCCCCGGGGTGCGCGGCGTGGTCGCCGGCCACGATCCGGTCGCCGTGGCCCGGACGGCGCTGGAAGGACCGGCGCTGGTGCCGCTCACGCTGCGCCGGTCCCTGGACCGCATCGACCACGAGCCGGTGGGGGCCGAGCTGCTGACCGAGCGCCGCGGCCGCACGCGCGGTTGGCTCAAGGTGCAGGACGGGTGCGATCGCAAGTGCTCCTTCTGTGCGACGCGGCTGGCGCGCGGCGCCTCGCGCTCGCGCCCGGTGGACGACATCGTCGCGGAGGCCCGGCTCCTCGCGCAGACGCATCCGGAGCTGGTCGTCACCGGCATCCACATCGGGCACTACGGCCGCGATCTCCCCACACCGCGTCCCTTGTCCGCCTTGCTGAACGAGCTGCTCGAGCGCGTGCCGGACGTGCGCTTCCGGCTGGGCAGCATCGAAGCGACGGAGATCGACGCTCCGCTCGTGGAGCTGCTCGCCGACGCCGGTGGTCGCCTGGTCCCGCACGTGCACATGCCGCTCCAGAGCGGCGCCGACCCCGTCCTGCGTCGCATGCGGCGCTGGCACACCCGGGAGCAGGTGCGGGTGCGTGCGCTGGAGCTGGCGGCCCGGGTGGCGCCGCTGGGGCTGGGCGCGGACGTGATCACCGGCTTCCCGGGCGAGACGGACGCGGATCACGCCAGCACGCGGGCGCTGATCGAGGAGCTTCCCTACACCTACCTGCACGTCTTCCCGTTCTCGCCGCGCGCGGGGACGGCCGCGTACGACCTTCCCGACCGGGTGGACCCCGCGCGGGCGGCCGAGCGTGCCCGCGAGCTGCGGATGCTGGCCGAGGCCAAGGGACGCGCCCACCGGCAGGCCCGGATCGGCACGCGTGCGCGGGTCGTGCGGGAGGACGGGGGCTACGGGCTGACGGAGGACTACCTGCGCGTGCGGGTGCGTGCGCCCGGGGAGACGGGCGGGCTCGTGGAGGGCACCCTTCGGGGAACTCCGGCCGATCTGTATATTCACGCGGCCCCCGCGCCCCTGCCCGAGCCGGCCCTCCAGGGCTGAGGTTTCGCGGGAGCGGCCGCGGCCGTGACCGCCCGAGTTCCAGCATCTCTCGCAGAACGTGTCCGGCATGGCAACCACCGCAGCCCAGCGCGCCCAGGAGACCGAAGGGGTGTTTCGCCCCCAGGGCAGCCCCACCGCGTCCGGCGCGGACGGGCGGCGTGCGTACGTGGAGACGTACGGCTGCCAGATGAACGTGAGCGACGGCGAGCTCATGGAAGGCGTGCTCGCCCAGGGCGGCTACCGCATCGTGCACCGCCCGGAAGATGCGGACGTGATCCTCATCAACACCTGCGCCATCCGCGAGCACGCCGAGCAGCGCGTGCTCGGACGCGTCGGTCAGTTGCAGGCGCTGCGGGTGGAGCGGCCCGACCTGGTGATCGGGGTTACGGGCTGCATGGCGCAGCGCCTCGGTGCCGACCTCTTCGAGCGCGCGCCGTACGTCGATCTCGTGGTGGGCCCCGACGGCTACCGGGTCCTGCCCGAACGGCTCGCGGAGGCCAGGGGCGGCCGCTCCGCCGCTGCGCGTCCCAAGAGTCGGGGGCTGCAGCTCACGGTGCTCGACCTCGACCCCCGCGAGAACTACGCGGGCCTGGAGCAGCGGCATGCCTCGGCCACGTCGGCGTGGATCCCCATCCAGCGCGGCTGCGATCACCGGTGCACGTTCTGCATCGTGCCGTACGTGCGTGGACCGGAGAAGAACCGCGCCCCGGAGGAGATCCTGGACGAGGTGCGCCGGCTCGCCGACCGCGGGCTGACCGAGGTCACCTTGCTGGGGCAGACCGTGAACTCGTACGCGCACGGAGCCTGGAGCTTCGCGCGTCTGCTGGCCGCCGTGGCCCGGGTGGACGGGATCCGGCGGGTGCGCTTCACCTCGCCCCACCCCAACGACGTCACGGACGACCTCATCGGGGTGTTGGCCGACGAGGAAGCGGTCTGCGAGCAGCTCCATCTCCCGGTCCAGTCCGGAAGCGACCGCATCCTCAAGCGCATGGTGCGCCGCTACGGTGTGGAGGCGTACCTGGCCACGGTCGAGCGCGTCCGCGCGGCCGTGCCCGACATCGCCCTGTCGACGGACGTGATCGTCGCGTTTCCCGGCGAGACGGAGGCGGAGTTCGAGGACACGCTGGCGCTGATGCGCGCGGTGCGCTTCGACGACGCGTACACCTACCGCTATTCGCCGCGGGACGGGACGCCCGCGACCCGGCTCCCGGCCCACGAGTTCATCGCCGACGACGTGGCCCAGGCCCGCCTCGAGCGTCTGATCGACGTCTCGCGGAGCATCCAGGACGACATCAACCGCGCGGAGGTGGGCCGGGTGGAGGAGGTGCTGGTGGAGCGCGCGGCGCGCGAGCCCGGGCAGATGATGGGGCGCACGCGCCGCGCCAAGGTCGTGGCGTTTCCCGGCACGGAGGAGCTGGTGGGCCGCTACGTCCCGGTGCGTCTCACGGGCACCACCGGCGCCACGTTCGTCGGCGCGCTCGCGTCGTCATGATGCGCTCCCTGGCGGGGTGGCTGGCCGGGCTGATCCTGCTGCTGGTGTCGCTGGGCTTCGCCGTCGTCAACGGCAGCCAACGCGTCCGCGTGGACCTCGCAGTGATCACCCTGTATCGGGTGCCGCTCGCGCTCGTGGTGTTCGGGTCGCTGGTGCTGGGCATGGTCATCATGCTGCTCGTAGGGGTGCAGGCGGATCTGAAGGTCCGCCGTCTGCTGAAGGAGAAGCTGGAGGAGGAGGGGAGGGAGGAGCGCGAGCGGATCGACCGCTTCCAGCGCGACCTGTTCCGCCCCGACCCCGACTGAGGGTACGGCGGTCCCGGCTGTCGGGCCGCCACCGCCGGGGGGTCTTCGATCGATCGACCGCGGCGTCGCGCACGGACGCCGGTCTGCATCATCCAGGAGGAGCGCCACGGCGTCCGCACCCGTTGTCCGGGTGGCGCTCGCCTTCGCGGCGGGCGCGCTCCTGGCCCAGGGTCGGATCCCGCTTCCGGCCGGGCCCCTCCTGCTCGCGGCCGGGACCGGGCTCATCCTCGCCTTCCTGCGCCCCGGCCCCCGTGTCCTGCTGACACTCGCGGGCGTGGCGGGCCTCGCCGGGGGCGCGGCCGCCCGCTCCGATCCCTCGGTGGCCTGCCTGACCGCGGTCGCCTCGGGTCCGGCGGTGCTGGAGGGTCGATTCGAGGGCGTCCCGGGTGGGGCACCCACGGTCCTGGCGATCACGCACGGGACCTGCGCCGGCGCCCGGGTGCGCGCGCTGGTGGAGGACGTGGAGGCGCCGGCCGGCCGGCGGGTCCGCGTCCACGGCTGGTGGCGCGCGTCCGGGGACGCAGCGCCCGCCCGGCTCGTCGTGCAACGGGCCGAGCCCCTGCCCGAACGGGGCCTGGCCGGCGCCGCCCTGCGCCTGCGCGGTCGGGCGCTCGAGCGCACGGGACGGACGTTCGGACCCGCGGCGCCTGTGCTGGAGGCCCTGCTGCTCGCGCGGCGCGAGCGTCTGGACCCCGACGTCTCCGACGCATTCGCGCGCAGCGGGGTCGCGCACCTGCTCGCCATCTCGGGCTTCCACGTGGGCGTGGTGGCCGCCGGCGTGTACGCCGCCCTCCTGTGGCTGCCGCTCCCCTATCGCCCCCGCCTGTGCGCGGCGGTGGCGATCGTAGGCGGCTACGTGGCGTTGCTGGGCTTCCCCGGCGCGGCCACCCGCGCCGCGCTCTTCCTGGGCGTGGGCCTCCTGGTCCGCCTGCGCGGACGGCCCGTGGCCTCCTCGGTCACGCTCGCCGGCGCGGCCCTGGTGCTCCTGGTGGCCCACCCGGGCTGGGTGGCGAGCCCCGGCCTCCAGCTCTCGTTCGCGGGCATCGCGGGCCTCGTCCGGTGGCGCCGCCCGCTCGCCGCCGCCCTGCGCCCGCTGGGTCTTCCGGCACCGCTCCGTCAGGCGCTGGCCGCCAACCTCGCCGCCACGGTCGCCACGGCGCCGTTGGTCGCCTGGCACTTCGGGGAGGTCTCCGTGGTCGGCGTGCCGGCCTCCCTGGTCCTGACGCCACTCGCGGCGCTCGTGATCACGGGCGGTCTGGTGTCCCTGGGGGTGGGCGCCGTGACGTCCGCTCTGTCGGCTCCGCTCATCGACCTCACGATCCGGGGCGCTTCGCTGTTCGTCACGCTCGTGGAGGCGGCCGCGGCGCTGCCCTGGGCGTCGCTTCCGGTGTCGCGGACCACGTGCGTCGCGGCACTCGTCGGTGCCGGGGTCGCGCAGCGGCTCACGCGGCGGGCCCGGGCGCGCGTACGGCTCCCGGCCCTGGCGGCGGCCGTGGTGGCGGTGCCGTTGACCCTCCCGGCGCTCCAGGGCTGGGGCGGGCGCGGTCGCTTCGAGCTGCACGTCATCGACGTGGGGCAGGGGGATGCCATCGCCTTGCGCTCGCCCCGGGGCCGGTGGGTGCTGGTGGACGCCGGTGGGCGCGGACGCGCGTTCGACGCCGGGCGGGACCGGGTGGTGCCCTACCTGCGCGCCCGCGGCGTGCGGCGCCTGGAGGCGCTCGTCCTCTCGCATGCCGACCTGGATCACTCCGGAGGGGCCGCCGCCGTCCTGGACGCCCTGGAGGTGGGGGCGTTCCTCGGCCCCGGCGTGGCCGCGCCCTCGGAGCCCTATCGGGATCTGCTCCGCGCGGCCGCCGGCGCGGGCGTGCCGTGGGTTCGGGCCGTGGCCGGGGACGAGATCCCGTTCGACGGCGTGCGACTCTCGGTGCTCGCCCCGCTCCCGGAGGACTCGCTCGCGTCCCTGAACGATCGCTCCGTGGTGCTCGTGGCGCGCTACGGCAGCTTCGACGCGCTGCTGACGGGAGACATCGGGGTGGACGTGGAGCGCCGGCTGGTGGGGCGGGTGGGGCCGGACCTCGAGGTGCTCAAGGTGGCCCATCACGGTAGCTCGACCTCGAGCGCGGCCGAGCTGCTCGAGGGCACGGGTCCAGCGCTGGCCCTCATCTCGGTGGGGCGCCGCAACCGCTACGGACATCCGGACCCCGCGGTGGTGCGGCGTCTCGAAGGGGTCGGGGCGCGGGTCCTCCGGACGGACCGGCACGGGTCGATCCGGGTCCGCGTGTCCCCGGGCGGGACCTGGCAGGTCCGGGTGGCGCGGCCGGGATCGGGCCCCTGACCCCGGCGGTGATCGGCATCCATCGACCGCAGATCGGCGGCGGGCCGCCCGGGGGCGGGTCCCACCCCGTCGGCCTCCGGTTCCCGGACGGGTCGCTTCTGGTTCCTGATCCGACGGCGGGCCGGTACATTCGCCCTCGGGGTCGGATCCATCCCGAGCAGGAAGGCGGGCCATGCCGGAAACCAGCGTCGTCACCATCGATCGCCACATCATCGAGCAGCAGCGCCAGTTCCCCGGCGCCACCGGGGCCTTCAGCAACATCCTCTACGACATGGCCCTGGCCGCCAAGATGATCTCGCGCGAGGTCAACATGGCCGGCCTGGTGGACATCCTGGGGGCGGACGGATCGACCAACGTGCATGCGGAGGCGGTCCAGAAGCTGGACCGCTTCGCGCAGGACGTCATCTACAAGGCCATGGACCACTCCGGGAACCTGTGCGCCATGGTCTCGGAGGAGTGCGAGGAGATCATCCCCATCCCCGAGAAGTTCACGACCGGGGACTACGTGCTGATCTTCGACCCGCTGGATGGCTCGTCCAACATCGACGTCAACATCTCGATCGGGACCATCTTCTCCATCCACCGCCGGGTCACCACCGGGCGGGACGGCACGCTGGCGGATTGCCTGCAGCCCGGGTCCGCGCAGGTGGCCGCCGGCTACGTGGTCTACGGCTCGTCCACGATGCTGGTCTACTCGGCCGGCCACGGGGTGCACGGCTTCACGCTCGACCCCTCCATCGGGGAGTTCCTGCTGAGCCACCCGAACATCTGCCTGCCCGATCCGGCCCAGCGGATGTACTCGGTCAACGAGGCCTACTATCCCCGCTGGGAGCCCGCCCAGCAGAGGCTGCTCCAGCGCCTGAAGTCCGGGGAGGAGGGCTCCTGGAGCAGTCGATATATCGGCTCCTTGGTCGCCGACTTCCATCGGACCCTGCTCAAGGGGGGGATCTTCATGTACCCGGCCGACCACAAGGCACCCGCGGGCAAGCTGCGCCTCCTGTACGAGGCGGCTCCCCTCGCCTTCCTGTGCGAGCAGGCGGGCGGGAAGGCGTCCGACGGCCGTCGGGACATCCTCTCCATCGTCCCCACCGACCTCCACCAGCGGACACCGCTCTACCTGGGGTCCAAGGACTTCGTGACCCTGGCCGAGCGGATCCTGGCGGGCCCGACGGACTGAGCCCGGTTACCGGATCGTCAAAAAACTGGAGCCGGGCCTGGGCCTCCGACGGAAATCGGATGTGGAAAACCGAGCAGGGGCCAGGTAAACCCTCGGGTTTCCGGGATATGGGGCATGGCATCCGTCTTGCCTGTGAACCTCCCGGTTCTTTCTGTCCGTCGGCCAGACACCCGCTGGTGGGGGGCGCACGGACAACCTAGTCACCTTCATCGGACCTCAGTGGATGATGAGAAAGCTCAAGTTCTTCTCCCTGGCAGCGCTCGCGGCGTTCGCGTTCGCGGCCTGCGATGAGGGGGGGACGAACGTGGTGACGGGCACCATCAGCGGGTCCGTGACGGCAGAGGGGCAGGGCCTCTCCGGCGTTACGGTCACGTTGAGCTCGGGTGCCTCCACCGCGACGGACGCGAGCGGGAACTATTCGTTCTCGAACGTGGACGGCGGGACCTACACGGTCCAGATCACGCCGCCTTCCGACGTCACCTTCTCTTCGACGACGCAGACCGCGGTGGTCGCCACGGCCGGCCAGACGGTTTCGGTCAACTTCAGTGGCTCGTTCGTGCGCACCTCCTCGATCCTCGGTAGCGTCGCCGTTGCTGGCGTCGGGGGCCTCGAGGGCGTGACGGTCACCCTGTCGGGTGCCGGCTCCGCGACGACCACCACGGACGTGGCCGGTCAGTACGCGTTCTCGGGCCTGCGTGCCGGTTCCTACACCGTCACGATCAGCAACTTCGGCTCCACCATGTACACGTTCCCCAACACGTCGCAGACGGCCACCGTCGCGGCGGGTGAGAGCGAGGTCGTGAGCTTCTCCGGAAGCCAGCTGGCCAACGCCCGCATCATGGGTCGCCTGTACCTGGACGAGAACGACAAGAACGACACCTTCGACGGTGAGACGCTCGAGAACAACCTCGAGGCGGCCAACGTCCTGATCACCCTCACCGGCCCTGGCGTCGGCGAGACGCAGACCACCCAGACGGACTCGACCGGTATGTACGAGTTCTCCGATCTGGTGGCCGGCAACTACCAGGTGGCGATCAACCCGGCGGATCCGGACATCCCGGCCTTCGCCGCGTACGGCGGGAGCAGCACCTCGTTCCCCGTCACGGTCAACACCGGCGGGGTGGCCGAGGTCGACTTCCCGTTCGACATCTCGCAGCAGACGGTGACGGTCTGCTCGTTCACCGGTATCGACTCGGTCAACCCGGGTCATGCGCCGGTGTCCGGCTCGACCATCAAGCTCTACCCGACCGAGCTCGACGCGGTGGGTGACGTCAACGCCTTCGGCACCCAGACCACGGATGCCACGGGCTGCACGACGTTCTCGTTCGCGCGCGCCGCGGACCGCAGCCCGCAGCCGGGGCTGACGGACAACATCGTCTTCGCCCAGTTCTTCGGGAACAGCACGCCGCTGCTCACGCTGAACGGCGAGAACCGCATCGAGACGGCCTACGATCCGACCACGGCCTCTTCGCTGGCCGCGGATACGTTCGACCTGCTCAACTCGCGGGTTGGGCTGTCCTTCGACGCGACGACGATCAACGGCGTCGACACGCTCAACAACTGGGCGTACAGCGCCTGGCTCGACACCACCGCGGTGGCCCGGAAGTCCGGCGTCACCAATGCGGCCGGCGTCGCCACGCTCGTCGACACCATCGGACCCACGTCCTTCCCGGTGACGTACTACGTGCGTCTCGCGGAAGGCATCGGCAGCCAGCCGGCGCCGGCGGGCAATCAGCTCTTCGAGCAGACGCCCGACCCGGACAGCATGGCCGGCGCCGCCACGCGGTACCTGACGTACACGGCCAACGGCTTCCAGGCGCCTGGTGCGAACGTCTTCCTCGGCACCGAGGAAGTGCGCTTCCTGACCGCGGACATCGTGGTCGCGGTGCACCACGAGGCCGACGATTCGCTGGTCGATCCGCTCTTCACGGGTGGTGACGACATCACGAACGTCGACGAGATCGAGGTCTCGCTCTGGTACGTGCCGTCGAGCGGTGCGGCTCCGGTCCTCGTGACCTCCGCCTCGCCCGCGCCCGGTGTCAACACGGTGACGTTCAACAGCTTCTTCACCGACACCACCTACGCGGTCACGGCCCACCCGGTCGTCGGCTTCTCGTCCAAGGTGGTTCTGAACGACACCATCCAGACCGTCGTGGACTGGGGTGGCCAGAGCTTCGAGGCCGAGCAGTGCCAGCTGGAAGGTTCGGCCGGCTGCTCGACGTTCGCCTACAAGTACGACAACACGTCGCTGACCGGTCTCGTGCGCGCTGCGGACGGGACGGACGCGGACGGCATCCACGTCCGTGTGACGGTCGACTCGATGACGATCCAGCCCAACGTGACGGACACCACGCTGACGGTCAGCGGTGGTAGCTACTCGCTGGGCGGCCTGATCGAGGGCACGTACCACGTCGAGGTCTTCGATTCGGTGACCGCGGGTGGTGACTCGATCTGGTCGTTCTTCGGCTCGCAGTCGCCCAAGACGGCGGAGCTGGAGGGCAACGCGGACAACGACATCCTGAACTTCGTGGCCACGCGTATGGACACGAAGATCCTGGGTGTGGTCATCAACGACCGCGACGCCGACAACAACACGATCGACCCGAACGAGGCGCTGGCTGGCGTGACCATCCAGCTCTACAAGGGTGCGGTCGCCGCAGACTCGCTGATCGCGACCGACACCACGGACGCCGAGGGTGAGTACGTGTTCGAGGGTCTGCGTGAAGGCACCTACGTGCTGAAGGCCGATGCGTCTGGCTCGCTGACTGCGGCGACCGTGCTCCGCACGATCTCCGCGGCTGGTGTGGTGGCGGATACGGCCATCGTCACGACGGGTGCGACGACCACGGGCCTCGGCGCGAATCTCACGCGCCAGGTGGGTGACACCGTCTTCGGTTCGCCCGGCCTGACCACGCTGCCGCGGTGGGACTACGGGCAGACGCAGGGCAACTTCGTGACGCCGTCGCACTTCACGTTCCTGTTCGACAACACGACCGCTCGCGGTACGATTGTCGACGGTGCGGCCGCCCCGGTGGCGGGCATGACGGTCACGCTCCGCCGCTGTAAGGATTCGGCGGGTGCGACGTCGCCTCCGACGGCCGGCACGTGCACCACCTACCTGCCCGGTGCGCCGCAGAACGTGGCCACGGACGCGAACGGTCAGTTCGAGTTCACCGGTCTGCAGGAGGGTGTGTACGAGATCACTCCGAATCCGGTCACGGCCGGGTTCGCCACCGTCACGCCGGCCAGCCTGCTGTACCTGCTGGTCGACAGCGGTGACATCGAGGTGCCCGCGGCCAACCTGGTGGCGAACTAAGCCCCAGGGATGACCCGGCCCTCGTAGAGGGTTCGGCGGCCCCCCGTCCGGCTTCGGCCGGGCGGGGGGTTCGTCGTTCGGGGATGCGAGCCAGTCGCCCATCCCCGGCGCGCTGCCGGTGGCCGGATCCACACGCCGATCGTCCGGAGCCCGCCGAGGCCGGAAGCCCGCCCCGGTTGGCCTCCGGGTGCGCTCCGGCTGCGCCGGCGCCCCGCGGCTGGTGGGGAAGTCCGGCCTCACCCCGTCAGGCGTTTCCCCCGAACCGTACGGGCCGGGTAACGCGGCCGTAACGCGACCCCCCGGAGCCGTTCACTCCGGCCCCCCTGTTACATAGCTTTTCCGCGGCACCTTCTCCGCTGCCGCCCCCCGGCGGCGCGGGTGCTCGGACGTCCCCCGGGCCGCGGACCCTTCGCGGGTCGGATCACCGATACAGTGGAGGAATCGATGCGTCTCAATCGTCTGTGCGGGCGCCTGGCGCTGCTCGCGCTGGCGCTCGGTGCGCTGCCGATCGCGGCGTCAGCCCAGAGCGTCACGACCGCGACCATCAGCGGCCGCGTGACCGGGCCGGACGGCACCGGGCTACCCGCGGTCGAGGTCGTGGTGAACAACGCCGCCACCGGCTTCACGCGGGCCACGGCGACGACGGAGTCCGGCGCGTTCCTGGTGCCCGGCCTTCAGGTCGGCGGTCCCTATCGTGTCACTGTCAACGCGCTGGGCTACGCCTCGCAGGAGCGCAGCGGACTGACGCTCACGCTCGGGCAGAACCTGTCCCTGGACTTCCAGCTCGCGGTGCAGGCCGTCGAGCTCGAGGGGATCTCGGTCACGGCCGAAGCCACGCGGCAGCAGGTCATCAACCCCGGCCGCACCGGCGCGGAGCAGCTCGTCACCGAGAACCAGCTCCGTACGCTGCCCACCGTGACCCGGAACTTCACCGACTTCATCGCGCTGAGTCCGCTCACGGGCGGCGGCGCGGCCGGCACGGCGGTCGGGCAGCAGAACAATCGCTTCAACAACATCCAGATCGACGGCGCGGTCTCGCAGGACCTCTTCGGCCTGGGCGCCACGGGCCAGCCCGGCGGGCAGGCCGGAGCCCGCTCCATCTCGATCGAGGCCGTGAAGGAGTACCAGGTGTTGGCGGCCCCGTACGACGTGCGGCAGAGCGGCTTCACCGGCGGTCTGATCAATGCCGTCACCAAGTCGGGGACCAACGAGTTCCACGGCTCGGCCTACGGGTACTACCGCAACGAGAGCTTCCTGCGCGAGACGTTGGTGGTCCGTGGCGACACCCTTTCGGCTCCGGGTGAATTCACGAACCGGCTGCTGGGCGCCTCGCTGGGTGGCCCGCTCATCCGCGACAAGGTGCACTTCTTCGTGTCGGGCGAGTTCGAGTCCGACGAGCGGCCGGCCAATGGTCTGGCGCTCGGGCGCGATCCGGTGTCGCAGACCGGCATCCTGGATGCGGACGCCGCTCGCTTCGTGCAGCTCCTGGAAGGCTACGGCTACAACGCGGGGGAGGGCGGACCCTTCACGGTCGCGAATCCCAACCGCAACCTCTTCGCGCGGGTGGACGCCCAGCTCAACGACCAGCACATCCTCACCGTCCGGCACAACTACGTGCGCGCCGAGGATGATGTGACGGTCAATCGCTTCCCGGGCTCGAACTACTCGTTCGACTCCAACTTCTACTTCTTCGGGTCGACCACGAACTCGTCGGTGATCCAGCTCAACTCCCAGCTCGGCCGCTACTACAACGAGCTGACGGTGGGCCGGACCGACATCGCGGACCGCCGCGCGCCGCGCGAGCGTTTCCCGGTCGTGCAGGTCAGCGTCCCCAATCAGGCGGGGACCGGCAACAAGCGTCTGATCGCCGGGGCGGAGTTCTTCTCCCAGGGCAACGAGCTGGACCAGACCAGCTGGGAGGTCACCGACAACTTCAGCTTCACGGCGGGCCAACACCGCATCACGTTCGGTGCCCAGGGCCAGTGGTTCAGCTTCCGCAACCTGTTTGCACCGGGCATCACCGGGGAGTGGACCTTCAACTCGCTGGACGACCTCGCGGCGGGGAATCCGAGCGCCTTCCGGCGGGGTGTGCCCTACCGGCAGGGCCTGGACCTGAATGCCCGCTTCACCGTCAACCAGCTGGCCGCCTACGGCCAGACCGAATGGACGGTCAGCCCCGACTTCCTGATCACGGCAGGTGTGCGCTACGACGTGCCCCTGGTCGGGGACACCCCGGAGGCCAACCCGGACGTGGCAGCCGCGTTCGGTCGCAGCACGGACGAGGTGCCGTCGGGCAACGGGATCATCTCGCCCCGGGTGGGCTTCAACTGGGACGTGTTCGGCGACCAGTCCACCCAGGTGCGGGGTGGCGCGGGCATCTTCACCGGACGCTACCCCTACGTGTGGCTCTCCAACCTGTTCAGCAACACGGGTCGCTTCCAGGTGACGGCGAGCTGCTCGGCGTCGAACGGCAACATGCCGGCCTTCACGCTCGATCCGGACAACCAGCCGGAGAGCTGCGCGGCGACGGGCGTGCCCTCACCCCCGCTGTCGGTGATCAACGTGGTGGACCCGGACTTCCAGTGGCCGCACGCCTGGCGCTTCAACCTGGGCGCCGACCGCGAGCTGGGGTACGGGCTGGTGGGCACCGTGGACCTGCTGTATACGCGGTCCGCCAAGCAGATCCTGCTCCGTGAGCGGAACGTCGACTTCTCGACGCCGACCACGACGACGCAGGGGGGCCGCCCGGTCTTCGGGACCATCCAGGCCGGCGCGCTGCCGTCCGGGTCGGACAACCGCAACCTGGCGTCGCCCAACCGGATCAACAGCACGGTGGGCAGCTCCGTGGTGGAGCTGGGCAACAGCGATCAGGACAACTCCTGGAGCGCTACGCTGCAGCTCCAGAAGCGCTATGCCGACGGGTACGAGCTGAACGGCTCCTACACGTACGCGCGGGCCGAGGACCTGTCGGGTCTGACGTCCAGCATCGCGACGTCGAACCTCGGGTTCAATCCGGTGAAGGGGAGCCCGAACGATCCGGAGCTGTCCATCTCCAACTACGAGACGCGCCACAAGGTCGTGTTGTCCGGCGTCGTCGACCTGGGCCGCTTCCTGAGCGCCTCGGTGTTCTACATCGGCAACTCGGGGGACCGCTACGCCTACGTGTATGACGGCGACGTCAACGCGGACGGGTTCGAGGCGTCCTACGCCAGCAACCGGTTCAACGACCTGCTGTACGTGCCGACCGGGCCCGGGGACATCACCCTCACGGATCCGAACGACTGGAACGTGCTGGATCAGTACATCAGCAGCGAGCCCTGTCTGAACGAGGCGCGGGGCGAGATCATGTCGCGCAACACCTGCACGAGCCCCTGGCGCAACCGGGTGGACACGCGCTTCACGGTGCGGGTCCCGACCCGGAGCGGGCAGCGCGCGGAGATCACGCTGGACATCTTCAACGTCCTGAACCTGCTCAACAGCGAGTGGGGCGTGAGCGAGGGGCCGCAGTTCCCCGGCCTGGATCTGCTGGAGCTGCGTGGGTGGGACACCACCAACAACCGGGGGATCTTCCGTCCCACCGGTCGCCTCCGTCTGGACGAGGAAGGCAACGCCAACCCCTACTCGGTCTTCGACCTCAACTCGCGCTGGCAGGCCCAGCTCGGGCTCCGCTACGCGTTCTGACGCGCGGCGCGGTAGGGTGTACGAACGGCCCCGGGCTCGCAGAGCCCGGGGCCGTCTGGTTTCCGGGGCGGGGAGGGGAAGGCCGGGGCGGGAAGGAGAAGGCCGGGGCGGGAAGGGCCGGGGCGGCTGGAGCGGCCCGCCGCTGCACCGGTCCGCCCGGTCGGGTGCCCCCGATCAGCCGCCCAGGCTCGGCCGGGCGGCCCTCCTCAGGAGGCGCTCAGCGCCGCGACGTCCCGATCGAATGTGTCCAGGAGGGCCTGCTTGTCGTCCCAGGACAGGAAGGCGCTCTCGAAGCCCATGCGGGCCAGGCGCACCAGCTCCTCCCAGGTGAAGCCCAGGCTCTCGTGCGCGTGCACGTACTCCTCCGTCACCGTGGTGCCCGAGACCAGCCGGTTGTCGGTGCACAGACTCAGCACCAAGCCCGCATCGAAGTAGCCGCGCAGCGGATGCGTGTCGTAGCTGGCCACGGCCCGCGTCTGCACGTTGGAGGTGAGGCAGATCTCGATGGGGATCCGGAAGTCCTTCACGTACTTGAGCAGGTCCGGGTCCTCGTACAGACGGGTCCCGTGTCCGATCCGATTGGCCCGGCAGTAGTGCAGGGCCTGATGGATGGACTCCGGCCCGTAGGCCTCCCCCGCGTGGATGGTGGTGGCCATGTTCTTGTTGATGACCGTGAAGAACGCGTCCTTGTGCTTCTTGGCCGGGTAGTTGTACTCGGCGCCGGCCAGGTCGAACGCCACCACGCCCCGGCCCTTGAAGGCCACCGTGAGGTCTGCGAGATCACGTGAGGTGGCGGGGTCCATGTTGCGGATCCCACAGATGATGAGGCCGGTCCGGATCCCGAACTCCGCCTCCGCCCGCTGCAGCCCGCGCAGGGGGGCCTCCACCGTCTCCGTGAGCGGCATGCCCTGGCGCGTGTGCAGGATGGGCGAGTAGCGGATCTCCACGTAGCGCACGTTCTCGCGCGCGTTGTCCTCCGCCAGCTCGTACGCGATGCGCTCCATGGCGTTCGCGTGCTGCATGAGCGAGAGCGTGATCCGGAACTTGTCCAGGTACTCCTCGAGATTCTGGGCGTCCCGGGCGAGCATGGCCTGGGCGAGCTCGTCGGGATCCGAGGAGGGCAGGGGCAGGCCGCGCTCGGCGGCCAGCTCGATCATGGTCTGGGGCCGGAGGCTCCCGTCCAGGTGGACGTGGAGCTCGGTCTTGGGCAGTCGGTGGAGGCGCTCGCGCACGTCCGGGGGACCTCGGTGGGCGGTGGGCGGGTTCAGCAGCCGGGCGGCAGCCCGGCCGGTTGCAGCCCCTGCTGGACGTCCACGAGGGGCGCGGGATAGTTGCCGGAGAAGCAGGCGTCGCAGAAGGGCGCGGCCTGCCGGGCCGCCTGGGTCATGCCGTCCAGCGACAGGTAGCCGAGCGAGTCCACGCCCAGCGTCCGTTCGATCTCGTGGACCTCCAGCCGCGAGCCGATGAGCTCGTCCTGGCTGGGCATGTCGATCCCGTAGAAGCAGGGATGGCGCACCGGCGGGCTGGCGATCCGGAAGTGCACCTCGCGGGCGCCGGCGTTGCGGATGAAGCGCACGAGGCTCTTGCTGGTGGTGCCGCGGACGAGCGAATCGTCCACCACGATCACGCGGCGTCCGTGCAGGACCTCGCGCACCGCGTTGTACTTGATGCGGGCCCCGAAGTCGCGGTCGGCCTGGGAGGGCCGGATGAACGTGCGGCCCACGTAGTGGTTGCGGAGCAACCCCAGCTCGTAGGGGATGCCGCTCTCCTCCGCGTAGCCCAGGGCGGCCGAGTTGGCCGAGTCCGGCACCGCGATGACGCAGTCCGCCTCCACGGGGTGCTCGCGCGCGAGCTGGCGCCCGAAGGCGCGCCGGGCGCGGTCCACACTCATGCCCCAGATGCGCGAGTCCGGACGGGCGAAGTAGACCAGCTCGAACACGCACGGCGCGGGCCGGTCCACCGCCGGCAGGGAGCGCAGCCGCGTGACCTGCGAGCCCCGGATGCGCAGCACCTCGCCCGGCTCGACATCGCGGACGTACTCGGCACCCATGATGTCGAGCGCGCAGGTCTCGCTCACGACCACGTGGCCGGATCCGATCCGTCCCAGCACCATGGGCCGGAACCCGCGCGCGTCGCGCACCGCGTACAGGGTGTCCCCCACGCTGATCACCAGCGAGAAGGCGCCCTCCACCTGGGTGAGGGCATCGTCGATCTGGCCCTCCACCGAATGGTGGCGCGAGCGCGCGATCAGATGGACGATGATCTCCGAGTCGCTGGAGCTCTGGAAGAGCGCACCCTCGGCCACGAGCCGCTGCCGCAGCTCGAGCTGGTTGGTCAGGTTGCCGTTGTGCGCGATGGAGAGATCGCCCTCGGCGTACCGCACCACGATCGGTTGGGCGTTCTGCAGCACGCTGCCGCCGGCGGTGGAGTAGCGAACGTGTCCCACGGCGGTGTCGCCCGGCATGCGGGCCAGCCCGTCCGCCGTGAAGACGTCGGACACCAGCCCCTGGCCCTTCAGCACGCGGGATTCCTCGCCGTCGATGGCCACGATCCCCGCGGACTCCTGCCCGCGATGCTGGAGCGCATAGAGGGCGAGGTAGGCCAGCTCGGCCGCGCCCTGGACGCCGGAGACGCCCACCACGCCGCATTCCTCGTGGGGCCGATCGTCCAGCCCCGCCGCCGGAACGGCACGGGGACCGGGTACAACGGGAAGCGACTTCACGCGCGGACTCCGTCGACCTGATTCATGAGAGCGGGGAGCGCGCCGTGGTACCGTTCGGCGAGCGCGTCCACGTCCAGGCGGACGCGAGCGCGCGGCGCGGTCAGGGAGAACCCCTCGTCCGGTTCCGTCACGCGGCCCAGGTCGGTGGCCGGGACGTCATGGCGGGCGGCGGCGGCCAGAACGGCCTCCACGTCCGCCTCGGGACAGGAGATCACGATCCGGCCCTGCGACTCGCCGAAGAGCAGCGCGGTGCCGGGAAGATCGTCGGTCACCTCCACTGCTACCCCGTACGGCCGCTCGGGGTCGGCCAACGCACATTCGACCAACGTCTGCACCAGGCCGCCGTCGGAGCAGTCCTGGGCGGAGGCGACGTGCCCGGCCCCGATGAGCTCCAGCATCAGTCGCTGCAGCGCGCGTTCCTCCAGCAGGTCCACGCGGGGCGGCGCGCCCACGACGTCGCCGCGGACGCGGTAGGCGTACTCGGAGCCGCCCAGCTCGCCGCGGTTGGTGCCGAGCAGCACGATCCGGTGCCCCGCCGCGCGGAAGCCCGATCCCACCGTCTTCTCCACGTCCTCGATCACGCCCACCATGCCGATGACCGGCGTGGGCAGGATCGCCACCCCATCCGTCTCGTTGTAGAAGGAGACGTTGCCGCCCGTGACCGGCGTCTCGAAGACCGAGCAGGCCTCGGCCATGCCCAGCACGGCCTCGCGGAACTGGTGGTAGATGTGGGGCTTGAGCGGGTTGCCGAAGTTCAGGTTGTTGGTGATGGCCATCGGCAGCGCGCCCACGCACACCAGGTTGCGGGCCGCTTCGGCCACGGCGATCTCGGCACCCCGGCGGGGCTCCAGGTACACAAAGCGCCCGTTGCAGTCGGTGGTGGCCGCCACCGCGCGGCGCGTGCCGCGGATGCGCACCACCCCGGCGCTGCCGCCTGGCCGCTGCACCGTGCTGGCCCGGACGGTGGAGTCGTACTGGCCGTACAGCCACGCCTTCGACGCCAGGTTGGGCGAGCCCACCAGGTCCAGCACCTCGGCGGAGAGGTCGCCGTCCTTCTCGAGGTCCGACAGGTCGGTCTCCCGCCGCGCGCGCGCCTCGTCCGACTCGATGCCCGGCCGCTCGTAGGTCGGGCAGCCGTCCGTCAGCGGCAGGGCGGGGATGTCCGCCACCGGCGTCCCGTGCTCGAGGATCCGGAAGCGGCCGTCGTCGGTGACGCGGCCCACCACCGCGGCCTCCAGCTCCCACCTGTGGAGGATGGCTTCGACGTCCCCTTCGTGCCCGGCCTTGGCCACCACGAGCATGCGCTCCTGCGACTCCGACAGCAGCACCTCGTAGGGCGTCATGCCGCTCTCGCGGACCGGCACGTCGGCGATCTCCACCTCCACGCCGTTGCCGGCCCGTCCCGCCATCTCGGACGCGCTGGACGTCAGGCCGGCGGCTCCCATGTCCTGGATGCCCACGATGTGGCCGCTCTTGATGAGCTCCAACGAGGCTTCCAGCAGCAGCTTCTCCGTGAACGGATCGCCCACCTGCACCTGGGGCCGGCTGGCCTCGGAGTCCTCGCTCAGCTCCTCGCTGGCGAACGTGGCGCCGTGGATGCCGTCGCGGCCCGTGCGGGCGCCCACGGCCATGAGCGGGTTGCCCACCCCGGCCGCCTCGCCCTTGATCAGGTCGTGGTGATGCATCAGCCCGAGACACATGGCGTTGACGATCGGGTTGCCATCGTAGTGCCGGTCGAACTGGACCTCACCCCCGATGTTGGGGATGCCCACGCAGTTGCCGTAGTCGCCGACGCCCTTGACCACGCCCCCGAACAGGTAGCGCACACGCGGCGACGTGAGGTCGCCGAAGCGCAACGAGTCCAGCACCGCGATCGGACGGGCGCCCATGGTGAAGATGTCGCGCAGGATGCCGCCCACACCGGTGGCCGCGCCCTGGTAGGGCTCGACCGCGGAGGGGTGGTTGTGCGACTCGATCTTGAAGGCGAGCGCCCAGCCCTCGCCGATGTCGATCACGCCGGCGTTCTCGCCCGGACCCTGGATCACCCAGGGCGCCTTCGTGGGCAGCAGGCGCAGCATGCGCTTCGAGTTCTTGTAGCCGCAGTGCTCCGACCACATGGCGCTGAAGATCCCGAGCTCGGTGAAGGTCGGGTCGCGGCCCAGGATGCCGCGGATGCGCTCGAACTCGTCGGGGCTGAGCCCGTGGTCGTCGACCAGCTCGGGCGTGATGGGGGGATCCCCCGGTCGAGGCGACGGCGGGGAGAGCAGGGCCGGGTCGGTCACGGTCGTGGAGGCTCGGCGGTTCAGGTGCGGACGAGGGAGGACAGGAGCGACGTGAACAGGCCGCGCCCGTCCGTCGAGCCCAGGAGCGGCTCCATGGCGCGCTCCGGGTGGGGCATCATGCCGAGCACGTTGCCCCGGGCATTGGTGATCCCGGCGATGTCGCGCGCGGACCCGTTGGGGTTGTAGCGCGTCCCGGCGGGACCGCCTGCCGGATCGGTGTAGCGGAAGACCACGCGGCCTTCGCCCTCGAGCCGGTCGAGGGTCTCGCCGTCCGTGTGGTAGTTCCCGTCGGCATGCGCGATCGGGATCCGCAGGACCTGGCCGGACGTGTAGTCGGAGGTGAACAGCGTGCCGGTGTTCTCCACGCGGATCCACACGTCCTTGCTGGAGAAGTGACGGTGGTCGTTCCTCAGCAACGCCCCCGGCAGCAGACCGGCCTCGCACAGGATCTGGAAGCCGTTGCAGATGCCCAGCACCGGACCGCCCTTCTCGGCGAAGCGGACCACCTCCTCCATGATGGGGCTGAAGCGCGCGATGGCGCCGGCGCGCAGGTAGTCCCCGTAGGAGAAGCCGCCGGGCAGCAGCACGAGGTCGGCGTCGCCGAGGTCGTGCTCGCGGTGCCACACGAAGCGCGGGGTGGCTCCCACCAGCTTGAAGGCGTGGTAGGCGTCGTGGTCGCAGTTGGAGCCGGGGAACGTGACGACCGCGGCGTTGAAGCTCATGCCGGCTCCAGGGCCGCGATCCGCTCGACCTCGTAGTCCTCGGTCACCGGGTTGGCGAGCAGCCGGCGCGCCATGGCCTCGGCGGCGCTACGCGCATCGTCTTCGCTGGCGGCGCTGAGCCGCACCTCGATGGACTTGCCGACACGCACGTCGCTGACGGCGTCGAACCCCAGCGCGTTGAGCGCGTGATGGATGGCCTTGCCCTCGGGGTTCAGCAGCCCGGGACGCGGACTCACCCGGATCTCGACGAGGTACTCGCTCACTTACAGGTCCTCCTGGGCGTCGGCGGTGTCGGCATCCGACCGGCGGCGGGCGAACGTGCGGTAGTCCACCGTGCGCTCGATCTCCACCGGACCTTCCTGATCCAGCAGCGGGTCCCGCTCGGGCAGCCGGTCCAGGAGGCCCAAGATAAAGGACCGGAGAAGCCCCGCCGAGGTGTAGGCGGCCAGGGCCGGGAAGAACCAGTAGCGGGGCACCGCGAAGGCGATGACCACGGCCAGCACCATGAGCGCCCCGACCACGGCGCCGCGCCAGGTCCGCACGTTGACGCGGGGCACGACCGGGTAGGGGATGTGGCTGAGCATCAGCACGGAGATGCCCACCACCATGGCGGCCAGGATCTCGGGCGTGGCGAATCCCGTCAGATGTTCCTGGAAGAAGGCCGTCTGGCTGAAGGGATAGAACGTGGCCAGCAGCATGCCCCCCGTGGGGGAGGGCAGACCGATGAAGTGGCGGTGCGCCTTGCCGCCCTGCTCGATGTTGAAGCGGGCCAGGCGGATGACCACGGCGGCCACGTGGGTGAAGGGCACCAGCCAGCCCCAGGCCTCGAAGAAGTAGAGCTTGTAGAACAGGTAGGCGGGCGCCACGCCGAAGGAGATGGCGTCCACCAACGAGTCCAGCTCGGCCCCGAAGCGGGAGCCCGTGCGGGTGAAGCGGGCGATGCGCCCGTCCAGCGTGTCGAGCACCGCGGCGGTGACGATCAGCCAGGCCGCCACCACGGGGGCGCCCCGGTCGGCCAGGACGATGGCGTACAGGCCGAAGAACAGGTTGGCCAGCGTGAAGGCCGACGGGAGGATCAGCACCCCCCGCTGCAGCCCGGATTCGCGCTTCAGGATCATCGTGCCCCTCCCGGGGACGCTCGGTCCACGTGTGGCGCTCCATGACCGGAGCACCCGCGCCCGGACGGGGCGCCGACATCGGTGGGGGACGGGGCCCGGCTCACGGCGCGCCCTCGGCGCCGTCCGGTATGCGGGCCACCACGGTCTCGCCGACCCGGACCTTCTGGCCCACCTCGACCGCGACCGGCCAGTCGGGCGGCAAGAACAGGTCCACGCGCGAGCCGAACCGGATCAGCCCGATCCGCGCGCCCCGTTCTACCCGGTCACCCTCCGAGGGATCGGTCAGGATGCGGCGCGCGATCAATCCGGCGATCTGGCGGACGAGCAGAGGGCCGGCGGGCGTGCGGATGCCCAGGCTGGCCTGTTCGTTGGCCTCGCTGGCCTTGGGCTCCCACGCCACCAGGTAGAGCCCGGGCTTGTAGCTGCGGTGCTCCACCACCCCGTCGGCCGGGGCGCGCTGGACGTGCACGTTGAACACGGACAGGAAGATGGTGATGCGCGTGGACGGTCCGCCCAGGTAGGTGGGCTCGTCCTGCTGCACCACCTCGATGACCCGCCCTTCGGCGGGGGAGACGATGGCGCGCGGGTCGGCGGGCAGCGTGGGGGCCGGATCCCGGAAGAACCAGAGGCAGAACACGCCGAACAGGCCCGCGACCACCGCCAGCCCGGTCAGCACGGGCCCGAGCGGAGCCGCCCAGGACTGCAGCGCGCGGGCGCCCACGGCCAGCACGAGGGCGGCCACCAGGGCCGCGACGATGAACGGGATGCCTTCGGGCGCCAGCTTCACGCGTCCGCCTGGCGGCGGGGGGGCTCGTAGGCATCCAGCGGCATGCCGGTCAGGCGCTCGAAGATCTCCAGGTAGCGGGCCGTGGTGCGCTCGACCACCGCGTCCGGCAGCGGAGGCGGGGGCGGCTGCTTGTCCCAGTCGAGCCCGTCCAGGAAGTCGCGCACGGGCTGCTTGTCCAGGGAGGGGGGCACGGTGCCGGGCCGCCAGCTCTCCGCGGGCCAGAAGCGGGAGGAGTCCGGCGTGAGCACCTCGTCGATCAGACGGAGGCGCCCGCTGGAGTCGGTGCCGAACTCGAACTTGGTGTCGGCGAGCAGGATGCCGCGCTCCTCCGCCGTGCGTACGCCGGTCGCGTAGATCTCCAGCGAAAGGGCGCGCAGCCGGTCCGCCAGGTCGGCGCCGACCCGCTCGCGCGTCTCCGCGAACGTGATGTTCTCGTCGTGGCCGCTGACCGCCTTCGTGGCGGGCGAGAAGAGCGGAGGATCGAGCCGCGCGCTCTCCTGCAGCCCGTCCGGGAGGGCTTCGCCGGCCAGGGTGCCCGCGGTGCGGTACTCCTTCCAGGCGGACCCGGCCAGGTAGCCCCGCACCACGCACTCGATGGGCACCGGACGGGTGCGCCGGACCAGCATGGAGCGGCCGGCCCAGGCGTCGGGATCCACGGAGGCCAACGCGGGGACTTCCGCGACCAGTGTGTCGGGATGCGCGCTGATCAGATGGTGCTCCACGCGCGACGCCAGGCGGTCCAGCCACCAGGCCGTGATCTGGGTGAGCACGCGGCCCTTGGACGGCACGCCCTCCGCCATGACGACGTCGAATGCGCTGACGCGGTCGCTGGCCACCATGAGAAGGCGCTCGTCGTCCACCTCGTAGACCTCGCGGACCTTGCCGCCGTGCACGCGGCGCAGCGGCAGGGAGGGCGCGGTCAGGGCGCGCGGTGCATTCATCGCCGGTCCGTCCTCGTGGCGTCGCGCCGGGTGTGGCCCCGCGCCTGTGCGTGGTGGGAGTGCGTCATGCCCCTTCAGACCCTCACGTCCGCCGTGGGTGCCGGTCGCGCGGCCAGCAGATCCGACCAGCGCTCCAGCTCGGGCTCGACCTCGTCGGCCACGAACGCGTCCACCTGCTCGGGCGCCCGGCCCACGAACGCCCGCGGATCCATGAGCGCGCCCACCGCGTCCGCGTCCAATCCGAAGGCGGTGTCGGCGGCGATGCGCGCCGTCAGGTCGTTGTCGGTGTGGCCGGCCTTGAGGCGGGCCGCGGCCGCGTGCGCGTGCTGGCGGATGCGCTCGTGCAGCTCCTGGCGGTCGCCGCCGCCGCGGGTGGCGGCCATCAGCACGGACTCGGTGGCCATGAACGGCAGCTCCTCCGCCAGGCGGCGCTCGATCATGGCGGTATGGACCACCAGCCCGTCCGTGACGTTCTCCGCCAGGACCAGCATGCCGTCGGTGGTCAGGTAGGCGTCGGGGATGGAGAGGCGGCGGTTGGCCGAATCGTCCAGGGTGCGCTCCAACCACTGCGTGGCCGCCGTGTAGGCCGGATCGGCGGCCAGCGCGATCACGTGGCGCGCGAGCGCGCAGATCCGTTCGGAGCGCATGGGATTGCGCTTGTAGGGCATGGCGGACGAGCCGATCTGCTCCTTCTCGAACGGCTCCTCCACCTCGCGCAGGTGCGCGAGCAGGCGCAGGTCGTTGCCCAGCTTGGAGAGCGACTGCGCGAGCCCGGAGAGCGTGGCCAACAGCGCGGCGTCCGCCTTGCGCGTGTAGGTCTGCCCGGTGACCGCGAAGCGCAGCGGGAAGCCCATCTTCTCGGCCACGCGCCGGTCGAGCGCCTCCACCAGGTCGCCCCTGCCGTCGAAGAGCTGGAGGAACGAGGCCTGGCTGCCCGTGGTGCCCTTGGCGCCCCGGAACCGCAGCGTGTCCAGGCGGAAGCGCAGCTCCTCCAGGTCCAGCAGCAGGTCCTGGATCCACAGCGTGGCCCGCTTGCCCACGGTGGTCGGCTGCGCGGGCTGGAAGTGCGTGAAGGCCAGCGTGGGCAGGTCCTTGTGCCGACCCGCGAAGTCGGCGAGCGCCCGCACGGTGCGCACCGTACGCGCGGCGATCAGCTCCAGGGCCTGCCGGTGCAGCACCAGATCCGTGTTGTCGCCCACGAAGGCGCTGGTCGCCCCCAGGTGGATGATGCCGCGCGCCGCGGGCGCGGCGTCCCCGAAGAGGTGCACGTGCGCCATCACGTCGTGCCGGAAGCGCCGCTCGTACTCGGCCGCCCGCGCGAGATCGATGTCGTCCAGGTGGGCCGCCATCTGCTCGAGGGCGTCGGCGGGGATGTCCAGACCCAGCTCGCGCTGCGCCTCCGCCAGCGCGAGCCACAGCCGACGCCAGGTGCCATAGCGCCGGCGCGGCGAGAAGATCTCCTGCATCTCGCGCGACGCGTAGCGGTCGGCGAGCGGGTGGTGGTAGCGGTCCAGCGAGTCGGTCATCGGCCTCTCAACGGATGCGCAGGTTGAGCGTGGCGAAGCGGCCGCCCCGCTCGTAGACGATCTGGATACCACCCGCGGTGCGCGCCACCGCCGTGAGCGCCCGCTCGGCGTCCGCGGCGGTCCGCACGTCCACCTGGTTCACACGGCGGATCACGTCCCCTTCGGTCAGGCCCAGCTGCCGGGCGGTGGTGCCGCGCGCGGCCACGATCAGGGCGCCCTCCTCGCTCGCGAGGCCCAGCTCGGCCTGGATGGCACCATCGACCGTGATGACGTCGATGTCGTTCAGCACGGTCACCGCGGTCGCGCGCGACGACGGTAGCGGCTCGGCCTCCAGGCGCAGCGGATCGGCTGCGCCCTCCAGCTCCAACGTGACCGGGTCGCCCGCCCGCAGATCGAGCAGCAGCGCCTCGAAGTCGAGCGGGCCGGTCATGGGCGTGCCGTTGGCGCGCACGATGCGCCGCCCGGTGCGCACGCCCGCGCGAGCGGCCGGAGAGCCCGGCGCCACCATCGCCACGCCCACACCGGAGGTGCGGCCCCACTCGTCCGCTTCCACCGGTTGGACACGCAGGCCCAGCCAGGCGCGGTCCACGCGGCCGCGATCCACCAGGTCCTCCGCGACGCGCAGCGCGCGGTCGATGGGGATCGCGAAGCCCAGCCCCTCGCTTCCGCCGCTGCGCGAGAAGATGGAGGTGTTGACGCCGATGACCTCGCCCAGCGCGTTGACGAGCGGCCCGCCGGAGTTGCCGGGGTTGATGGAGGCGTCCGTCTGGATCATGCCCAGGTAGAAGCCGCTGTCGTTGGCGTCGGGCACGATGTGGCGGTGCAGGGCGGAGACCACGCCGGACGTGACGGTGGGCTCCGGGTTGGAGAGCAGGTTACCGAAGGGGTTGCCGATCGCCAGCGCCCATTCGCCGATCAGCAGGCCTTCGGACGTGCCCATGGGCGCGACCGGCAGGTCCAGGTCGTCGGTGCGCAGCACGGCGATGTCGGTGGTGGGATCGACGCCGATCAGATCCGCGTCCACGTCCCGCCCGTCCGGCAGGGTGACCCGTAGACGCTCGGCGCCCTCCACCACGTGCGCATTGGTCAGGATGTGCCCTTCCTGGTCGTACACGAAGCCCGAGCCCAGGCCGGAGACCACGCGCGTGCCCGAGAAGAACGGGTCGAAGAAGCTCGCGCGCACTGCTTGCCGGCGGAGCACGTGCACGCTCACCACCGCCGGCGACACGCGCTCGGCCGCGCGTACGATGGCCGTGACCCGCGACGCGTCCACCTGCGCGCTGGCCGCGGCCGGCACCTGGGCCTGCAGCGTGTCCACCGTGCCGGTGGCCGGGCCGCCGCCGTCACAGGCGAGCAGGGCCAGCACCAGGGCGGCGCCCCCGGGGGAACGGCGCGAGAGGCGGGACACGGGACTCAGAGCTCCTGACCCAGCGCCTTCCAGTCGTCCAGGAAGCGCTCCAGGCCGATGTCGGTGAGCGGATGCTTGAGGAGCTGGTACAGCACGGACGGCGGGATGGTGGCGCAGTCCGAGCCCAGGCGCATGGCTTCCACGAAGTGCCGCGGGTGGCGCACGGACGCCGTGAGGATCTCGGTGTCGATGCCGTAGTTGTCGTACGTCTCGCGGATCTCGGCGATCAGGCCCATGCCGTCGGTGGCGATGTCGTCCAGCCGCCCCACGAAGGGCGAGATGTACGTGGCGCCCGCCTTGGCGGCGAGCAGCGCCTGGGGGCTGGAGAAGCACAGCGTGACGTTGACGCGGATGTCGTCCTCGCGCAGTTGCCGGCAGGCGCGCAGGCCGTGCTCGGTGAGCGGCACCTTCACCACGATGTTGTCGTGGATCTCCGCGAGGCGGCGGCCTTCCGTCACCATGTCCACCGCCTCGACCGCCACCACCTCGGCGCTGACCGGGCCATCGACGGCCTCGCAGATCTCCTTGAAGACATCCCGCGGCTCGCGGCCCTTGGCCACCTTGGCCATGAGGGAGGGGTTGGTCGTGATCCCGTCGATCAGTCCGGCGTCCGCCGCGCGGCGGATCTCCCCGATGTCGGCCGTGTCCAGGAAGATCTTCATCGCTTCAAACGACTCCCGTGCTCGAGGTGAAGGGCAGGGCGAGCGCCGCCGGGTCGGGCGCCGGCTCGCCTTCATAACGTACGTGTGCGAGGACCAGTCCGGAGGGGGGGGCCGGGGGAGACGTGGAGACCCCGGGCCCGCCGGCCAGCAGCGCGTCCAGGTCCGCGAGCGGACGCCGTCCCCGGGAGACGTCCACCAGCGTGCCGACCAGGTAGCGCACCATGTGATGCAGGAAGCGGTCGGCGGCGACGACCAGCTCCTGGCCCAGCGCCCAGGGTCGCCACACCGCGCGGGTCACGTGGCAGCGATCGCCGCGCTCGGGCTGGCCCGCGCGGGCGAAGGCCTTGAAGGAGCGCTCGCCCGGGATGCGCGCGGTGGCGTCCGCGAGGAGGCCCAGGTCCAGCGCGTCGGAGAGCGGCCAGCACCAGGGCCGGGCGAAGGGAGAGGCGGCCTGCGGCGCCAACCCCACCCGGTAGACGTAGGTGCGTTCGCGCGCGTCGTAGCGCGGATGGAAGTCGGGCGGGACTTCCGCCGCGTCGGCAGCCCAGATGTCGTCCGGCAGGAGGGCGTTCAGGGCGCGCAGGAAGCGCTCGGCCGTCCAGGTGGGCGGCACGAGCAGGGAGATCACCTGACCGGTGGCGTGGACCCCGCGGTCGGTGCGCCCGGAGGCCAGGACCGTGCGTGGACCCCCGGTCAGCCGGGCGACGATGCGCTCCACCTCACCCTGGACCGTCGGCGCACGGGGTTGGAGCTGCCACCCGTAGTAGCGGGTCCCGTCATAGTGCAGTGTAACGCGGAGGCGGACGTCCTCCTGGGCGATCACTCGGCAAAGGTAGACCCGGCCTTCGCCAGGTCAACCCGAACCGGGGGGCGGCCCCGTCGGGACCGCCCCCCGGGGTGTGCTCAGGCCTCGGCGACGCGCAGGACCGGGACCGGCTTGACCAGGGCGCGCAGGCGCCAGGGGCCGGGCACGGGGGCCTCACGGCGGCGACGGTTGACCAGGACGATCTCGGTGGCGCGGGGGGTCAGGCGACCGATGGCGAAAGGCACGCGCATGTTTCCTCCTCGGGGCCCCAGGGCCCGCTCCAGGTCAGTACTTCCGGATGACGCCGACCACCACGCCCTGGACGGCGACGTCCTCCGCGGGCACGACGATGGGCTGCATGGTCTCGTTGGCCGGCTGCAGGCGCACCCGGTTGCCGGCCTCACGGTAGAGCTTCTTCACGGTCACGGAGTCGCCGCCCACGAGGGCCACGACCATCTCCCCGTCCGCCGCCGTCTGCTGCGAGCTCACCACGATGTAGTCGCCATCGCGGATCTGCTCGTCGATCATGGAGTTTCCTTCCACACGCAGCACATAGTTCTCCTTGCCGCGCCGGACCATGTCCGACGGCACGGAGAGGCGCTCGTGGTCGCTGATGGCCTCGATGGGCAGGCCGGCCGCGACCGCGCCGAGCAGGGGAAGCTCCACCGCGGCGCCGTAGCCGTCCTCCCGGACCACCTCCAGGGAACGGCTCTCGTTGTAGGACTTCCGGATGTAGCCCTTGCGCTCGAGGTTGCTCAGGTGCTCGTGCACCGTCGCCAGCGACGCGTAGCCGAACGCCTCGGCGATCTCCTCGAAGCTCGGGGCATAGCCCGCGTCCTCGATGAAGGACTCGATGTAGTCGAGGATCTCTTTCTGCCGCTTGGTCAGGGGCATGGGTCCACTCCGCCCAGGGGGTCCCGAACAAGAACCGAATAGAGGATAACCCGAAGGGACCCCGAAGCGCAAGGCGGCCCGTGCCTTGCGGTCGGGTCCCGGAACGCGGGTCTGCACCCTGCCCCCACGCCACCCGGCGGGGGTTGCCTTTTCGACCGGCCGGAGCCCTTTTCATCCGCTTGGGCGGGGTCAGGGCCCTCCGGTCGGGTCGGGCCGACGAGGGCCCCAGCGGCACCGGCGGGGTGCACCAACCAGAGCGGGACCGAGCAGGAGTCGAGTGAGGCCGTCACCGTCGAACGTTCCCGGGCCCGGTGGGCCGGACGGCTACGAGATCCCCGAGCTGCCGCTCGACGACGCCCGGGACCTCTTCACGGTCCTCGGCAAGGCCCTGCGCGCCTTCCAGCTGTACGACGAGAACAACCCCGTCTACCAGCGCTTCGTCCAGAACCTCCGGGCCGCCTTCGAGAAGCTCTGGACGGACGTGGACGAGCTCCGCATCCAGATCGAGGAGGACCGCTTCCTGTGGTTCGGGGAGGAGGTCTACCGCAACGACACCCGCGCCGAGTCCTTGGCCTTCCTGTTCTACAAGGACGGCATCCGCGACGTCCAGTTCCTGAAGGGCATCGAGCAGGAGGAGCTGGAAGCGGTGCTGCGGGTGCTCCAGCGGGCGCGCTCCATCCGGGCCGAGGGGGAGGACCTCCTCACCATCCTGTGGGACGCGGACCTGTCGTACCTGCAGTACCACTACGTGGACCTCCTGGCGGAGGGCGTGGAGGTCCCGGAGAAGGATCCGGGCGCGCTGGACCTGAGCGCCGCCTGGCAGGGCGAGGTCGACACCGAGGAGACGGAAGACGGCCAGCCGGCCTCCAGCGCCCAGCAGGAGGAGCCGCCCCGGCCCAAGGTCGCGACCGAGGACTTCAATCCGACCCTGTACTCGTTCGACCCGCGCGAGGTGGAGATCCTGCGCCGCGAGGTCGACCGCGAGATGCAGCGCGACATCCGCGCCGACATCCTCTCGGCGCTCTTCGATCGCATCGAGGACCCGGAGCGCGAGGAGCGGCAGCTCCAGATCCTGGACATCTTCGGGACGCTGCTCCCGAGCTTCCTCTCCAAGGGCGAGATCCGCGCCGCCACCCTGCTCCTGGAAGGCGTGCACCGGCTGCTCGCCGCCAAGGGGGTGCTGTCCGCCTCCGCTCAGCGCCGCGCCAACGGCCTGCTGGACGAGGTCAGCGGCTCCGATGCCATCCAGGAGCTGGTGCTGGCGCTGGCCGACGGCGGCATCGACGTCGGTCCGGACGAGCTGTCGCACTTCCTGCAGTTCCTGCGGGGCGGGGCGCTCGAGCCGCTGCTGCGCGCCGCGATGGGCTCGGAGGACAAGCGCATCCGGCTGCTGCTGCTGGAGGCCGTGGCGGCCATCGGCAAGCGCAATCCGCACGGCGTGCTGCACCTGCTGCAGGTGGACGATCCCACCGTGCTCGCGGGTGCGTGCCGCATGGTGGGGGAGATGGGTCTGGGCGATGCCGGTCCGCGCCTCGCCGAGCTGGCGCGCCACGAATCGGCGGACGTGCGCCTGGCCGCGGTCGAGTCGTCCGCCAAGCTGCGCGTCTCGACCGTCGCGGCCGGGCTCGAGGCCGCGCTGAAGGATCCCGACCGGGCGGTCCGCATCGCGGCCGCACGCGGTCTGGGCGACCTGCGCTACCGCCCGGCCGCCAAGGCGCTCAAGGCCGTGGTGACCAGCCGTGCCATCCGCAGCGCGGACATCTCCGAGAAGATCGCCTTCTTCGAGAGCTATGGGGCCGTGGGCGGGGACGAGGCGGTGGAGCTGCTGGGGGACCTGTTGAACAAGCGAGGCCTGCTGGGTCGCCGCGAGCCGGAGGAGATCCGGGCCGGCGCCGCCCTGGGATTGGGCCGTGCGGCCACGCCCAAGGCCATGGAGCACCTGCGGGCCGCGCAGTCGGCCACCGAGCCCGTGGTGCGGAGCGCGGTGGGCCGGGCGCTGCGGATGGAGCGCGAGTAGCGTGGAAGAGCCCCGGGACCGCGCCGAAGCGGCACGCGCGCAGGAGCAGGGACGGCATTTCCTGTCGTCCCTCTACGCCCTGCTGCGCGCGCTCAAGTTCTATCCGATCGAGAACGAGACGGTGCAGCACGCGCTGGACGAGCTGCACAGCTTCACCACGGGATTGTTGGGCGAGGACGGCTCGCTCGAGCTGCGTGTCGTGGGCGAGTTCTTCTTCGTGAACGAGACGCGCCTGCGGCTGGAGCTCAGCAACTACTCCACGTTCGGGAGCATCGGCAAGGTGTTCACCGACCACGGGCTGGGTGAGCTCACCGTCTTCCAGGGCGTGCGCCGTGAGGAGTGGGCGCCGTTCCTGTCGCTGCTGTTGCGGCGCCCGCAGGGCGAGGACCCCTACGACGCGTTCCTGGCGGGCGTGGAGGGTGCCCGGCTCGAGCACCTGCGCTTCCGGCCCGAGAGCGAAGTGCAGTCACCGGAGTCGGTCGAGGAGGAGAACCTCCAGGCCGCGAAGCGCACCTACGTGCGCTCCGTGAAGGTGGCCAAGGAGGTCCTGACGGACGTGCGTCTCGGGCGCGCCGTCAACGTGCGCAAGATCAAGCGCGCGGTGCAGACCATCGTGGACCAGGTGCTCTCGGACGAGCCGTCCCTGATCGCCATGACCACGCTGCGCGACTTCGACGAGTACACGTTCACGCACTCGGTGAACGTCTGCATCTTCAGCCTGGTGATCGGTCAGCGATTGGGGCTGGACAAGCGTCAGCTCTACGAGCTGGGCCTGGGCGCGCTGTTCCACGATGTGGGCAAGATGAAGATCGACTCGGCCATCATCAACAAGCCGAGAGGCCTGACGGACGAGGAGTGGGGCATCCTGCAGCAGCATCCCACCGAGGGCATGCTCACGCTGTTCGAGATGAAGGGCTTCGCGGACGTCCCGTACCGCCAGATGCTCATCGCCTACGAGCATCACATGAAGATCGACCTCACGGGCTATCCGCAGAACAAGCGTCCGCGCATGCCCAGCCTGTTCTCGCGCATCGTGGCCGTGGCGGACGCCTTCGACGCCGGCACGTCCATCCGCAGCTACCAGTACGAGCCCTGGCCCGCGGACGAGGTCCTGCGCGAGATGCGCGAGAATCCGCGGCGCGGCTTCGATCCGCTGTTGGTGCGCGCGCTGATCAACGCCACGGGCGTCTTCCCGGTGGGGACGCTGGTCATCCTGGACACGCTGGAGATGGCCGTGGTGGCCCAGGCGAACTCCGACCCCGAGAAGCTGCACCAGCCGCGCGTCGTGGTCATCTCCGACGCCATGGGCGTCCCGCGCCCCGAGCCGTATTCGCTCGACCTGTCCGAGCGCGATCCCGTGACGGGCGAGGTCAAGCGCTCCATCATCAAGACCACCGATCCCCAGAAGTACGGCATCCGGGTCTCGGACTTCGTGACCTGAGGGGCTACCCCTCCTCCACCGCCAGCCGCTCCGCCAGATCCGGATCGGGCCGGGCCATCACGGTGCTCGCGCGCTCCATGCGTACGCTTCCGGGCTTGGCGCCCCGCGGCTTGCGCACGTAGCGCCGCCGCGTCCAGTCCACGGGCACGAGCGCGCTGTGGCGCGCGCCGGAGTGCAGGGCAGCCAGCGCGGCCGCCTCGGCCAGGTCGCGGGCGGGGGGCGCATCCTCCTTGTCCCAGCGCAGCACCACGTGCGCGCCCGGCACGTCGCGGGCGTGCATCCACACATCGCCGGGCCGTGAGACGTGGAAGGTGAGCTCGTCGTTGTGGCGCGCGCCGCGGCCGACCCAGATGTCCAGCCCGCCCGAGCTGCGATACGGACGGTAGGGCAGGGGCTTCGCCTTGCGCGCGGAGCGCGCCCCCGGGCGCTTCGCTCCGAGCCACGTCTTCAGGTCGGCGTCGGTCCAGGTGCCGGAGCGCGCGCGCTCCAGGCCCGCCTGCACGCGCTCCAGCGACTCGCGCGTGCGCGCGATCCGCTCCGGCAGCGCCTCGCGGGCGCGCTCGGCCCGGCCGGCCTTCTCGTACAGGTCGTCCGCGTTCTCGCGGGGTGAGCGCGCCGGGTCCAGCTCGAGCTGCACCGGGCTGCCGTCGAAGCCTTCGAGCGTGACCACCGCCTCGCCCTTCGGCACCGTGTGCAGGCGGGCCAACAGCAGGTCCGCGCGCGCGCGCAGCTCGGCGGGCTCGTCCGGCGCGTCCGCCTCGCGCTCGAGCGCGGCGATCCGGCGCTCCAGCTCGGTCACGCGCTCGGTGAGGCGCGTCATCGCGGCGGACGGCGGCGTGGGGCGGGCGAGCGCGGCGGCCTCCGCATCCAGCAACCCGTCTGCACGCGTGCACGCCAGGCCGCCCACCGCCACCGGATAGCGCTGCGGTCCCCCCGGACCCTCGAGCGTGACGGGCTCGCGTACGCCGTCCGCCAACCGGCGCCACAGGGCCCACCCCCACTCGGGCCCCTCCCGGTCCGACACGAGCGCGGCCGCGTTCAGGGGGCTGCTCCAGGCCAGCCGCGACAGGAGCGCCCGCTCGGCGCCGTCCGCGGGGAGCTCCTCCTGGAGCGCTTCGAACGTCTCTCGCGTCAGCGCCCCGTCGGCTCCCGGCCGGGCCCCGCCCTCCGGCGGCGCGTAGGCTGCGCCACGCTCCAGCCGGGGCTCACTCCGCAGCGCTGCCTCCACCCGCCCGTCGGCGGTGTGGACCGCGTTCAGCCGCCGCGGGATCAGCTCCACCTCCAGCGTCTGGCGGCGGGGGCTGCCGCGTACGCGGCTCAGCTCCACCGTGAAGCGCCGCTCGTCCGGGGGGGCATGCACGCCGCGCACGCGGGCGGGGAGCGCCGCGCTCCCGGGGAACGGCGTCACGGGCGCCCGCCAGCGCACGTCCGTGTCGTGCGGGTCCAGGCGGACCTCCAGCGTGCCCGACCGGAAGAAGGCGTAGAGACGCTTGCCGCCCGGGTCCAGGAACAGGGCCTGCAGGCGCGCGTCGGCCAGCCGCTCGCCCAGCTCGGCGGCGGTGGCGCGGACCAGGGCGGAATCCCAGTGCGTGGGCATGGCGGAAGCTCTCGCCCGCGGGGCCGTCCCGGCAACCGGCGCCACAGCGGCGGTCGGTGTCGATTGACAGGCGGGGGGCGGCCCGGTAGCTTGGCCGTCGCACGCTCGTAAGCGTCTGCCCCTCAACGATTTCCCCATATCGAGGCCACGCCGTGTCGAGCCCTCCGCTCCCCGGTGGCACCCGTCCCAGCGTCCGCCGCTTCGCGGAGATGAAGCGGAACGGACAGCGCATCGTCGTGCTCACGGCCTACGACTACACGTTCGCGCGCCTGCTGGCGGCGGCCGGGGTGGACATGCTGCTGGTGGGCGACTCGCTCGGGCAGGTGGTGTTGGGCTACGAGTCCACCGTGCCCGTCACGCTGGACGAGATGATCCACCACGCCAAGGCCGTGCGGCGGGGCGCGCCCAACGTCTTCACGGTGCTGGACCTGCCGTTCCTGACCTACCAGGTCTCGGTGGAGCAGGCGGTCGCCAACGCCGGGCGCGCCCTCAAGGAGACGGGCGTGCACGCCGTGAAGATCGAAGGCGGCGGCGCCCGGATCCTGGAGACGGTGCGCACGCTCGTGGAGATCGGCATCCCGGTCATGGGGCACCTGGGTCTGACGCCGCAGGCGGTGCACCAGCTCGGTGGGCACCGCGTGCAGGCCCGGGACGAGGAGAGCCGCGCCCGCATCAAGCACGAAGCCCAGGCGCTGGAGGCGGCGGGGTGCTTCTCGCTCGTGCTGGAGCTGATCCCCGAGGACATCGCGGGCGAGATCTCCGCATCGCTGTCCATCCCCACCATCGGGATCGGCGCCGGACGGCGCTGTGACGGGCAGGTGCTGGTCTGCTACGACGCGCTGGGCCTGAACGCGGACTTCCGTCCGCGCTTCCTCAAGCGCTACGCGGACCTGGACACCGCTGTGCGCGAGGGCATGGCGCGCTTCGCGGACGAGGTGCGCGACGGCACCTTCCCCGGGCCCGAGCACACCTTCCAGCGCTGACGCCTCTTCCCGTGTCCGCGGCCCGCATCCTCCACGATCTGGACGCCGTACGCGCCTACTCCCGTGACCTGCACGCCCGGGGGCGCCGTCTGGGCCTGGTGCCCACCATGGGCGCGTTGCACCAAGGCCACCTCTCGCTCGTGGACCGGGCCCGGGCCCGCGCGGACGAGGTGATGGTGTCCATCTTCGTCAATCCGCTGCAGTTCGCGCCGGGCGAGGACCTGGAGCGCTACCCGCGTGATCTCGACGGCGACGTCGCCCTGCTCGCGCCGCACGGCGCCGACGTGGTCTTCGCGCCCGCGCCCGACGCCATGTGGCCGTCCGGTCCGCCCCGGGTCTCGGTCGATCCGGGGCCCGCCGGGGATCGCCTGTGTGGCGCGTACCGGCCCGGGCACTTCCGTGGTGTGCTCACCGTGGTGGCCAAGCTGTTCGCGCTCGTGGAGCCGGACGTGGCCGTCTTCGGTCGCAAGGACTTCCAGCAGTCGGTGCTCATCCGGCGCATGAACGCCGACCTGGGCTTCGGTGTGGAGGTGGACGTGGCGCCCATCGTGCGCGAGCCGGACGGGTTGGCCCTGAGCTCGCGCAATCGATATCTGTCGGAAGACGAGCGCAGCGACGCGCTCGGGCTCTCCGCGGGGCTGGCCACCGCACGCGACGGCTTCGCCGGAGGCGTCCGCAGCACGAGCGCCCTGCTCGGTCGCTATCTTGCGGAGGTGGCGACGCGGCGCCGGCTGCGGCCGCAGTACCAGGAGATCGTGGACCCCGACACGCTGGAGCCGCTGGACGTGGCGCGCCCGGGCGCAGTGCTGGCCGTGGCCGCCTATTGCGGCGAGACCCGCCTCATCGACAACACCGTGCTGGGATCCGAAGGATGAGCCACACCGCGCCCCACCCGATCGTCGCCGCCGCGGCGCGCGGGGAGCTGCCCTCCTGGACGGAGGCCGGGCCGTCCCGTCGGGCCCACATGGAGCGCGTGGCGCGCCTGATGCGCACGTGGGCGCAGGAGCTGGGCGAATCGCCGGCAGAAGCGGATCGCTGGGCCGCCGCCGGGTGGCTGCACGATGCGCTGCGCGAAGCCGATCCGGAGACGCTGAGGCCGATGCTGGGGCCCGACCTGCACGATCTGCCGGGCGCGGTGCTGCACGGGCCCGCGGCGGCGATCCTGCTCGGGCGCGAGGGCGTGGAGGATCGCTCGCTCCTGCTGGCGGTGGCGTTCCACACGCTCGGCCACCCCGACTTCGACCGGTTGGGCAAGGCGCTGTCCGCCGCGGACTTCCTGGAGCCGGGGCGCACCTCGCTCCCCGACCTGCGCGACCCGCTGCGCGCCCGCATGCCCCAGGAGCTGGAGCCCGTCCTCAAGGACATCATGGCGGCCCGCATCCGCAACCTCATCCACCGCGGGCATCCGATCTCCGCGTATACCATGCGGTGCTGGAACCGCGTCGTCGGTCACCATGACTAAGGGACCGCTCCGGCTCCTCGTGCTCACCGTGCTGTTCGGCGGGGGGCTGATCGCCGGCCTGCTGGTCACCCGCGCGGAAGTTCCCGGCCCGGCCGAGGAGCCGGATACGGCGGAGGCCCTCCAGGTGGCCGAGCGCGTGCGGGTGGAGGTCCTGAACGGGGGCGGGACCCCCGGCGTCGCCCGGGCGGCCACGGACGTGCTCCGCGATGCGGGCTTCGATGTCGTGGCCTTCCAGAACGCCCAGAACTTCGCGGACCGTCCCTCCGTAGTGATCGACCGGGTGGGGCGTCCGGCGCTGGCCCGCCGGGTGGCGGGGGCGCTGGGGCTGGAGACGGTGGAGAGCGAGCCGGACTCGACCCGGCTGCTCGAGGTCACCGTGATCCTGGGCACGGATTGGGCCCCTCCGGTGGAGGCGCCGCCCCCCGCGCCCGCGCGACCCTGGTGGGATCCGCGGGGTTATATTCCCTGGTTGCGGCGCTGACCGAGCGAGTCAGGTCCAGGAGGCGAGGAAGGCATGGCGAAGGAACGGCCGGCAGGGAAGGAGTCGATGCCGGAGGGCGCGCCCACGCGCCGGGCCGCGGGCGGGCGCCAGGAGCCCGAGACGCCATCGCAGAGCGTCGCCTGGGAGTGGGCCAAGTCCGGGTTGTTCGCGTTCGCGCTGTTCCTGGTGATGCGGACGTTCCTGCTGCAGACGTTCGTGATCACGTCCGGCTCCATGGAGAACACGCTCCTGGTGGGGGACTACCTGATCGTGAACCGGGCCGCCATCGGAAGCCGCCTGCCGTTCACGGGGGAGCCGGGCCTGCGCATCCCCGGCTATTCGCACGCGGAGCGCGGGGACGTGATCGTCTTCGATCCCCCGCACGAGCAGGAGCTGAAGCTGGTCAAGCGCCTGATCGGCATGCCGGGCGACACGCTCGAGATGCGTGACAAGGCGCTGTACCGGAACGGCGTGCTGCAGGACGAGCCCTACGTCCGCCACGACGATCCCGCCGGCGACGACTCCCACCCCTGGATGCGCTGGCAGCTCGACTACCTGGCGCCCGGTGTGGATCGCAACGCCTACCGCCCCACGCGCGACACCTGGGGTCCCATCGTGGTGCCCGAGGACCGCTACTTCATGCTGGGAGACAACCGCGACCGCAGCCTGGACTCCCGCTACTGGGGCCTGCTCGAGGGCTGGCGCCTGGAGGGACGCGCGTCGCGGATCTACTACTCCTACGACAAGCAGTCGCTCAAGCCGTTCCGGTTCTTCCGGGAGGTCCGGGCGGGGCGGATCGGCGCGCAGGTGCGGTAGGGGGCATCTCGACCCCGTGCCGACCGGTCATGCGATCGGGCGGTAGAGGAGCAGCTGGATCTCGTCGGGGAGCGTGGCGTAGGCTCCCGGGTTCACGGCGCGCAGCTCGAACCCCTGCCGTTCGTAGAAGCGGAACGCCGCTACGTTGATGGTCTGGGTCTCGACCTTGAGCTCCCGGCAGCCCCGCGAGCGGGCCCAATCGAGGGCCGCGCGTAGCAGCGCCCCACCTACGCCTCGCCCCCGGAACGCGGGCGCGACCCGCAGGTCCCAGATCAACGCGAGGTCCGAGCGGTCCTCGAGCATGTCGATGCCCGGGTCCCCGGCGATCAGCACCACTCCGCCCGCGCGCTCCTGTCCGTGCCAGGCGGAGAGGATGCGCCAGCTCGACGTGTCGAAGCGTACGGGCCAGGAAGACGGGCTGGCGCCCTCTTCGGCGTCGTAGTCCTTGATCCAGGGGTCTGGCAGATCGCGCTCCACCAGGTCGCGAGGTCCACCGCCCGGCGCGAGGGCGAGCACGCGGTCCACTTCGAACGCGATCGAGAGGGCGGCGTGTCCGACCAGGTCTTCGGCGCCCGCTTCTCGTAGTTCGAGGTCCAAAGGCCGGCCTTCAGCCGACCGTTGGGCACGGTGTTGAGGCATGCACGTCTCGGGATCGGTTGGAGAGGATGGGGTAGGATATACCCGGTGACGCCAGCCGGGCTTTCACGGACAGACCGATGAATCGACTCAGGACGTGGGCCGCCAGCGCGGCGGTGCTCGCTGCGGAGGTGGGGCTGCTCGTGGCCCCCGTGGGACCGGAATGGAGCCGACGGGTGCTCGCCGCGCCCGGGTACGCGCTCCACCTTCTCGCGAGCCTGGTGCTCCCGGTGAGCAGCTACTGGGTGATTGCGGGCACGCTGCTGGGGGTCGCGCTGGTGGTCGACGGGGTTCGGGCGGGCTGGGTGTGCGGGGAGGCGTGAGGGCTGGCCCCAGCCCCGAGACCCGTCAGCGGTTCACGGGGGAGCTGCCTGACGAACCCACAGTTGCTCGTGGGCCTGCAGCGGTCGACCTTGAATGGAGAGCGTTGGCACATCAAGGCCTACTTCATCGACGAACCTGATGGGCGGCGACGTTCATCGGTGTTCACCGATCGGAGCGTTGATCGATGAAGATCCTGAAGGAAGGAGAACGGGGCTACGCTCTTAGTCCGGAGCGAGGGCGCGTCGAAGTGATCTACAGGTATCGTCTCCTGAAGTTCGAGAAGAGCGGGGTGACCGTGCCGGACGTGCTGGTGGGTGTCGACCCCGAGACGGACGAGATCCTCACGGTCGCTGCTCAGTCGGCTCCGAACCTGAGGGCGGCGCGGGAATGATCAAGCGCATGAAGCTGCGGAAGATCGGAGCCTCCCTCGGGGCGACGCTACCCAAGGAGATGGTCGACCGCCTCAAGCTTTCCGCCGGCGACGAGGTATTCGCCATCGTGGTGGATCGTGGCATCCTGATCAGTCCCTGCGATCCCGACGTCCTCGAGGCCTTGGAGCATGCAGTCACTGCGAGTCGTCGGTACCGGGCTGCGCTGAACGAGCTCGCGAGGTAACCCTCGAGGACGTCATCCGGGTGCACCGGGTGTGGGGGTGAGATTCCCTCGGTTGGCCATCGCCGGCAACGTCCTACCCGTGCGCCCCTGCCACCTCCCCCAACCGCCGCTCCAGGAAGCGCCGCTCGAGGGGATGGGTGCAGACGGACAGCGCCTGCTCGTAGGCGGTGCGCGAGGCCTCGGCCCGGCCCAACAGGCGCAGCAGCCCGGCCCGGGCAGAGTGGAAGAGGTGGTAGCGGTCGAGGGCGCCGTCCTTCCCGAGGGCATCGATCATCGCCAGCCCGCCGGGGATGTCGCCGGCCATGGCGATGGCCACCGCGCGATTGAGCCGCACGACCGGTGTCGGATGGATGCGCTCCAGCACCGTGTACAACGCGACGATCTGCGGCCAGTCGGTGGCCGCGGGGGTGGCGGCCTGCGCGTGGAGTGCGGCGATGGCCGCCTGGATCTGGTACGGACCGACCCGACCTTGGCGGAGCGCTCCTTCGACCAGGGCAGCCCCTTCGTCGATGGCGTCGCGATCCCACCGGCCGCGGTCCTGGTCCTCCAGGAGCACCAGCTCGTCGCCGGCGACCCGCGCGTCCCGTCGCGCGTGGTGGAGCAGCATGAGGGCCAGGAGCCCGCGGGCTTCCGGCTCGCGCGGCATCAGCTCCACCACCAGGCGCGCCAGGCGGATGGCTTCGTCGCAGAGATCTCCGCGCACCGGCTCCTCCGACTCCGTGGGCGCGTATCCTTCGTTGAAGACGAGATAGAGCACGGAGAGCACGGCATGCAGCCGCGGCTCGAGGGCCGGACCCACCGGCACGCGGAAGGGGATTCCGGCGTCGCGGATCTTGGCCTTCGCGCGTACGAGCCGCTGACCCATGGTCGTGTCGGCCACCAGGAATGCCCGCGCAATCTCCCGGGTGGAGAGGCCGCCCACGACGCGCAGGGTGAGCGCGACCTGCGCCTCGGTGGAGAGCGCCGGGTGGCAACAGGTGAAGAGCAGTCGTAGACGGTCGTCGTGCGGGCCGTCCTCCTCCGGAAGTGCGACCGGCCCGACCGCGAGCTCCGCCTCCTCCAGTCGCCGCAGCACCGCGGCCTTCTCGCGGAAGCGGTCCGCGCGCCGCACCAGGTCGATGGCCCGGCGGCGTGCAGAGGTGGCCACCCACCCCGCCGGGTTGGGTGGCACGCCCTCTTCCGGCCACCGCTCCAGCGCCTTGGAGAAGGCGTCCTGGACCACGTCCTCGGCGAGGGAGAAGTCGCCGCAGAGCCGGATCAGTCCGGCCACGATCGCCGCCCGCTCCTCCCGGTACACCCGCTCCAGCACCCGGGCGGGGACCGACGGTGTGCGGGCGGCCGTGGGCCGGCTCCGCGACGACTCCTCCCGCACCGGCTCAGCCCTGGTCGAAGACCAGGACCGGCCGCACCTCGACCGGGCCGCGGCCGGCGCTGGGGAGGCGGGCCGCCCACTCGATGGCCGCATCGAGGTCGGGCACGTCGATGACGTAGTAGCCGCCCAACTGCTCCCGCGTCTCGGCGAAGGGACCGTCCGTGGTCATCGTCTCTCCGTTCTGGACCCGCACCGTGGTTGCGGTCGTGGTCGGGTGCAGCGCCTCGCCGCCCCGCAGCACCCCCGCGTCCTGCATGGCCTGCGTGACCTCGAACCACTTGGCCATCTCGGCCTCGCTCGTCTCCCCCGCCGCGGCCTCGTTGTCGTAGATCAGAAGCATGTACTGCATGTCCCCTCCGGGTCGTGGTGGGAGAGGCCGAGCGCCTCTCCTCCACCCCACCTACGAATGGGGGGCGGGAATTTCGACACAGGCGCCGGTCGGCCCCCCACCCGTCCGCTTCTCGGGTGGTCCGTCGCTCATCCGCCGCCCGTTCGCCGCGTCACCGTGCGCTGGCCCTGACGCCATCTCCCGGTCTCCCCGTCCAGGCGCTCCTCGATCACCACGTAGGACTCGAGCGTCAGGTCGGTCACGCGGAGTCGGTAGACGGTGCCGCCCGGCGCCGCGCGCTCCAGGAGCAGGTCGGACCCGTCTCGCTTCCAGTGGTACTCCGCCGTGGCGCCGTTGCTCAGGACGAAGCGTTCCCTCCATCCGCCGGTCGTGGGGTCCACGAATCCCAGCGAACGGAAGGTGAACGTCCCATCGGCACTGACGAAGGTCTGTACGAAGGCGCAGCCCCCCGCGTCCAGCGTGGAGGTGAGCTCACCTTCGTAGACCTCGGCCGAATCGGTGACGGTGTACTCGCCGCAGACGCCGACCAGGGGGGCCGCGGTGCGATGTGCGGCCGATCGGCAGACCGGGGGCTCCTGCGCGGACAGACCTCCACCGCTCGTTGCGAGCAGGAGCAGAGCGGGGACCCTCAGCCTTCGCTTCACGCGCGCTCCATCTCCGTCGCCTCCGTCGGGGTGCGGGTCCAGACCTCCACCGCTCCCGGACCCACCGTTCGGAGCATGATACGAGACGGTGCGTCGACGCTGACACGAGCGGGGCTTCACCGGCTCCCCCGGACCCGGACCTACCGCGCCGGCAGCAGCGCTGCCCGGTCCACGATCCGCCCCCGCGCGATCACGGTCCGGATCGCGCGGGAATTGCGGATGTCCTCCAGCGGGTTCGCGCCGAGCACGACCAGGTCCGCGCGCTTGCCCACCTCGATGGACCCGAACTCCGCCTCCTTGCCGATCATCCGCGCGGCCTGGAGCGTGCCCGCCTGGATCGCTTCCATGGGCGTCAGGCCGCCCTTCACGAGATTGGCGAGCTCCTCGTGCGCGGAGTACCCCGGAAAGACCATCGGATTCCCGACATCGGTCCCGAGCACGATCGGCACACCCGCCCGGTGCAAAGCCGCAACGTCCCGCATCGTCGCGTCGGTCTCGGCCCGCCACGCGGGCATCGAGTCGGCGTCCTCCCCCATGTCGAGCCTCCCGGTGCGCGCGAACAATTCGATCTCCTCCTCGGTCACCGTCTCCCGCAGGAAGGGGTCGTCCATCCGGCCCGGATCCTCCGCGTAGCGGATGAACGCGTCGAAGAGGGACAGGGTGGCCACCGTCCAGAGCTGCCGCTCGGCGAGCGCGCTCGCCAGGGTGGCGCCGGGCAAGGGCCGTTCGGAGACGGTGTGGACGATCCCGGCCGCTCCCCCCGCCATGACCGAGTCGAGCTCGTTCGGGGAGGAGACATGCGCGAAGACCCTCAGGTCGTGCGCGGCCGCTTCGTCCACGATGGCTCGGATCAGGTCCGCCGACATGAGCGGGTGATCGTCCCCGAACTCGGAGGGACCCGACTCGACCGTGATCTTGATCGCGTGCATCCCACCCGCCGCCCTCTCCCGCACGGCGGCGCGCGCAGCGGTCGGAGTCCGGACCAGCGAAATGCCCAGGCCCAGGGGGTAGAGATCGGCCGGCAGGTCCTCCGGGGTCGCGGCGACGATGGAGTCCGCCGCCCGGCGCATCGGCGGGGGGAAGATGGTCCACACCGGATGCGTGCCCGGGAGCGTCAGGTGCCCGCCGGTCCCGTAGACGGTCGGGCCCAGGACCTCTCCGGCCGCCTGCCGAGCCCACAGGGCCCGGATGGCCTCCGTGCTGCCCTCACTGGCGCCCAGGTTCAGCACGCTGGTGACGCCATAGTACAGGAGGCGACCGAGGACCTCGTCCGTCTCCCCGGGCCGTCGTGGTGCGGGAAGCCCGAGGCTGAAGTGCACATGCATGTCCGCCAGGCCGGGCATGACGAAGGAGCCCTCCCCCTCCACGACGTCGGCGTCCGCGGGGATCTCGACAGATCCGTTCGGGAGCACCGCCGCGATGAGCCCGTCGCGGACGAACACGTCGACGTTGGCGCGGGCCTCCGCGCCGGTCCCGTCGATGAGCGTGACGTTGCGAAGGACGAGATCCGCGGGCACGCGCTCCGGTGCGGGGGAGCACGCGGCCGCGAGGAGCGGTCCGATCAGCGCGAGGACTGGCGAGATCCGGGGGGGCTTGTGCATCCGATGAAGACTCCGCTTGGGGGACAACCACACGGGGGCGACGACTGGGCCGGGCCCTACTCGTCGAGCTCCAGGCGAGCCGAACCGGAGAAGTCGAGAAGCCAGGCCGTCCTCTCCAGCATCTCGGCTTCGTCCATGAACCCATCATCCTCGGACCCGTGGATCTCCTCGTCCACCAGGTCGACGCCGCGCACCGCCTCCGTCACGTGCGTGGTCGGCTCGCGCGAGACGCGGACGCGAAACTGCCCGTTCCGGAATCGGATGTAGAACATCCTTCCGTCTTCGAGCGTCCCCTCCCACTGCGACGGTACTGCGAAGCAGGTCTGCGCATAGGACACGACACGCGGCGGCCCTGGATGTTCGCCCATCGGGTTCAGGAGTGGTTGAGGTGTGAGGGGATGGAGTCGTCCCGGGGACGGTACCAGCGTGCCAGACACAACGGGGTCAGGAAGGCCCCCTCGGATGCGCCCGTACGACGACCGAGTCTATCGTGCGATCCGGTAGAGCACGAGCCTCGTGACGTCCATCTCATCCGTCTCGGCCGCCCCGAAGGTGGTGTCGTCCACGAAGACGAGCGGGAAGGGCGACCCCTCCGGCAACCGGCCCAGGTAGAGGCCAGTGCGGTCGAACACATCGACGGCAGCGGGGATCTCCTGGCCCACCCCCTTCCGGTGGATCCAGATGTCGTCGGTGGGGCTGATCATGACCGCCTCGATCCAGGGTACGGCCTCGGCAAAGCCGCGTCCCTCCACCATCTCCCGGGGCGGGATGCGACAGGGCCCGCGCCCGAAGTTGATCGTCATTCCCTCGCCCAGCTCGGCCAGGGCCAGAGCCTCTGACGACGCGCGAAGGGGGAACCCGGCGCGGACCTTCCGGATCGGGCGCGCGCCCTCGAAGAGCGTAAAGGCGTACTCGGGACCATCGACCGCCACGATCCGCCGGTCGTGGGCAGCCCAGAGGACCTGCGCTTCGAAGATCGGCGGATAGTTCAGGCCTCCTCCACAGGTCGGGTATCGCACCATCCCGGGCCGGGGAAAGATCCGCTCGGCGACGAGCACCGTGTCCGCAGGGCCCAGCAGCCGGAGCGCCTGGTGGAACATTCCCTCGGGAGCCGGCGGAAGCATGGTCGAGACCAGCACGCCCTCCGATGTCACCTCGAAGTGGCGGCTCGGTCCGGTCCACGGGAAGAAGGGCAGGGGATGCTGGGGCAGAACGGTCCCGTCCGGTCCAAAGCGGACGAGCGCACCCTTCCCGAAGTCGAAGACCGAGAGGACGCCGTCGGGCCCGACCGACAGCGCGCCGGGCGACTCCAGTTCACCGGGCCCCGCACCTTCGCCGCCCACCGAACGAACGAACGTCCCGTCCGGCGTGAAGACGACGACGCGATGCCGCAGCGGATCGAGGACGTAGATCTGCCCCCGGGCGTCGCTCGCCACCGTACCGGGAGGCAGGCGAAAGAAGCTCTCCGGGCCCTCCTCGGCGCCCCCGAGCGCGATCCTACGCTCGAGACGCCAGGGGAGCGGTCTATCGTCCACGTTCGATGTGACGAGCTCGATGCCGGCCGAGTCCGTGCGCTCGGTGAGCGGCCGGTCGGTGGGTGGACCGCATCCGATCAGGGCGACGGCGGTGAGAGAGAGAGTCCACGACCGTGCTTCACGCAAGCAGCACCACCCCAGGGGGGTGCCGGCTCCCCTCCGAGTCGCCTCGAACGGTCGGCGAGGGCTGCTCAAATGACACCGATCCCAGCCAGGTCCGCCCGTTGCCATCCATACCAGATGACCGCGCGCTCCGCGTCGTCGAGCAACAACGAGCGGCGGCCGATCTGGCGTCCCCCCAGTCGGTCGTAGAATGCGCGATGGGGGTTCTGCTCCAGGACGCTGCACATGAGAGACGTACGTCCCTCCGCCAGGATCGCGGACGCCACGACCTGGAGCAGGCCGCGGCCCAGGCCCCGCTGCTGATGTGAAGGGAGGACGTATAGGGCGTAGAGCTCGTAGTCGTGCATCACGGCCTCTCGGGGCGGGCCCCAGTCCGCGAACCCGACAACCGCTCCACCGTCATCCAGAGCCACGCGCATCGAGTAGTCGGCCCGACCGAACCGTGCCGCGATCGCAGAGGCACGCCTCTCCACCGACAGGCTGTCCAGGAACTGCTCCGAGAAGATGCCATGGAACGCGGCGCGCCAGGCAGTGACGTTGACGGCGGCGGCCGCCGCCGCGTCCGCCTCGGTCGCCGAGCGGATCCTCACAGGCCGGCCACCGCCGCCAGGACGAACACCGCACTCGGCGACCCCACTCGCGGTCTGCCGGTCCAGGGGGAGTCGGGCGGCCGACGAGCGCCCGGATCGGCGGCCCTCACGGCTTCCGGATCCGGTAGCGCACCACATGCGGAACCGCGAGCTCGTCCACGACCACCGCGTAGAGGTGCGTGGAGGTGACGTACGGTGGGGGCGCCCGGGTCAGGACCGGCTCGGGGACGTCGATGCGACCCAGGTGCACGCCCGAGTCATCGAAGACATCGACGACCGAGCCCTCTGCGACCCCTGCCTCCTCCGGCCAGACGAAGATGTGGCCCGCGTCGTCCGTCAGCACCCGGGTCACCAGGCGGCGGTGGGGCAGGAACATGCTCCGGTCCATCGGGCGGGGCGTGTCGCGCGTCAGGCGGATGAGCGAGTCGATCTCGGCCTCCGGCACCGGGGCGGGAGAGTCCGGCAGCGAGAAGAGGAGGAGCGTGTCGCCGGCGAGCGTGGTCTGGGCGATGCGGTAGCTGTCGGACTCCGCGAACCACAGGTGCCCGTCCTCCGCCTGGGCGACCATCAGGCTCTTGGGCGGAGTCATGATGTCCCCGTCCGGCGTCACGGCGGTCTGGAAGTCCAGAAGCGCCAGGGTGTCGAGGGTACCGGAGAAGCCGACCGCGATCGGGTAGAACATCGTCCGTCCGGTGTACGTCTGAACCTCGAACTGGCCGAGCGAGCGGCGCCCCGCCACCTCGCGGTCGAGCCCCCAATCGATATACCGCCCGTCCGGGACGAAGCCCCCGATCCACGGGTAGATCACCCCGCGCACGAGCCGGGGGTGCGTTGCCCTGAGGGAGCCGTCGGGTGCGAAGGCGGTGTACCTCTGGGAGCCCCAGACCCACAGAGAGCCGTCCGGGCCCCAATCGAGGCCCGCTGCACCCGTCAGCTCTCCCGGGCCTTCCCCCTTCGAGCCGATGCGGTGGGAGAACTCCCCGGAGGCCAGGAAGACCCGGATCTCCTGCGCCTGGTAGTCGAGGACGAAGATCCTGCCCTCCGCGTCCGAGAGGATGTAGGCCACCTGACCGAAGAGCTCCGGGCCCTCGACATCGGCCGTCCCCAGGCGCAGGTCCTCCTCCAGCGTCCAGGCGGTCCCGGACGTCCACTGCCCGGTGCCGGTGTTGCGAACGTGGAGGAGGCCGCTCGGGAGTGTGTCGACGGCGTAGCTGGCATGCGGAGCGTCGGCGCGATCGGTGCACGCTCCACCACAGACTCCCGCCGCGGCCATGGCCAGGAGCGCGCGGAAGGGCGTCATCTCTCCCTCCTGACTGGTGTGGCGGTTCAGCTGCGCCCTCCAGGATGGACCCGGGGTGCGGTGGCCGGCAAGGGTTGGAGCGGAGCGTGGTGCCGCCTCCGACACGAGAGAATCCTGCACGGGGCCCCCTGCGTACTGCGGGATACGAGTCACCGCGACCCAGGAGATCCGTTGTGAACGAAGTCCCGCGCCCGACACCGTCGGTCCGCTCCCGCCTCCGGGGGCGGGCCCATCGAGCGCTGTTCATCCTCACCGTGGTGCCGGCCGGGCTCGCCGCCCAGGAGGCGCCGGTCCGCGACCTCGTCCTCGCGGAAGCCGAGCTGGTGGCCTACGAAGGGCACTTCGACGTCACGTTGCGGCTCCTTCCGGAGCGCGTCCCTGATCCTCACGTCAAACCCTACGGAGGCACAGGGGCAGGATCCCATCGAGCCGGTGCGACACGACCAGGATCGGCTCCTGGTGAGACGCGACGTCTCCCGGCGGGGAACCTCTGGATCAAGGTGGGACCAGGAGACACGCAGGGCGCGTTCTTTGTGCAGGAACAGACCAACACCGTCCGGGCAAGGGAGGACCGCCACGACACTTCCACTACGAGCAAGACGAATGGTTCTACGCGCTTGCCGGGAGGTATGTCGTGGAGGTGGGAGACCGGCGCTTCGAGCTTGGCCCTGGCGACTGCGTGTTGGCGCCCAGGCGCGTGCCGCCGCACGCATTCGCTTCGGTGGGGCGACCCGGGCCGGCTCCTGGCTGCCTTCACCCCAGCAGGCCGGATGCAGGAGTTCTTCTTCGAGTTGCACGAGCGAGTAATGTTCTTCGGGACCGGTACGATGAGACCGTGCGCGGCTGCGCGAGTTCGGAATCGAAAACGTCGGGCCGCCCCTTCGGCTGTAGGGGCGAGCATCACGGCCGATGGCGGTTCCGAGTCGCGGCTCGGTTCACGAAGAGTCAACGGGAGAGCCACCCGCGTTGATGCTGCTGAGAAGAGGCAGCTTGTCCCTGGGGGCGTCTGGGCGACGAGGGCTCGCGCCTCAAACGCTGCCGCAGGGCCTGAGGTCCAGGCCAGGCCGAGAGCGCGTCCGCGGACGAACGAGGAGCCCTATCACTGGGCGGCCGCATGGAGGGGGCGCAGGTGGTGCGTCACCATCTCCCAGAGCAACTCCAGGTCCACGAGGTAGGAGTCGTACCAGCTTCGCCCCACACCGGCGATCCGGCGCCAGGGATTGCTGGTCCCATGTCCCGAGCGTCCTCCGAGGCCCTTCACGGCCTCGCCGATGATCTCGGAGCCGCCGTAGTACCGCGTCTTGCACCAAGGATCAGATGCGAAGGCCTCGTAGCTCAGCCCGGCCGTGTACCCACGATGTAGTCGATGCTGGCCAGGATGTCTGCGAGGCGCACCATGGATCCTGGCCACAGATCCGCTCCTCCTCCGCGAGGATGCGGTCCGCAGGAGCGGGTGCAACGACCGCAGCTACGTCGACCGGTATTCCCAGCGCCCCTCCAGGTCCTGCTCCAACCCGACGAGGTCCAGGAGGCTTCGCCTGGTTCAAACTCACCACCAGGTCCAGGTCGCTGTCCGCCCGCGCGGTCCCACGGGGCGCGATCCGGAAGACCCCGGCCCGCACAACGCCATGACGCCGAAGGATGGGCAGGGCCTCGGCAGCGATCGATTCGACGGCGGGAGCTATGCTCTGAATCTACACCGGGTGGGGGACACCGAACGTGCGTTCCCCGCACGCCAGCCTCGAGCCACCCAACGCAATTTGAAAGCGCGCCCCCTGGGGGTACCATGGAAGTGTCAAGCAACCGTGGCGGATCCCAGGAGGCGGCTCTCATGCAACGTACAACGAAGTATGTGGGGCTGGACGTGCATCAGGCAACGACGGTGGCGAGTGTGCGGACGGAGCGGGGCCGGGTGATTGCCCGGGCCGTGCTTCCGACGGAGGAACGGGCGCTCGTGGGGTTCTGCGCCGGGATGCGAGGAAGCGTCCATGTGACCTACGAGGAAGGCACACAAGCCCAGTGGCTGCACGACCTGCTGGAGCCGCGGGTGGCTCGGGTGCTGGTCTGCAACCGCCGCGGGGAGAAGCGCCAGGGCAACAAGGGGGACCGGGTCGACGCGGATGAGCTGTCGGACCGGCTGCGCTGGGGCGGGTTACCCGCGGTCTACCATGGGGCGCAGTCCCGCGCGGATCTGAAGGAGCTGACGCGGGCGTATCTGAACCTGGTCGACGATGGGACACGGGTGCGGTTGAGGCTCAAGGCGTTGTTCCGAGCGCGGGCGATCCGGACGCCCGGCAAAGCGGTCTACGAGCGGCACGGTCGAGCGCGCTGGATCGCGAAGTTGCCGGAGCGAGGCGCCCGGCTGCGAGCCCAGGGGCTGTACGCCGAGTTGGACGTGATCTCGGCGCTACGCAAGAAGGCCAAGGCCGCGATGGTCGGCGAAGCGAAGAAGGATCCTGCCTGGCCGGTGCTGGAGGCGATCCCGTACCTCGGGCCGGTCCGCATCGCGGTCCTGCTGGCCACGTTGGGGACGCCTTCGCGCTTCCGCACCAAGCGGAACCTCTGGGCCTACGCGGGGCTGGCCGTCGTGACGCACTCGAGCGCGGATCACGAGCTGGTCCACGGCACGGTGCGTCGGCGCCAGCGCCGCCCCCTGACCCGTGGCCTCAATCGCAACCACAACCGGCGCGTGAAGGCCGTCTTCAAGGGTGCAGCCAATGCCGCTACCGGGAAGCCCGGTCCGCTGCGCGAGTACTACGATGGGCTGTTGGCCAAGGGGATGCGCGGAGCGCGCGCGCGTCACCCTGGCGCGCAAGCTTGTCAACCACGGCCGAAAGAGTCCCACTTTCAACGGATGAAAATGTCCCACTCCTTCGGGGTGGGAGAGGCTAGCCCGGAGCCTTAGGGGGCCCGGCCCGCTTGCGGACTCGCCGGGGAGGGTCGTCCGCCGGGGGGTGGGTGGGGTGGGGCTGGGGAAAGAGGTCCTGGTGGTTGCGCATGCGATAGCTGTTGCCGCGGATGTTGACGACGTGGCAGTGGTGGAGCAGCCGGTCGATGAGGGCGCCGGCCATGACGTCATCGCCGAAGATCTCACCCCACTCCTCGAAGCCCTTGTTGGAGGTGAGCACGGAGGACGCGGTCTCGTAGCGGCGGGCCATGAGCTGGAAGAAGAGCATGGCGCCGGTGCGGGTGATGGGCAGGTAGCCGATCTCGTCGACGACGAGGAGTGCGGGATGGGTCAGGGTCTTGAGGCGGTGACTGAGCTTACCGGCCGCCTGCGCCTCCTCGAGGGAGGTGATCAGGTCGGCGAGCGTGCCGTAGTAGACACGGCGCCCGCGCTGTGCCGCGGCGATGGCCAAGGAGATGGCCAGGTGCGTCTTGCCCACGCCCGGCGGCCCCAGGAAGATCACGTTCTCCTTGCGCTCGAGGAAGCCGAGCTCATGCAGGTTATCGAGCTGCTCGCGCTTGATCGACGGCTGGAAGGTGAAGTCGAAGTCACCGAGCAGCTTGACGGCGGGCAGCCGACTGGAGCGCATGGCGGCTTGGAGGCGGCGGTTGTTGCGGAGGGTGATCTGCGCGCCGAGGAGCGCCTCGATGGCCTCGGCGCCGCCGAGCCGACCGCCATCGACCTGGGACAGGACCGGGTCCAGCGCCTCGAGTGCGCCGGGCATGCGCAGGTCGGCGAGCTGGGAGCGGATCCGGTCGCGCCGCGAGGGAGCCGAGGTCTTCATCGGGCGCCTCCGACGAGCTCGGCGTAGTGGGTCAGCGGCCGGCGCTCGACGGTGATCTGAGGAACGGAGGCTGCGTAGATCCTGGTGTCCCCAGAGCGTGGCCTGCGGGCGGCCCCGAGCACCAGCGAGGCGTAGGGCCGGGCCGGGAGTGGCTGGAGCAGGGCCCGCTCGTCGCGCTCGAAACGGAGGGCGGGCTGCTCCCGGGTCGTGCGGTGGACGCGTGCATTGGCCACGCCGTCCAGCCACCGGCGCAGCTGGTGATCCAGGTCGGCGTCGTTGAGGAAGTCGCGGCCGTAGAGGAAGTTTTCGCGCAGGTAGCGGACGGGCCGCTCGACCTTGCCCTTGGTCTGGGCGCGGTAGGGCCGGCAGGCGCGCACCCTGAACCCGTAGTGGGCCGCGCAGCGCACAAACTCGGCGTTGGTCACCAACCGCTCGCCGTGTAGCCGCCCGTCCCGGGTGATCACGGAGCGCATCTGGTCGAAGAGCATCTCCGCAGGCACTCCGCCCAGGAACGCGAACGCGGCGGCCAGCCCCTCGAGGAGGGCCCGCATGTCCTTGCTGGGGAAGAACCGAACCCAGAGCAGCCGCGAGTAGCCCAGGATCACCAGGAGGGCGTAGCGCTTGCCCCAGGGTAGGGTCACATCGGCGAAATCGACCTGCGCCTGCCGGCCGGGGGCCGTCTCGAAGCGCTGGATCACCGGCTCGGGCGGCTGAGGCCGGATCCCGCGTACGAACTCGCGCAGCTGCGTGTAGCCTCCGTCGTAGCCGGCCGCCCGGATCTCCTCCATCAGCCGCACCGACGACAGCTCCGGGTAGGCCTCCAGTCGGGTGCGGATGACCTCCCGGTAGGGGTCCAGCTTACGGGGCACGGCCGGGCGCGGTCGGTAGCGAGGGGGCTCGTCCAGGTCTCGGTCCAACGCCCCGCTCTGGATCCAGCGGGTCACGGTCCGGCGGCTGATCCCCAGCCGCTCGGCGATGGCCGTTTTCGACAGCCCCTCGGCCAGGTAGTGGCGGAACAACATGCGGCTCTCCCATCCGATCACGGCCTCCCTCCGGTGCCTGGGGAGGCCCAACGTGGCTGATCGGCCCGATGACCGCCGCTACCTCACACCCGGCGCCCTCCGGACCCCTCCGGTCCTCGCCTCCGGTGGGACATTTTCATCCGCCACTCCTGGGACATTTACGGCCGCCGCTAACAAAGCTGGCCGCACTCACCCTGCGACTCTGGAAGACCGGCGAGATCTTCGACGCCGAGGAGCTGACCCGACAGCAGATGAACTAGCGCGGACTCTGCCCCGGGAGGCGAGATCGATGAGGATCCTTCGCTTCAACGGCTTCAGAGTCCTGGACCATAGGTGCGGGAGGCAGTCTCGTCATGAACGTAGGCCCAGCGACAGTCCAGCCGAGGCACTCGTCTAACTCCAGGCCCTCCCGCAGAACCTCAAGTAGCGTCAGGCCGGCCCACGCGCCGAGTCTCAGATAGAACCGTGGTTCGCGACCCGCGAATCGTCTATCCGCACATGAGCCGTCCACTCCGACTCTGAACCGTCGAGCGAACGATCCATGCCGAAGAAGAAGACTGCTTCGCCCACACCCCCCCGTCCTCGCCGCTCCGCTACCTCAAGAAGGGGGCTGAGAGCAACGACCACTCCCGCCGATCCCTCGGCTGGGACGAAGTCCGCCCTTGACTCTCGCTTTCATAGAACGGATTGGAATTCTGCTTCCGGACCATGATGCCGACCCCGGGCGGGGCCGCGCGTGTTCGGGACCCGCATTACCGACCCGGACTGCAGCAATTCCGTGTTAGACCGCGCCCCCATGAAGAGAAAGCTCCTCGTCGGGGGTGTGATAAGGAGACCATGGGACAAGCGATTACAAGGATATGGCAAGTACAGGCTAGAGATAATGTAGACATAACGGTATCTGGATATTAATGTGGTGCTCCAGGATGACCAGGTCTTGTACGTGAATGGAGCAACTGAATGAGACGATCGCGGACATACGAGGACCTTCGCGCGCGCCGTGGAGCTTGAGGGCGACCTCATCACTACGAGCATGGAAACCCTCCGAAACCTCCACAATGCGGGGTCGGCTCGGGGTCCACGTGGTTTCGGGAATCCAGGACCGACTCGCCAACCATATCTCGGCCATTTCCCCGATCCCCTACCGAACTACCAGCACGAGGAAGCAGGACTACAAGGGACCCAAGTAGCCAAGATCGTTGAAGCCGTGCTCAGTCCCTCTGATCGTGGGGATCGCGTGCTGAGGAGGCTGCAAACGTCGACACCTCGGAGAAGCTTCAGAAGATCCGCGAGTTGATCTGTGACTGACGAATCGGTGCGAGGGTCGGGCAGACCGAGAGGACGGAAGCGGAAACTCCGCGTTCTCCCGCCTGAAGGAGATCGCTGATGTGTAACGCGAGCAACCATCCCGCTGGCTGTGAGTGCGGCTTTGGACCAGGCCCGCCAAGACGCGGCTCGATCGCCTACGGTACGGCGACCACATGGCCGGAGGAGATCATCAGCGAACCCTGGCTCCTACGTCGCGGCCTTGAAGACCTCTCTTGGGACGAGCGAGGAATTGAGCAGTTCCTCAGCGACTACAACGCACTTCTAGCTCAAGACCTACCGCGTCCGACGGTCGTCGGCCGGATTCGGGAGATGCTTGGCCGACGCCGGATGGTCGTTGAAGAACGCTGGCGACAGAGCCTCGAAGTTCCTCTGTACCGGTTCTCCGCACCAAATGCGCGCGGGGCCAAGGTGACGTACAGCGAGCTATACCATCTGAGGAAGGCGAGTGGTTGGAGCGTGAAGGTCTTTGGGATCGGCACGGGACACACCCGCGAGGTCGTGGTCGCCAAACAACGGGAGTTCATTGCCCTGAGCGGTGAGTGCCAGCAGGTCTTTGTTCCCATTCCACTTCGGCTGGAAAGGATTGCAGTGTACGACGGTCGTGACCTTGTGGGACGCGGCGTCAGGGGAGAGGTCGACCCGCCACGGAATAGGACCGGAACCCTGGCACGGCGAGGTTGCCGCACAATCTCACCGGGGCTCTGCAGAGAGCGACCAGATGATCCCGCGGAGGATTCAGTGACCTTGCTGCTTGCAGGGCAGAAGTCGCAAGGGATTCATGTCGAAGAGCGACGATGGTCGTCTGACCTAGGGGCGGATCTGGGCATGAATTTGAAGCTCAAGAAGCTGGTAGATATCGGCCCCTTTGTGCGAGTGCGGCGGCTACGAGAGTTGTCGCTGAAGTTCGAACTGCCGTCTGGGACCGACTATCTGGGCCACCTGTGCAATGGGCGCTTGTGGTGGGAGAGGCCGTGAGCAAGAGTGCTTCGGCCACGCTGAGCGAAGCGCGGTCTAACGCAATTTGAAAGCGCGCCCCTGGGGGTACCATGGAGGTGTCAAGCAACCGTGGCGGATCCCAGGAGGCGGCTCTCATCGAACGTACAACGAAGTATGTGGGGCTGGACGTGCATCAGGCAACGACGGTGGCGAGTGTGCGGACGGGCGGGGCCGGGTGATTGCCGGGCCGTGCTTCCGACGGAGGAACGGGCGCTCGTGGGTTCTGCGCCGGGATGCGAGGAAGCGTCCATGTGACCTACGAGGAAGGCACACAAGCCCAGTGGCTGCACGACCTGCTGGAGCCGCGGGTGGCTCGGGTGCTGGTCTGCAACCGCCGCGGGGAGAAGCGCCAGGGCAACGAGGGGGCCGGGTCGACGCGGATGAGCTGTCCGACCGACTGCGCTGGGGCGGCCTCCCCGGTCTAATGGGGCGCGCAGTTCGCGCGGATCTGAAGAGCTGACGCGGGCGTATCTGAACCTGGTCGACGATGGGACCGCGCGTGCGGTTGAGGCTAAGGTGTACAGGCCCACAAGATTTAAGCAGTCTGGGGACAGGAAGATTTACGCACCGACCCGAGTGGATCGAGCTGGGTCACCTCCTTTTCTGGGGGGTGGGGAGGGGGCGACGGTGTCCGACCGGAGGAGCCCATCGAGCTCGCGGAGGCGGTAGGAGCGGCCGTCGATGTGGACGATATGCACGTGGTGGAGCAGGCGGTCGAGGATGGCGGTGGTGAGGATCTCGTCGCCGGCGAAGATCTCGGGCCAGTCGCGCACGTGCTTGTTGGAGGTCAGGACGATGGAGCCACGCTCGTAGCGGGCGCTGACGAGGCGGAAGAAGAGGTTGGCCTCGTGGCGATCGAGCGGTCGGAAGCCGACCTCGTCGATGATCAGGAGCGAGCTGTTGAGGTAGCGCTTGGCCTTGAGCCGGGCCGGAGGGACGGCGGCGTCGGCCTTGAGTTGATGCATCAGATCGTCGAGCACGAAGTGGGTGGTGCTGAAGCCGTTCTTCACGGCCTTGACGCCCAGTGCGACCGCCAGGTGGCTCTTGCCGACCCCCGGAGGTCCCAGAAAGAGGACGTTGTCCTTGGCGCGCAGATAGGCGCAGGTGGCCAGCGCTTCGAGCTTGCCACGGTCGACCCGGGGCTGGAAGGTCCAGTCGAAGCCTTCGAGCGTCCGCCCCGTGGGCAGCCCGGACAGCTTGAGCGAAGTGGCCACGCGTCGCTCGGTCTTGCGCTCGATCTCGCGCTCGAGCACGAGATCGAGGAAGCGGACGGGCGCCAGGTCGAGGCGGCTGGCCTCCTCGAGCAACTCCGGCAGCGCCTCGGCGGCGTGCAGCAGCGGGAGGGCCCGGCAGCGCTCGGCGATGGGGTCGAGGTCGACCTGGCTGCGGCGGCTCATCGCAGACCCTCCACGAGCTGGACGTAGGCCTCGAGCGGCCGGCGTACCCGCTCCGGGTCGGGCAGCGGCACGCGCTCGCCGTAGGCGCCGATCCCTGCCATCTGGAGGCGAGCCCGATGTCCCAGCGGCGTCGGGCGCAGGACGTCCCGGGTGGAGGTGCCCTCGAAGTGGACGGGGTCCAGCACCAACAGCGCCCCGGTGCCCCGCGGGTGACGGGCCAGCTCGGCGCCCTCGGCCCGGATCACGACGTGGCCCAGCGTACCGAACACCTCGACCTGGCGGCCGACCCAGGCGAAGGGGACGCTGTAGCGGCGGCCCTCGAAGGAGACCAGGCAGTCGCGGCTGACGCGCCGGGGGACGACCACGTCGAAGGGGGCCTCCATCCAGGGCACCGGCTTGAGTAGGCGCCGCTCCTCGATAAAGGCATCGCGCACCGACGTGCCGGTCGTCGGACACCGGAGCCGATCCATCAGCGCGTAGGCACGCTCGTCGAGCGCCGCCTGCAGCGCCTCCAGCGTCGGCCAACTCGCGCGCAGGACCGAGCCGAAGGCCTGCCGGAACGTGCGCACGGCGCGCTCGACCTTGCCCTTGTCCGAGCCCGTCGCCGGCCGGCAGGGGTCGATCCCGAAGCCGCACTCCCGTGCGAACACCTCGTAGCTGCGGTTCAGTACCGCGCTCGGGCCCGCGCCGTGCGCCACACCCGTCTTCAGATTGTCGATGCGCACCCACAGCGGCACGCCCCCGTAGCGCTCGAACAAACCCAGGTGGCCCGTATGCCAGGCCAGCTGCGTCTGCTCCCGGCTCACCCAGGCGAAGCGTGCCCGGCTGTGCGACAGGCTCCCGATCAGGAACCCGAGATCCTCGCGCACCCCGGCCACCCGCACCCGCTCCTCGAACCAGTCGTGCTGCGCCTGCACCCCGGGCGGCGTCTCCACCCGCCGCAGCGCCCGGACCGGGGGGCTCGGATAGCGGCGCTTCAGGTGGCGGACCACTGCCTTGTACGACCCGGTGTAGCGATGGTCACGCACCAGCGCCTCGTAGACCAGTCGGGCCTGGACCGGCCGCTGCTCCCCGGTCACCCGCCAGCACTCCAGTCCCTCCAGGACCGCCCGCACCGCCGCCTCGTGGCCGTCCAGGCGCGTCGGTTTGCCCCGCCGGCCGTCCTCCCCGGGACCCTCCCGAAACTGCCGAAGTCGATACCGCACCGCCCCTTCGCTCACCCCGAGCTGTCGCGCCAACTCCCGCATCGACAGCCCTCGCTCCACCATCTGCGCACCCACCATGATCTGCTCCGCTGTGAGCCTGGCCAGGCACAGCTCCTCCACGAAGGGCGTCCCTCCGTCCAAGCTGTGCCCGCATGGTCGGTGCGTAAAACTTCGTGTCCCTAGACTCCTAGCTTGGGGGTGCCTCTACATAAGGCGCTGTTCCGAGCGCGCGCGATTCGGACGCCCGGCAAAGCCGTCTACGAGCGGCACGGTCGAGCGCGCTGGATCGCGAAGTTGCCGGAACGAGGCGCCGGCTGCGACCCGCGGCCTGTACGCCGAGTTGGACGTGATCTCGGCGCTACGCAAGAAGGCCAAGGTCGCGATGGTCGCCGAAGCGAAGAAGGATCCGGCCTGGCCGGTGCTGGAGAGCGATCCCGTACCTCGGGCCGGTCCGGATCGCGGTCCTGCTGGCCACGTTGGGGACGCCCTGGCGCTTCCGCACCAAGCGGAACCTCTGGGCCTACGCGGGCCTGGCCGTCGTGACGCACTCGAGCGCAGATCACGAGCTGGTCCACGGCACAGTGCCTCGGCGGCAGCGCCGCCCCCTGACCCGTGGCCTCAATCGCAACCACAACCGGCGCGTGAAGGGCGTCTTCAAGGGTGCAGCCAATGCCGCGACTGGCAAGCCCGGTCCTCTGCGCGAGTACTATGATGGCCTGTTGGCCAAGGGGATGCGCGAGGAGCGCGCTCGCGTCACCCTGGCGCGCAAGCTGGCCGCACTCACCCTGCGACTCTGGAAGACCGGCGAGATCTTCGACGCCGAGGAGCTGATGGTTAGCCAGCCGGCCCCACGAAGCCGTCAAAACCGGTCCGCGAGGATGGATACTACCGCGACGGCTGACGCCGTAGCTTCTAGACACAGGCGGGCGAGCTTCAGGTCTGCCGTGCGTCGATGCTGAAGGTCGAGTGCTAGAGCGACCGCTGCCTTCGCATGTCGACGCAGTGTCTCGTTCGAACTCCCAGGCACTGCCGTCGCTAGGAAGGCTTCTAACTGTCGCTTGGCATCCGTGGAGCTCGGGTCGACGCCGTCCAGGGATGTGTGCTTCTCCGGGTCAAACACGGCTTGCCCCAGGGAGATCAGGACCTCGCGGCACAGGAGGCCAACTGCCTGATAGTCCTCCTCATCCTTTGCTTCCGAAAGACGCTCTCGAGCCTTCTCGGTTCCACGGTCCACCCGCTCCCAGCCCGTTGGCGGCCGAGGAACCGCCGGTGCCGGAGCTACGGAACCCAGTACGGACTGGAGGACGGGGCGGAACAGGTCATAGACGAAGCGCCTGCGCTCGGAATAGGACATCAGTTCTTGCTCAGTCCAATGCCTATACCAGTCCCAAAGACTCTCGAACTCGACGGGGTTCGTCATCCCTCGAGCTGTCAAGAGACGGTCGATACGGCGTTGCCGAGCCTTGAAGTAGTCGTCCACGTCGTTGAAACGGGCACCACCCGTCGCGACGTCGATCATCAGTCCGCGTTGTATCAACAGTTCCGCAAGAACGGGATCCGGTGAATCCAAGCCAGGGAGGCTCTCAAACCTCAGGCGATCAACCGTAGGAGTCGCACGTTCGGCGATAGTCGGATCAGCATGAAGCCAGCCGTCGACGATTCGTTGGCGATCTCGCGTCGGAAGGGCGTCCAACGCATCGGCGTCGAGCTTGGCGCAGCGGATCGTAAGGTAAAGAATCGGCTCGTCGAAGATGCCAGACTCAACGCTGCTGGAAAACTCCGCCGCTTTGAGGAGGCCAACTGCTTCATGTGCCCCGAGGTCTCGAAGAAATGAAAGCAGGACCTCCTTCACCGGCTTGCTCCGGGTTGGCTAACGGATTGGAATTCTGCTGCGCCCTGGGGATGCCATCCATCGGTCGGAGGTCGCAAGCCGTCGCTTACCCGTCCGCTCTTGAGGCATGCGTCAGCAGCAATTCTGGGTTAGGCCGCGCTCCCTGTCAATGAGAGCCGTCTCCAACCCTCTCAGCGACTCAACGCTAACTTAGGAGCTTCTCGAAGAGAGACCCGGTCGCGTCTCCAAGCATGTAGGACACAAAGTGGGTGAACAGCAGGCCGTCGATGAAGGCAGCGACCCCCTCTGCCACGGTAGACGGATATCGAGGTAGGACTGTTCTCCAGCCGCTTGGCGTATCTGGAACAGCCGATACTGAATTCCATAGCGGGGTAGAGTGAGCAGATCCCAAGAACTGCGACGAAGAAGACACCAACGGCGTACATGACGCTGACGTTTCGTTCGTTCAGTTTCCAGGTGAGCATGTTCAAGAACAGCAAGAACACTATGACCTTCAGAAGTCATTACGTACCTGCTGAAGGGTGCGAGCCTGATGCGCGTCTCGCGGTCGTCCATCCAGGATGCGAGCTGGACATCATCTCGGCTATTCAGAGCTCCTTTCACCTGGCGACTGATGTCGTTGCCCACTCTCACGAGCTCGAAGTGCGGCTACCCAAAGCACGAGAGCTAGAAGAAGAGATTCGCTGACAAGTAGTAGAGCCGAGGCCACCGTACTGTGCGTTGGGCGGTCCAGCAGCCATGAACCAATAGTGCGAATCGTAGTTCCGCACCTCTTGTGCGTAGCCCGCCATACCGATCATGGACAGCAGGAACACCAGCAGGGCACCCAAGTAGCCTCGACGGGCTATGCTTGGGTCAGGGGCAGTATCGGGGACGTCGATCCCGGTCAGGGCAACTCTCCGCGGACCGAGTACGTTTGCTTCAGGAACCAGTAGCACGCGACGACGTAGGCTGTTAGCAGCAGGTAGTTAATGAGATTTTCAACATCTTCCAGGAAGTTCTTGGTCTCTTCGAGTTCATCAGGCAAGAGCATTCCGTTGATCCCAGACAGCGCGGGCGACGACGACAGGAAGAAGACGAATAGGTACGCGTTGCCATGCCCTGCCGCCACGTGAACTGAGCCTGAGCCGACTCCGGAAGCGGGGAGACGCACAAAGCGGAGACAGCAGATCGCCGAACGTCACACGTGCCCCACGACGCGGGGAACCTGGTCGTGAGGCGATCCAGCGCCGCAACAAAGCGCTATTGAAGAACTGTTCGAGTTCACGTAAGGTACGGTTCGCGGTCTATCGGATTGGAATTCTGCTGCCGGACCATGATGCCGACCCGGAGAGCGAGCCGCCAGGCGAGTACTCCGGGCCCGCGCAGCTTACCCGGTCAGCAGCAATTCATGGTTAGGCATAACTCCGCGGAGGTGCGGCGGGGCGTTCAAGCTCCCAAGGTACCCTAGCCATAGTCATAGTGGACATCGCTGACTTCGAAGACGTCGACCTCGGAGGGTGTTGCGGCACCCGGCGAGAACAGGGCGAGGTTGTGTCCCATCCCCAACGCAGATCCGTAGACGACGCCGTCCAGCTCACGGCTCTTCAGCACCTCTGATAGGTGCTGAGACGCCACATACGCGAGTGGGTCCTCACGGTGCGCCGGACGACTAAGCATCCAGCCAACCCACTGTACGGCTGCGTCCGACTCCACTACGTCCGGGCGGAGGTCTGCAACTCGCAATCCCCCCGTCGGGGTGAAGCAAGCGATTGACACAAGGGCGCCGCGCCATGGGCGCACTTCGGCAATTGCCGTGTCCTGATCAGAGGCAAGGTAGAGATACGGAATGCCGGACGGATTAAGACGGTTGCCCCGAGCACGTGCGGCTGGTGGCGCGCCCATTTGGTCAAGCGGGTACGCAAATCGTTGTTGTTGCTCGTGGATGCGAGCCCGATAGAAGGGGTCGTCGCCCGGCAGTGTGACGACGTATTCAAGGCATGCCTCCACTAAGGCGGCGAAGTAGTCCGGCGCCAACGGTAGATACCGGTTCTGGCGGCGCAGGGCTTCCTCGTGGGCCGTCCAGGCCTGGATGGAATCGAACTCGTCCTCGAACTCTGTGAATCCCAAGTCGACTCCTCGTGATGCCTAACCACCTTTGGCCAGCCCTCCGGTCCGGCTAAGCGCCCAACGGCCGAAGTGATGTCCCGGATATACTGCGACACGAGAGGTCCGACCGCCACACCGCCTCCGGCCTTATCCCGACACGATGGGTCGCCCCACCACAGTGCCCCCGACACCGGAGGCCGCGAAGCCCCCTGCCGGATGCACCCCCCTCACCCCATCGGCACCACGTTCGCCCGGAGCTGCCCACACGCCGCATCGATGTCCCGGCCGCGGGGCTCCCGCACCGCCACCATCACGCCGGCCCGGTCCAGCACGTCCTGGAAGTGCTGGATGCGCTTGGGCTCGCTGGGCTTCCAGTCCTGCCACGGGATGGGGTTGAACGGGATCAGGTTCACGAACGCGCCGATGGACCGCGCCAGGCGGGCCAGCTCGGGGGCCAGCTCCGGGGCGTCGTTGACGTCCCGGATCATCGTGTATTCGAAGGTGACGCGGCGGCCGCCGGCGGCCTGGATGGCCTCGAGCGCGGCCATGACCTGGGGCAGGGGATAGCGCTTCTCCAGCGGGATGAGCTCCCGGCGGAGATCGCTGTTGGGGGCGTGGAGGGACAGGGCCAGCGTGAACTGCTCCGGCCGGCGCGCCAGCTCCTCCAGGCCGGGCACCAGGCCCACCGTGGAGACGGTGATCTTGCGGGCGCCGAGCCCGTAGCCGGCGTTCAGCAGCGTCAGGGCGGGGAAGACGCCCTTCCGGTTGGCCAGCGGCTCGCCCATGCCCATGAAGACCACGTTGGAGATCCGGCCGTACTCGTTCTCGTCCGCCCACCGCTGGGAGGCGCGGTACTGCCCGATGATCTCCGCCGTATCCAATTGCCGGCGGAATCCGCTCCACCCGGTCGCGCAGAACGTGCAGCCCATGGCGCACCCGGCCTGGGAGGAGATGCACAGCGTCAGCCGGTCCCGGGCGGGGATCAGCACCGACTCCACCAGCTCCCCGTCCGCCATCCGCCACAGGTGCTTGGTGGTCCCGTCCTGGGACCGTTGCACCTCGGCCAGGGTGGGCTCGTCCAGGCTGAACGCCGCCGCCAGCGCCTCACGCTCGCCGGCCGGCAGGTCGGTCATGGCCTCGAAGGACGTGGCCCGCTCCTCCAGGATCCACCGGGCCGCCTGGCCCGCCCGGAAGCGGGGCTGGCCGCGGTCCGCGAAGTGGCGTCCCAGGGCGTGATGGAGCGCGTCGGGCTCGAGCCCGAGGAGGTTGGGACGGTCGTCCTGGGGGCCGGAAAGAGGCTCGGACATTCCTTGATGGGGGTTTGGGGCCCGGCTAAGTTAGCCGCACGCCGCCTGCACGGGAACGAGCGCCGAAGCGCCTCTCGGCGACCCAACCCAAGGAGCGCGTCTGCCGCCCCAGAGCCCAACCCCCCGCCTGCGTCGCTGGATCGTCTCATGGGGACCCGCTCTGGCCTGGGCGACCATCCTGTTCCTGCTGAGTGAGCTCCGCACCGTTCCGCGGGTCGTCACCTTCGCCAACAACGACAAGCTCATCCACTTCGGCATGTACGCCGTCCTGGGGGGGCTGCTGGCCTGGGGTCAACACGGCCAGCCCATCGGCCGCGGTCACGCCGCGCCGCTCGCCGCCGGCTACTTCTATGGCGCGGTGGACGAGCTGCATCAGCGCTTCGTGCCGTACCGGATGCCCTCCTGGGGCGACTGGACGGCGGACGTCTTCGGGGTCAGCGTGGGGTACACGGTGGTCCTCCTTCTCCTTCGAGCCCTCCACGGCGTGCGGGCGCGCGCCACCCGTCCATGAACCCGACCGAAACCGGACAGACCACGCTCCGCACCTCGTTCCTCGGCCATCTGACGCCGGAGCACGAGGGCACCGACGTCACGCTCGTGGGCTGGGTGCACCGGCGCCGCGACCTGGGCGGTCTGTTCTTCCTGGACCTGAGGGACCGCTCCGGGATCGTCCAGATCTCCTGCGGTCCGGACTGGACGGAGGCGGAGAGCGTGGAGCGGGCCTCGGCCCTGGGGGCCGAGGACGTGGTGCGTGTGCAGGGCACCGTGCGGCTCCGGCCCGCCGACGCCCGCAATCCGGACATGGCGTCCGGCCAGATCGAGGTGCAGGCCCGCTCGCTCGAGGTGCTCTCGGACGCGGCCGTGCCGGCCATCCCGGTCTACCGCACGCCGGAGGAGGAGCTGCCGGCCGAGGACCTGCGTCTCCAGCACCGGGTGCTGGACCTGCGCCGGCCCGAGCTGCAGCGCAACCTGATGCTGCGGCACCGGCTGGTGCTCGAGGCCCGCAACTACTTCCACGAGCACGGCTTCCTCGAGATCGAGACGCCGATGCTCACCAAGCGCACGCCCGAAGGCGCGCGCGACTTCCTGGTGCCGAGCCGCGTGCATCCGGGGCAGTTCTTCGCGTTGCCGCAGAGCCCGCAGATCTACAAGCAGATCCTGATGATCGCGGGGTTCGATCGCTACATGCAGATCGCGCGCTGCTTCCGGGACGAGGACCTGCGCGCCGATCGCCAGCCCGAGTTCACCCAGATCGACGTCGAGGCCGCCTTCATCGAGCCCGAGGACATCCTGGTCTGGATCGAAGGGCTGATGCACCGACTGGCCGGCGTGGCCGGCATCGACGCGCCGCTCCCGTTCCCGCGCACCACGCACCGGGAGGTGATGGAGCGCTACGGGTCGGACCGTCCGGACCTGCGCTGCCCGCTGGAGCTGTCCGACTGGTCGGCTGCGCTGGAAGGTGCCGGCCTCAAGATCGTGGACGGCATCCTGGCGGAGGGCGGCCGCGTGCGCGGCCTGATCGTGCCGGGCGGCGCCAGCCTGTCGCGCAAGGAGATCGAGGAGCTGGAGGGCCTGGCCAAGAAGGCGGGCGCGCCCGGCCTGCTGTGGGCCAAGCGGACCGCGGACGGCCTGTCGGGCCCGCTGTCGCGGGGCCTGGACGACGCCCGCGCCGACCGGCTGGGCCTGGGCATCGGAGACCTGGCGTTGGCCGCGGGCGGCCGCGACCGGATCACCAGCGCGGCCCTGGACGCCGTGCGGGTGCCGGCCTGGGTGCGCACGGGCGGCGTGCTGGAGGGCGAGGCGTGGCTGTGGGTGGTGGACTTCCCGCTCTTCGAGGAGAACGAGGACGGCTCGCTGGCGGCGGGGCATCACCCCTTCGTGATGCCGCACCCGGAGGACATGGCGCTGCTGGACACCGACCCGGCCCGCGTGCGCGGCCAGGCCTATGACCTGGTCTTCAACGGCACCGAGCTGGGGTCGGGCAGCCTGCGCATCCACCGCTCGGACCTGCAGCGGCGGATCTTCCACCTCCTCGGCCTCGACGACGCCGAGATCGACCAGAAGTTCGGGTTCCTGCTGGGCGCGCTCGACCAGGGGGCACCGCCCCACGGCGGGATCGCGCTCGGCATGGACCGCATCGTCCAGCGCTTCGCGGGGGCCTCCAGCCTGCGCGACGTGGTGGCGTTTCCCAAGACGACCGCGGCGCGCGCCCTCTTCGAGGGGGCACCGAGCCCGGTGACCGACGTGGAGCTGGCGGAGCTGCATCTGAGCCTGCGCCGCTCCGAGGGGTAGCAGAGTCATGGCCTTGACCGATCGCACGGATTCCTTCGTCGAGCACCGCCTCGACGCCGAGGGGGCCGACCCGCTCCTGCTGGCCGGCGTCTCCGACGCGAACCTCCAGGAGCTGGCGCGTCGCTTCGGCGTGCGCGTCGTCTTCCGCGGCACCTACCTGGTGCTGTCCGGCCCGCTGGAGGCGGTGGAGGCGGCCGTGACGGTCGCGCTCCACATGATCGAGCTGGCGCGCATGCGCGCCCCATTCGATGCGTCCGACGTGGCGCGCTTCGCGGACGGAGCGGGGTCGGGGAGCGGCAACGGCCTCGTCTCGCCGAGCGAAGCGGTGCGCATCAGCCTGCCCGGCTCGCGGCGGTCGGTCACGGCCAAGTCCGAGGGCCAGCAGGAGTACCTGCAGGCGATCGCCGCGCACGACGTGGTCATCGGCATCGGTCCCGCGGGGACGGGCAAGACCTACCTGGCGGTGGTGATGGCGGTCGACGCGCTCTACAAGAAGCGCGTGCGCCGCATCATCCTGGCGCGTCCCGCGGTGGAGGCCGGCGAGAACCTGGGCTTCCTCCCCGGTGACCTGCAGGAGAAGGTGGATCCGTACCTGCGTCCGCTCTACGACGCGCTGGAAGACCTGATGCCGCGCGACCGGGTGCAGGCGGCGCTCGAGGCGCGCGCCATCGAGATCGCGCCGCTCGCCTACATGCGGGGCCGCACGCTGTCGGACGCGTTCGTGATCCTGGACGAGGCGCAGAACGCCACCTCCGCGCAGATGAAGATGTTCCTGACGCGGCTGGGGCTGAACTCCAAGGTGGTCATCACGGGGGACACGACCCAGATCGATCTGCCGCGCCGCTCGGATTCCGGCCTGCTCGAGGTCGAGCAGATCCTCAAGGGGATCGACGGCATCGAGTTCGTCTACCTCGACGCGGCCGACGTCATCCGGCACCGCCTCGTCAAGGACATCATCCGCGCCTACGCCGAGGCCACCGAGGAGACGCGGTGAACGCGCCCGGCCAGGGGGTGCTCGGACGCCTGTCCGGTCCGGCGCGCACGGATCGGGTCGGCGCCCTGGCGTTCCACGGCGCGCGGGTGCTGCTGCTGGTGCTGCTCGCGGTGGGGATCACGCTGGCGTTCCCCCCCATCCCCCGCACCGACCTGGACGGGTACACCGTCGGGCGCGTGGCGCCCGAGACCGTCATTGCGCGGTTCTCGTTCGCGGTCCCCCGCTCGGCAGAGGAGCTGGAGCGGCAACGCGCCCAGGCGGCGGCCGCCGTGCCGCCCACCTTCGATGTCCGGCCCGGCGCCGCCGACACCATGGAGGCCGCGCTTCAGCGCTTCTTCAACCGGTTGGACACGGCCGCCAACCAGGAAGAGGGTGCCGCCGACGCCGTGCGGACGTTCCTGACGGAGACGGGCGTGCCCGCGTCCCCCAACCAGGTGGCCGTCCTGCTGGACCCGCAGGGCCGGCAGGCGCTG